>JAEXAG010000173.1 GCA_023394655.1 Pseudomonadota bacterium
CGAAGAAGGCCGTCGCCAAGGCCCCGGTGGCGGAAAAGGCCGCGAAGAAGGCGGTGGCCAAGCGGCCGTCGAACACGCCGGCGGGCGGCAAGACCGGCGGCAAGCGCACCGCCAACCTGCGCGCGCTCAACGCGGCCGGCGGCGGCAAGCTGCACGAAGGTTTCTCCGACGTGCGCGCGCAGAACATCGCGCTGGAGCAGAAGCTCGAAGCCGGCCGCAAGACGCCGATCCAGGGCCATGTCAGCGCGCGTGGCCGGCGCAACCAGGTCAAGCGCGACAACCGCGGTTGAGCCATCGCCGCTTCCATGAAAAAGCGCCCGGAAAGGGCGCTTTTTCGTATCCGGCGACGGCAATCCGGCCTCAGCGGTGGCGGCCGAACACCAGCGTGGCGTTGGTGCCGCCGAAGCCGAAGCTGTTGGACATCACCGCATCGAGCCGGGCCGCCTGCGTCTCGCGCAGGATCGGATACGCGGCGCAGGCCGGGTCGAGTTCGTCGATGTGGTGCGAGGCCGCCATGAAACCATCGCGCATCATCAGCAGGCAGTAGATAGCCTCGTGCACGCTGGCAGCGCCCAACGAATGCCCGGACAACGCCTTGGTGGACGAGATCGGCGGCAGTGCATCGCCAAATACTTCGCGCACCGCGGCCAGTTCGGTGACATCGCCCAGCGGCGTCGAGGTGCCGTGGGTGTTGAGATAGTCGATGCCGCGATCCACGCCTTCAAGTGCCATCTTCATGCAGCGCACCGCGCCTTCGCCGCTCGGCGCGACCATGTCGGCGCCATCGCTGGTCACGCCGTAGCCGAGCAATTCGGCATGGATGCGCGCGCCACGCGCCAGCGCATGATCGCGATCCTCCAGCACCAGCATGCCGCCGCCGCTGCCGATGACGAAGCCGTCGCGGGCGGCGTCGTAGGGCCGGGAGGCCCGCGCGGCGTCTTCGTTGAAATGCGTCGAGAGCGCGCCCATCGCATCGAACATGCAGGTCATGCCCCAGTGCAGTTCCTCGCCGCCGCCGGCGAACACGATGTCCTGCGCGCCGTGGCGGATCAGGTCGGCGGCCGCGCCGATGCAGTGCGCCGAAGTGGCGCAGGCGGCCGAAAGCGAATAGCTCGTGCCCTTGATGCGGTACGCGGTGGCCAGCGCCGCCGACACCGTGCTGCACATCGTGCGCGGCACCATGTACGGGCCGACCTTGCGCACGCCTTTCTGGCGCATCAGGTCGCCGGTGGCGATCTGCCATTCCGCCGAGGCCCCGCCGCTGCCGGCGATCAGCCCGACGCGCGGATCGGACACCGAATCGGCATCCAGCCCGGCATCGCGGATCGCGTCTTCCATCGCCACGCAGGCGAATGCCGCGGCATCGCCCATGAAGCGCTTGAGCTTGCGGTCGATGCGCGCGTCGAGGTCGATGTCGCAGACTCCGGCCACCTGCGAGCGCAATCCGAGCTCCGCGTATTCGGGCATCGCGCGGATGCCGCTGCGGCCTTCGCGCAGCGACGCGGACACCGCATCCGCGTCATTGCCCAGCGGGGAGACGATCCCGAACCCGGTGACCACCACGCGGCGCGTCGAACCTGCGGCCATCAGAAATCCTCCGTGGACTGGAACAGGCCGACCCGCAGGTTGCTGGCGGTGTATATCTCGCGGCCATCCACCAGGGTGCGACCATCGGCGATCACCATGCGCAGCCGGCCACGCATCACCCGGCGGATATCGATCTGGTACTGCACCAGTTTTGCGCCGGGGAGGATCTGGCCGGTGAACTTGACCTCGCCCACGCCCAGCGCGCGGCCACGACCGGGCTCGCCCAGCCACGGCAGGTAGAAGCCGGCCAGCTGCCACATCGCGTCCAGGCCGAGGCAGCCGGGCATCACCGGATCGCCATGGAAGTGGCAATCGAAGAACCAGAGGCCCGGGCTGATGTCCAGCTCGGCGCGGATCACGCCCTTGCCGTGGGCACCGCCGGTTTCGGCGATCTCGGTGATGCGATCGAACATCAGCATCGGCGGCGCGGGCAGGCGTGCATTGCCGGGGCCGAACAATTCGCCGCGCGCGCAGGCCAGCAGCGCATCGCGATCGAAACTCGAGGGACGTGTCATCGGCGCATTCCTGCGTCGTCGGGGGATCCTGAAGTGTAGGCGGAAGCGGGCACCATGCGATGCGGTATTGCGGCGCCTAGCCCCGCACCTTCCGATGCCAGTACGCCAGCAGCAGCGCGGCCGCCAGCAGGGCCGAGGCAATGAACCAGGGCATGCCGGGAAGCTCCACCGGGGCGCCGGTGCCGATGAACATGGCGAAGGCACCGGTGTAGAGTGTGGGCCCGATGATGCCGGCCAGGCTGATCAGGCTGGCCATCGCACCCTGGATGCGGCCCTGCACGTCGGCACCGACCTCGCGGGTCACCAGCGCCTGCGCCGCCGGCCCGGCGAAGCCCCAGAACGCCATCACCGGGATCGCCGCCATGAACATCCAGCCCGCCGGCGCCAGGCCGTAGGCCGCGAAGCCGATCACGCCGGCGGCAAGTCCGAGCAGGAGGGCGTTGTGCTCGCCGATCTTCGGCACCACGCGCCGCACCAGCCCGCCCTGCACGATGGCCGAGCACAGCCCGACCACCGCCAGAACCTGCCCGACCATCATCGGGCCCCAGTCGTAGCGGTAATCGGCGTACAGCACGAACACGCTGGGATAGACGTAGTGCGCCAGGTTGGAAAGCAGCAGGATCGCCACCAACCCGAACAGCTGCGGATAGCGCAGGATCAGCTTGACCGAGCCCATCGGGTTGGCCTGCTTCCATTCGAAACGTGCGCTGCGGCGTTCCTTCGGCAGCGATTCCGGCAGCACGAACAGGCCGTAGCAGAAGTTGAGCAGCGCCAGCACGGCCGCGCCCCAGAACGGCCAGCGCAGGTCGAAATGGCCGAGCCAGCCGCCCATCATCGGGCCGACGATGAAGCCGAGCCCGAAGGCCATGCCGATCATGCCGAAGGCGCCGGCGCGCTTGTCCGCCGGCACCACGTCGGCGATGTAGGCGTTGGCGGTGCTGAAGTTGGCCGAGGTGAAGGCGGAGATGATCCGCGCCACGAACAGCCACGCCAGGCTCGTTGCCAGCGCCATCAGGATGAAGTCCAGGCCCAGCCCGAGGCAGGAAAGCAGGATGACCGGGCGCCGCCCGAAGCGGTCCGAAAGCGCGCCCAGCACCGGCGCCGAGAAGAACTGGATCGCCGCGAAGGCCGCGCCGAAGGTGCCGACCCAGCGCGCGGCGGTCGCGACATCGCCATCGACGAACTCCTCCACCAGGTGCGGCAGCACGGGAATGATCAGGCCGAACGCCAGGATGTCGATCAACACCGTGAAGAAGATGAAGACCAGCGCGGCGCGACGCACCGGCGGGACCTGCGGTTGGCTCATGGTGCGCGGGGCCGGGGACGGGAGGGGCCGCGTATTGTGCCCGTTGCCGTGCGCGCGCGGCGCCGCCCACGGTGGTTCAGGGCCGCCATGCCGGTGCCGCCAGCATCGCCGCGTGTTCGCGGATGTCCAGCGGCCAGTGGGCGAGCTCCGCCTCGAAGGCGGCGGCATCGCCGGCGAACAACGCGCGCCCGACCGCATCGAGCCCCGGATGCCCGCGCCCGATCACCGAAAGGAAGCGCCAGCTGCGGGCCTGCGCGTCCTTGCGTGCGCCGCCGCCCGCGCGCGCCGCATCAACCAACCGGCGCAAGGCCAGCGATGCGCCGCCGGGTTGCACCGCAAGCCAGGCCCATTGCTCCGGCAGCAAGGTCACCTCGCGTGCCTGCACGCCCAGACGCGGCCGGCCGCGACCACGCGGTGCCGGCGCCGCATCCGCGCGCAAGGGCTTCCCGTCGCGCACGCGCTGCAGGACGTCGGCCAGGCTGCCGTCCAGGTCGAGCGCGATCACCGCGCCATCGCCGTCGTCGAACACGTGCAACTCGGCGTCCGGCAGCGCATCGAGCCACTGCCATGCCTTCAACGCGACGTGGCGCAGCTCGCCGGCGGCGATGCGCTGGCCGTCGGCGAAAGCGGTGCAGCGGGTGCCCGGCCCCGGCGTGCCCGCGCGGGCGCGGATCGATCTCATCGAACCCCGTGGCCGGTCGCGCTCAACGCTGGCCGGCGCGCATCAGGCTCAGGAATTCGTCGCGGGTGCGGGCATCCTCGCGGAACACCCCGAGCATGGTCGAAGTCACCATGCTGACCCCGCGCTTGTGCACGCCGCGGGTGGTCATGCACTCGTGCGCGCCATCCACCACCACCGCCACGCCCAGCGGCTCCAGCGCGCGCTGGATGCAGTTGGCGATCTGCGCGGTCATCTTCTCCTGCACCTGGAAGCGGCGCGCGTAGGCATCGACCACGCGCGCCAGCTTGCTGATGCCGACCACGCGGCCGGACGGCACGTAGCCGACGTGGACGCGGCCGATGATCGGCGCCATGTGGTGTTCGCAGTGGCTTTCGTATTCGATGTCGCGCAGCACGATCATCTCGTCGTAGCCTTCCACTTCCTCGAAGGTGCGGGCGAGGTACTCGTCCGGATCGATGGCGTAGCCGCTGAACCAGTCGCCGTAGGCCTTGACCACGCGCTTGGGGGTATCGAGCAGGCCTTCGCGCGAGGGGTCCTCGCCGGCCCAGCGCAGCAGGATGCGCACGGCGGCCTCGGCCTCCTCGCGGCGGACGCCATGGCGATGGTCGGGATCGGGCAGGTCGGATGCACTCACGGCAGGTCTCGCATGCGGCGGAACACTCCATTCTAACCGCGCGGCCAAGCAGGCCTCCATTCAGGCCATAATCGCCATGCTTCCGGAGTTTCGCCGCAGACAGCCGCCTTGGATCCCGTCCCCGCCCCCGCCGCCCTGTTTGACGATGTCCGCCTCGTGCGCGGCCAGCGCACGATCCTGGACGACGTGCGCCTGCGCGTGGCCGCCGGCGGGATCACCGCGGTGCTCGGGCCTTCGGGCAGCGGCAAGTCCACCCTGCTTTCCGCGTTGACCGGCGAACTGCGACCGGCCCGCGGCCGCGTCGAAGTGTTCGGCGAGGCGGTGCCCGAGGATGCCCGCGCGCTGCTGGCAATGCGCAAGCGTCTGGGCGTGCTGCTGCAGGGCAACGGCCTGCTCACCGACCTCACCGCCGCCGAGAACGTGGCCCTGCCGCTGCGTACCCATACCGACCTGCCCGACGAGGTCATCGCCGCGCTGGTGGAGATGAAGCTGCACGCGGTCGGCCTGCGCGCCGCCGGCGATCTCTACCCGCGCGAGCTCTCCGGCGGCATGGCGCGGCGCGTGGCGCTGGCGCGGGCGCTGGCACTGGATCCGCCGCTGATGATCTACGACGAGCCGCTGACCGGGCTCGACCCGATCGCCTCCGGCGTGATCATGAGCCTGATTTCCCGCCTCAACCGCACGCTGGGCCTGACCAGCATCATCGTCACCCACCACGTGCACGAAACCCTGCCGATCGCCGACCACGCGGTGGTCGTCGCGAACGGCGGCATCGTCTTCGACGGCAGCCCGGCGGAACTCCAGGCCAGCACCGATCCGCTGGTGCGGCAGTTCCTCGACGGGCAGCCGGACGGACCGATCGCCTTCGACGCCCGCGCCAGGAGCTCCGCATGACGGCGATCACCGACACCATCCGCTCGGTCGGGCGCGCCGGCCTGTTCACGCTCTCGGTGCTGCGCGCCTCGCGTCCCGGCCGCGACTTTTTCGCCGAACTCGTGCGCGAGATCTACAAGATCGGCGCGCGTTCGCTTCCGATCATCGCCGTTGGCGGCGCGTTCGTCGGACTTTCCGTCATCCTGCTCGGCTATCGCGCGCTCGATACCTATGGCGCCAGCAACCAGGTCGGCCTGCTGCTCGGGCTCGGCCTGTATCGCGAACTGGCGCCGGTACTGACCGCGCTGCTGTTCATCGGCCGCGCCGGCTCGTCGATCGCCGCCGAACTCGGCCTGATGCGCGCCACCGACCAGATCACCGCGCTCGGCCTGATGGCGATCGACCCGGTGGCGAAGGTCGTCGCGCCGCGGTTCTGGGCCGCGGTCATCTCCGTGCCGCTGCTGACCGGTTTCTTCGTGAGTTTCGCCATCCTCGCCGGCTGGTTCGAGGCCGTGCACATCCTCGGCCTGGATGCCGGCACCTTCTGGCAATCGATGAAGGACACAGTGGATTTCAAGGACGACTTCCTCG
>JAEXAG010000059.1 GCA_023394655.1 Pseudomonadota bacterium
ATCAGGTCGTAATTGCCGGCGACCGAGGTGAACACCTCGCCGACCAGCTTCTGCTTCTCGCCCGCCGGGACATCGCGGAACCCGAAGTGGGTGGTGCCCTTGTCGTATTCGCTCATGGGGGGATTATGGCATCGGAGCCGGGGCCGATCGCCTATCCGCTCCATGCCGTCTTGCGTCGCCCGGGCCTTGCGCCGCGCGTACCCAGCAAGGCGATGAGTTGCCGCAGCACCTGCCTTGCGTCATCACCCAGCAGGGCGATGCCCTCCAGCAGGGCCTGCTCGTCATCCGCGGCGCGATAGACCGCCGCCGACTCGGCTGCGCGCGGTTTGCCGAAGGCCAGTTCACCCGCGTCCACGCCCAGCATCTCGGCCAGGCCTTCGAACTGCTCGATCTTGGGCAGATGCTTGGCATTGCGCCAGTTGGCCACCGTCTGGCTGGTCACGCCCACGCCCTGCCGGGCGAGGAGCTTGACGAGTTCGCCGTCGGTCAGTTCAGCCTTGCCGCTGCTCTGCAACGCGCTGTTGAAGCGCTTGGCGAAGGCCCTACGCCGCTTCTGCATGTCCATGCCGGAACGGTAGGGACACGGCCGCCGCAATCGTCACAGTTGCTCTTTCATTTGATTTCAAGTGAGACTTGGAGGCCACCGGCCGCCACGAAAAACGCCATGCCCAAGTCCCTGCCCGAACGAATGCCGGAATCCGTGCGGAGCGAAGTGCCGGGTGCCAGCGCCGACTTCCGCACTGAACTTGCCGCACAGCTGGCTGAGCTGGTGCCGGAAGCGGTTGCCGACGGCAGGATCGACACCAAGAAGCTGGCGGAGCTGCTGGGCGATGACGCCGCCGATGACAGCGAACGCTTCGGGCTGTTCTGGCCCGGCAAGAAGCGCGCGCTGCGCGCCGCGCAGGCGCCGACCACGGCCACGTTGAAGCCCGACTTCGACAACTCGAAGGAGTGGGACACGACGCAGAACGTGTTCATCGAGGGCGACAATCTGGAAGTGCTGAAGATCCTGCAGCGGCACTACCACAACAAGATCAAACTCATTTACATCGATCCGCCCTACAACACGGGCAAGGATTTCGTGTACCCGGACAATTTCACCGAGGGCTTGGACACCTATCTCGAGTGGACGCGGCAGGTCAACGAGGAAGGCCGGAAGGTCTCGACCAATCCCGAAACCGCGGGCCGCTTCCATTCCAACTGGTTGAACATGATGTATCCGCGCTTGAAGCTGGCGCGGAATCTGTTGAAGGATGATGGTGTCATCTTCATTTCGATTGACGATAACGAAGTCGACAACCTCACGCGCCTTTGCAAGGAAGTGTTCGGAGAGAGCAACTTCTCGACCACCTTCATCCGGCAGAAGAAGAAGAAGCCGTCATTTCTGCATGAAAACGTCGGATCGATGACTGAATATGCCGTCTGCCTCACTCGCAACAAATCGTTCACGTTTCCATTTTCGGTAGACGTGACAACTGCCGGAAAGAAATTCCCCTTGAACAACGCCGGAAATTCTCTCGGCATTCTCCATTTCCCTGCAGGATCCGTCAGCTTTCGCATGGCCGACGCAATCGTCGACCCCCAAGACATGAGCGAGGGCAACATCGTCACGAGGCTACTCGACACACTCGTTATCAAGAACGGCAAAAACAAGGATGCTTTCCGTCTTGAAGGAGAATGGCGCTATAGCCAAGAAACGCTTGATGAAATCGTATCGAACCGCGATTCGATCACGATCTCCAAAATTCCGTTTCGCCCCAATCATGTGAAAACCGGCGGCGAAATAAAGAAAATGCACAATCTGTTGACGCCGGAGACCTATGGCGCCGGCACCAATGAAGACGGCACGGAAGAAGTCACACAGCTACTCGGCGGAGATTATTTTGACAACCCGAAGCCGACCAGCCTCATCAAGCTACTTGTCCAAGCAACAACCTACGGTGATCCTGAGGCAATCGTGCTTGACTTCTTCGCCGGCAGCTCCACCACCGCCCACGCCGTGATGCAACTCAATGCCGAAGACGGCGGCAACCGCCGCTTCATCATGGTGCAACTGCCCGAACCCACGCCCGCGGATTCCGAAGCCCGCAAGGCCGGCTTCGACACCATCGCCGACATCTCGCGCAAGCGCATCAAGCTGGCGGGCGAGAAGATCGGCAAGGGTGACACCGGCTTCCGCGCCTACAAGCTGGCCGATACCCACTTCGCCAAGTGGCGCGTCAGCAGCGAAGTCACCCCCACCCAACTGGAACAGCACCTGCTCGACCTGCGCGAAAGCGCGGACGACGCCGCCTCGCAGGACGACCTGTTGACGGAACTGCTGCTCAAGCTTGGCCTTTCCCTGAGCGAACGCATCACCACGAAAACCATCGCCGGGCTGGAAGTGCGTGAGGTGGGCGACAACCGCCTGCTGGCCTGCGTGGACGAGCACAGCAAGCCCACGCTGGAGCAGTTGCGCGCCTTGGTGGACGCCGCTCCCGAGAAACTCGTCGTGCTGGAAGACGCCTTCCACGGCGACGACCAGTTGAAAACCAATCTTGCCCAGTACGCCACGACAAAGGGCGTCGAGTTGCGGACGGCCTGACGTGGGCAGCAGCGGCTTCCGGTTCGACCCGCGCCAGCAATACCAGCTTGATGCCATTGCATCGGTGGTGGACCTGTTCGACGGACAACCGGCGAACCCGGACAGCCTGGTCGCCACCCTGCGCGGCAAGGTCGGGGAAACCGCCGCAGGTCAACTGGCTGTCGACACCGCGCAGGAAATCGGTGCCATCGGCAACAACCTGGTGCTCGACCAAGCGGCCATCCTCGGCAACCTGCAGGCGGTGCAGGACCGCAACGGGCTGGAACAGAGCGAGGCGCTGGCGGACGGCAAGCTCGATTTCGACATCGAGATGGAAACCGGCACCGGCAAGACCTACGTCTACCTGCGCACCATCTTCGAACTGGCGCAGCGCTACGGTTTCCGCAAGTTCATCATCCTTGTGCCGTCCGTCGCCATCCGCGAAGGCGTGAGCACCAGCATCCGGCTGATGCGCGAGCACTTCCGCGACCTGTATCCGGCCCTGCCCTTCGATCCCGGCATCTACCGCGGCGATCGCGCCGAGGACACGCAAGCCTTCGCCACGGCGACCGGCGTGCAAATCCTGGTGATGACGATCGATTCGGTCCGCGGCAACGCGAACACCCGCATCATCCACCAGACCCGTGACCGCTTGAACGGGCTGCGCCCGATCGATTACCTGAAGGCCACGCGGCCGATTGTCATCATGGACGAACCGCAGAACATGGAAACGCGGCTGTCGCAATCGGCCGTCGGCGAACTCGACCCGGCGTTCACCTTGCGCTATTCGGCCACGCACCGGCAGTTGCGCAATCTTGTCTATCGGCTCGATCCGGTGGACGCGCACGACCTCGGGCTGGTCAAGCAGATCGTCGTGGATTCCGTCGCCCAGCAGGGCGCCGATGCGGCTCCTTTCGTCAGGCTGGTCGATGTCACCAACACGCGTGGCACATTCAGGGCCAAGCTGGAGCTTTCGTGTCGTGCCGCGAACGGTTCGGTCGCGCGCAAGACGAAGACCGTCAAGCGCGACGATGACCTGGCGACAGTCACCGGCAACCCGGCCTACGACGGCTGGCGCATCAACGGCATGAGCGTCGACCCGGTGTCCGTCGAGCTGAGCAACCACGGCATCTTGCTGCAAGGCGAGTCCATCGGGGGCGTGAGCGGCGCGATCCACAAGGAGATGATCCGGCAGACCATCCTCGAACACCTCCGGAAAGAAGCCGCATTGCGCGACAAGGGCATCAAGGTCTTGTCGTTGTTCTTCGTGGACAAGGTCGCCAGCTTCCTCGGCGACGGCGCGAACAACGAGGACGCCAACGGCGAGTTCGTGAAATGGTTCGACGAGGTGTTCGTGGAGGTGCGCGACCGATCGGCGCAATACCGGGAACTACTGCCGCAAGAACCGCGAGCGTTGCGTCGGGCGTACTTCTCGCAGTTGAAGAAAAAGGGCGGCAAGGTCGAATTCCAGGATTCGTCGGGCGAGACAAAAGCCGATGACGACGCCTATGAACTCATCATGCAGGACAAGCAGCGCTTGCTGGACATGGATGAGCCGGTGCGCTTCATCTTCAGCCATTCCGCGCTGCGCGAAGGCTGGGACAACCCCAACGTGTTTCAGATCTGCACGCTGCGTGAAATGGGCACGGACACCGAGCGCCGACAGACACTCGGGCGCGGCCTGCGCCTGCCGGTGGCGAAGACCGAACGCGGCTATGAACGCATCGCCGATCGCGGCCTCGCCGCGCTGACCGTGATCGCCAGCGAAAGCTATGCGGCCTTCGCCGAAAGCCTGCAGAACGAGTACAAGGCCGCGGGCGTGGCCATTGGCCAGGTGCGGCCGGGCGAGTTCGCCAAACTTGCCCGGCTTGATGCCGACGGCAGGGCGACGGACGACTTGCTCGGGTTCAAGCTGTCGCAGGACATTTTCCGGCACCTGCACAGTCACAACTACCTGCGCGATGGCAGGACCACGGCCATGTTCACGCCGGACGCCGCGGACTTCTCGCTGAATCTCCCCGAAGCGCTCAAGCCCTACGAATCCGCCATCATCCAGCGCATCCGCGACACGGGCATCGGCAGGTACGTCAAGAACGCCAGCGATCGCAAGCCCCGCAAGTTCAACAAGGCCCTGTACGCATCGCCGGAGTTCGAGGCATTCTGGAACGCCATCAGCCAGCGGACGACGTATCGGGTCCATGTCGATCGCGAGGCCATCGTCGGCAACGCGATCCATGCCATCCAGCGCGAGCCGCGCATCAACCCGCTGCGCATCGCAGTGACCCGAGCAGGTGTCCGTGTCCTGCGCGGCGGCGCGCAGAGCCAGGTGCTCGAAGAGAGAGTCGCCAGCCTGGATGCCCGCTACGACCTGCCGGACATCATCGGCGAACTGCAGCAGGCCACCTCGCTCACCCGCCAGACGCTGGTGGACATCGTGACGGGAAGTGGCCGGCTGGACGAGTTCATCGCCAATCCCAATGACTTCATCGCCATGGTCCTGCGCTGCATCAAGGGCGAGCTGGCGAAACTGCTCATCGACGGCATCCAGTACGAGAAACTCGACGGGTCGATCTACGAACTCCGCGAGCTCCAGGCCGATGGCCTTGAGGAAAAGGAACGTTTCTTCGACCGGATGCTGCAAATCCACAACACGCAGAAGACGGACTTCGACCATGTCGTCTACGAGTCGGAGCCAGAGCGCGCATTCGCCGAAATGCTGGACAGCCGCGACGACATCAAGTTGTTCATGAAGTTGCCGGCGAAGTTCAAGGTGCCGACGCCGGTGGGCGACTACAACCCGGACTGGGCGATCATCAAGCAAGTGGATGGTGAGGATCGCATTTACATGATCCGGGAAACCAAGAGCACGCATGATCGCGACAAGCGCCGCCCGAGCGAGAACGCCAGGATCGATGCGGCGACGAAACATTTCGAGGTCATCGGTATCGGCTATGACGTCGCGGTTCCACCGCCGCCGACGTGGAACCTGTGAGGCCAGCTTTAAAACGGCTTCCGCATCCGCCCCGTCCATCATGTCCGCGTGATCCTCTTCGACAGGAGCGACCCATGAACCCCCGCCTCTTCCCGCTGCCGCTCGCGATCCTGCTCGCCGCCTGCACGCCGCCGCCTGCGCCGGTCCCGGATGCCGCCACGCCGGCAACGCGCGATGCCGCGGCCGCCGAAAACCACGCCGGCGCACGTGCCGCTGACGCCCATGCCGCCGATGCCCATGCCGATCACGCGGCGCATCTTGGCGATGCCGCGCTGCCGCCGCCGGCCACGCCCTGGGCCACCGATGCGCCGCTGCGCAAGGGCATGGGCGACATCGCGGCGGCGCTGGCCACGGCGAAATCCGCGGCGGCCGATGGCTTCACCGCCGACGAGGCCGATGCGTTCGAAGCCGACGTGGATGCCGCGTTCGGCTACATGCTGGCGAACTGCAAGCTGGCGCCGGAGGCCGACGTGGTGCTGCATGCCTTCCTGGCGAAGCTGCTGGGCCTGGCGCGCGAGGTGAAGGCCGATCCAACGCAGCACGCCGCGGTGCTGGCGCGGATGGACGAGACGATGGCCGCGTATCCGCGCTATTTCGATCACCCGGGCTGGGCGGCCGGGCACGCCGGGCACTGAGGTGCGTGAGCACCGACCGATGGTCGGAAAATCCGCTGCCGCGACAGCAGCGAGCCGACTCGCAGCATTGGTTTGATGGACTTTACTTGATTTATCTTTTTATTATAATTTAAGTAAATTACCAATAAGGTCTCGGCATGGACCCGATCACCAACCCCTATGCGCCCGGCGCCGGCACGCCTCCGCCCGAACTCGCGGGACGTGACGAGTTGTTGCGATCGATCGATATCGCCACGCAGCGCGTCCGCATCGGACGACAGGCCAAGAGCGTGCTGATGATCGGGTTGCGCGGGGTGGGAAAGACCGTGCTGCTGGATCGCATGCGCGAGCAGGCCGAGGCCGCCGGTCTGCATACCTTGCGGGTGGAAGCTCCGGAAGGACGCTCGCTGCCCGCAATCCTCGCGCCCCAGCTCAGGCAGGCACTGCTGCGACTTTCGCGCAGCGAGCAGGCGCGTGAACTCGGGCGGCGCGCGCTTCGTGCCCTGGCAGGTTTCGCCAGGTCCCTCAAGGTCAAGTACGACGACATCGAAGTCGGCATCGACCTGGAGCCCGAAGCCGGCTTGGCCGACAACGGCGATCTCGAACACGATCTCCAGGCACTGCTGGAGGCGGCGGGCCGCGCGGCGCAGGCGGCCGGCACCGCACTGATACTGTTCATCGACGAGCTGCAGTACGTGGAGGAAGAGCAGCTGGCCTCGCTGATCACCGCCCTGCACCGCTGCGCGCAGCAACAGGTGCCGGTGATGCTGGTCGGAGCCGGTCTGCCGCAGCTGCCGGGGCAGATGGGCCGGGCGAAATCCTACGCCGAGCGCCTGTTCGATTTTCCATTCATCGGGCCGCTGGACGAGCAGGCCGCGCGGGATGCGCTGGAGCTGCCGGCCCGTGAACTGGGGGTCGCCTACGAACCCGAGGCGACCCGGCGGATTCTCGAGGAAACCGAGGGCTATCCATACTTCCTGCAGGAATGGGGAAAGCACTCCTGGGACGTGGCCGACGCCTCCCCGATCACGGCCAAGGACGTGGATGTCGCCTCGATCGAAGCCACTGCGGCACTGGACGAGAGCTTCTTCCGCGTGCGCTTCGACCGCCTGACGCCTTCGGAGAAACGCTACCTGCGCGCCATGGCGGAACTCGGCCCCGGACCACACCGCTCCGGCGATATCGCGCAAGAGCTGGATCGCCGGGTCACGACGCTGGGGCCGACGCGCAACCAGTTGATCGCCAAGGGCATGATCTGGAGCCCGAGCCACGGCGATACGGCCTTCACCGTGCCGATGTTCGATGCCTTCATGCGCCGGATCATGCCGGACGCGGATTGGCGCGACGGCTGACGCCGAGCGCTACTTCGCGCCGACCGGGCTCGAATACGGAAGCTCGACCGCGCCGGCCTCGTCCATCGCGCTCTGCACGGCGGGCAGGTCGTCGTCCTCTTCGACATCGACCAGCACCAGCACGCGGCCGGCCTCGATCTCGTCCTCGAACTGCTGGCGCACCGGGTCCGGAAGCGCCGAGCCCATCAGCGCGGACGACCAGCCACCGACCAGGGCGCCGGCAGCACCGATGGCCGCGGCACCGGCCAAGGTGATGCCGATCGGAGCCAGCGGGATCGCCACCAAGCCGGCCAGGAGGCCGATCGCACCGCCCATGCCCATGCCGCGGATGGCAGCGGGCACGGCGTCGGTGCCGGCTTCGATCATGGAATCGGGAATGCTCTCCAGCTGGATGTCGGAGCGCGCCACCAGCGAGACGGACTCGCGCTCGATGCCGTAGCGGTGGAGCGCCGCCACCGCGTCGGCGGCCTGCGTGATGTCGCGGGTGCTGTAGACGTGTCGGGTCATGACCGGGCTCATCGCGGGGGGAGCTTCCACGGTGCGCCCCGGCAGGTGAAACCGGCGTCGAATCCGCGTGTGCGCGGCGTCACCGCGAGCTGAACGCGGGCCTGCCTCAGCGCAGCAACAGCACCGGCAGCCGGCTCACGCGCAGTACCTTGGTGGTGGTGCTGCCGATGATCATGTGGCGGATGCGCGATTGGCCGTAGGCGCCCATCACCAGCAGGTCGCTGCCCTGCTGCTCGGCCTCGCGGATGATGGTGGTGTCGACCGGCCCTTCGCGGCCCACGCCTTCGGCGGCATGGCCGTGCGCGCTCAATGTATCCACCGCCCAGGCAAGGTTGGCATCGCGCGTGGCCGTCGGCATGCCGACGCTCAACACCGTCACCGGCAGCCCGGCAAGCAGCGGCGTCGATGCCACCGATTCGATGCCCTTGCGGGTGGTGGCACTGCCATCGAAGGCCACCATCACCCGCGAGGGCGCGCGAAAACGGCGACCGGCGACCAGCAGCGGCCGCCGCACCGAGC
>JAEXAG010000102.1 GCA_023394655.1 Pseudomonadota bacterium
GGCCGCGGCGAGGAACTGCATCGGCGGATCGGCGTGCGGCGCTTCCGCGCGCAGCATCGCCAGATGCGCGAAAGGCGGGAAGCCGGCTGCTTCCCGCTCCTGCAACTCGGCGTCCGCGAATGCGTGGTAGCCGCCCTTGACCAGTGTCTGCAAGAGCGGGTGATCCGGATGGTGGGTCTGCAGCAGCACTTCGCCGGGCCGTTCGGCGCGACCGGCGCGTCCCGCCACCTGCACCAGCAGTTGCGAGAGCTTCTCCGCACTGCGGAAGTCGGCCGAATGCAGGCCTTCGTCGATTCCGGTCACTGCCACCAGCGTCAGGTTGGGCAGGTCGTGGCCCTTGGCCAGCATCTGGGTGCCGACGAGGATGCCGGGTGCGTCACCGAGTGCCGCCAGATGGTTCTGCAGCGCGTCGCGGCCCCGGGTATTGCCGCGGTCGATGCGCAGCAGCGGCACATCGGGGAAACGCGCGCGCAGCACTTCCTCGATCCGCTCGGTGCCGCTGCCCTGCGGCTGCAGGGCGAGGCTGGCGCAATCCGGGCAGGCCGCGGGCGCGGGGCGGCGCTGGCCGCAGTGGTGGCATTGCAGGCGTCGGCCGTGGGCGTGCACGGTCATCGGCGTCGGTTTTTCGGGTGTGCTGCAGCGCGGGCAATGCGCGCTCCATCCGCAATCGTGGCAGAGCAGTACCGGTGCGTAGCCGCGGCGGTTGCGGAACACCAGCACCTGCCCACCTTGCTCCAGTGCGGCTGAAACCGCCACCAGCAGCGCTTCCGAAAGACCGCCTTCCAGCGGACGCTTGCGCACGTCCACCACGCGCACGGCGGGCGGCCGCGCCGGGCCGGCACGTTCGCGCAACTGCAGCAGCCGGTAGCGCCCGCTGCGTGCGTTGTGCAGGGTTTCCAGTGCCGGCGTGGCGCTGCCGAGCACGATCGGCACATCCAGTGCCTTGGCCCGCACCAGGGCGAAATCGCGCGCGTGGTAGCGGATGCCGTCGAACTGCTTGAAGCTGCCATCGTGTTCCTCGTCCACGATGACCAGCCCGGCTTCGGGCAGCGGCAGGAACACGGCGGAACGGGTGCCGATCACCACCCGTGCCTCGCCGCGCGCGGCACGCAGCCAGGTGCGCGTGCGTTCGCCATCGTTCAGCGCCGAATGCAGCACGTCCACCGCTACCGGCAGCCGGCGCCGGAAGCGTTCCAGGAGCTGCGGGGTCAGGCCGATTTCCGGGACCAGCACCAGCACCTGCCGGCCACGCGCCAGGCACTCGATGATCGCTTCCAGATACACCTCGGTCTTGCCGCTGCCGGTGACGCCATCCAGCAGGAACGGGGTGAATCCGCGCGCACCGATGAGAGCATCGGCGGCGGCTTGCTGTGCCGCGTTCAGCGGATGGCCGGGGCGCGCCGGGCTGGACGGTGCAGCGCCGGCCATCGGCAGGCGCTCCACCTGGTTGCGTCCGGCAAGGGGGCGCATCGCCGCGCGCCAATCTTCGTGCCTGGCATCCAGCATCGCCTCGCCGAGCATGCCGCCGGCGGCCTGGAGCGCTTCGGCCAGCTGTCGCGGCCGACCCTGGCGCATGCCCGGCAGGGCCGTCAGGCCGGCTTCCGTCAGCGCCCAGCCATATTCTCGGGTGTCGGGCAGGGGGTCGCCGCGCCGCAGCGGTGCCGGCAGCGCGGTGGCGATGACCTCGCCGGCGGGGGCGTGCAGGTAGCCCGCCAGCCACTGCAGCGACTCCCAGGCCTCGCCCGCGATGAGTGGCGCATCATCGAGAAAGGCCTCGGACGCGCGCAGGCCGGCGATGTCGGTGGCCGGACCGACCGCCGCGACGATTCCGATCCGTTCCCGGGGCCCGAACGGCACGCGGACGCGCCGCCCGATGTCGCCGGGGCCGGGCAGGTGGCCGGGTGGCGGGGCATAGTCGAACAGCCGCGGCAGCGGCACCGGCAGCGCGACCCGGAGCACGTCGGAAGGGGGCATGGGGAGATTCTAGTCAGCCTCGGGCCGGGCCGCGCGGCGGGCAGGCGCCGGCTTCCGCCCCGGTCCCGGGCGACTTGCACCCTCAAGTTCCCCGTGTGGTTCATGTTTGGCCTGCAAGTCATTGTGGCGAAAGGGGAAAAGCCCTTATCCACACAATCTGTGGATAACTCTGTGCACGGGCAGGAGGGGAGCGGCTGGCCGCCATGACCATCAAGGCGTCACGAAGAATGGCGAAAAAATGATCAAGCCATGAAAATCCTTTGGAATCATCGATTTAAGTGTGAAACACCCATGAAACATCACTGAACGCCCCGTTCAGACAACGGCGGTGACGGTTTTTTGAATCCTGTGAACAACCGGCGGAAGGGCTTGCATTGCCGGTCCGGACGTGCATGGGGCCGGGGCCGGCCTTTCGCGCCGTTATCATTCCCGCGTGAATGCCGCCCCGCCACCCGCCGGCCCTTCCGAAACGACCGGCATCGGGCGTGACCCGCTGGTGCGATCGATGCTGGTGTTCGCCGATGCGATGCGCGGCCCGGAAGTGGCGGACATCGTGGTGGCGCGGGCATTGGCGGGCCGTCTTCCGCCTGTCGCCGGCATGCTTCCGTCGGGCACCGTGCTGCGGGCCTGGCGTGATCTCCTGGCCCAGCCGGCTGCCGCACCCGTCGCCGATCCCGTCGCCGGATTGCCCGCGCTGGCGACTCTCGCGCCCGGCTTGATGCCGCTGGCCTTGCTCCGGCTTTGCAGTGGCCTCGACACGGTGGCGCTGGCGGCCCTGCTCGGCCAGCCGCCGGCACGGCTGCGCGAGGCCCTGCAAGGGATCGAACAGGCCGTCGGAGGAGAAGCCCTCGATGAAGCCGCGCGGCTGCTGCGTGCCCGCGCAGGCGCGATCCCCGTCGCGCGGCTGGTGCGGATCGCCAGCCACGATCCCGGCACAGGCATCGAACCGGGCTGGGAAGCGGATCCGCTGCCGTCCGTGGCGCCGCCCCGCAAGGCCCTGGCCACGGTCGCCTGCCTCACCGCCCTCGCGCTGGCGGCGACGTGGTGGCTGCCCATCAGGGAGGATGAAGTCCGCACACGCCAGATGCGCGACAGCGGCGATGCGGCCTCGCGCTACGCGCCGGGCAGCCTGCTGGCCCATCATCCCGATCGCGAGCTGCTGGAAATCCCGGCCGAGGATGTGGCCATCGCGCAGCAAACGGGTTTCCACGCATGGTTCCAGGCCGAGCGCATGGGCGTGTCCAGCTACGAGCCGCCGGCCCCGCAGGTGGAAGTACCGGAAACCGAGGCCAGCAGCCGCCTGCCGGAGCCCATCGATGAGGAATGAGCGCCGCTTGCGCCCGGTCATCCTGATGGCGGCTGCCGCATTGGCGTGCCTGCTGCCCGCACTGGCCAATCCGACCGCAACACGCGGAGAGCAGGCGTTGCGGGAACGGCTGCAGGCCTGGGAATCGCTGACCCCGGGCGCGCGGCAGGAAGCGCGCGAGGAAATGCGCGCCTGGCTGCGCCTGCCAGCCGCACGCCAGGACGAACTGCGCGCCGCCGCGGCCGCCTTCGCCCGATTGCCGCCCGCCACCCGGGATGAACTGCGCCGGCGCCACGCCGAACTGCCGCTGGACGAGCAGCGCGGCTGGCGGCTCGGGCCGGCGCTGGGGCCGTGGTATCCACGCCTGCAGCCGCTGCTCGGTTTCGTGGCCGAGGAAGAGCGCGAACCGCTGCTGGCCGTGCTCCACCAGATGCCGCCGCAGGAACTCGAAGTGCTGTCGCGGCTGGCGTTTTCCACGCCGCCGGAGCGCCGCGCCGAGTTGCGTGCGATGCTGGTGCGGCAGCCGGCATCGGATCGGCTGCGCTGGCTGCTGACCGAGCTGGACCGCTGACTCAGCCGGCGGAGGAAAGGATCCTGCGCGTGGCCCGGAAACGGCCCCCGAAGCGCGCCAGCCCGTCTTCGCGCATCCGTGGCGCATGTTCGGCCAGATAGCGCGCCAGCGCATCGCGGTCACGCAATCGGTACTGGACGCAGAGCGCGACTTCGCCCGGCGCGGCCGCCGGCTCCTCCACCTGCATCACGCGGGCGGATTCGAAGCCCGGCAGCGCCAGCATTTCCGCGACGTGGGCGGCGAGCCATTCGCGGTAGGCATCGATGATCCCGGCATCCACGCAAAGGTTCACTTCGTAGATCGTCATGGCGTCCTCACTCTTCGCCCAGCCGCAGCTGGTCGGAGATGCGGTCGAGGCGGATGCGGTTGGCGAACAGGGAGAACGCGAGCATCCCGGCGAGGCCGTTCGCGCGCGCCGCCCACTGCGGAAGCCAGCGCGGCGGTGCCAGCGTGCCGTCGGCGAACAAGGGCTCGAAGCGCTGCACGTCGGTCAGCGTCATCTTGCCCGCGAACAGCCAGCGACACAGCCGCAGCCGGTCCTGGCGCAGCGCCCAGCGGAAGAAGGTGTGCACGCCCACCAGTCCGCGCAGGTACACGGTGTCCTTGGTGAACGCCGCGCCGCCGCCCAGCGGCACGCCGCGGAACACGCGCTGCGCGGAAGCGAAGCTTTCCGGCTCGCTCTGGCCGGCATCGAGGAAATAGCGGAACACCTGGATGAAGTCCGCGCCCTCCAGCGCCATCGCCACCGCCTCGGTGCGCAGCGAGACGCGCTTCATGCGCTCGATGTCGGTTGCGCCGGTGATCTGCTCGGCGAACGTCGCCAATCCTTCCTGGGTGGTGGTGGTTCGCGGCGAGGGCAGCTCCATGCTTTTCAGCGAAGGCTGGTCGCGGCCATTGAGCGCGGTCAGCGAATGCACCAGCGCCTCGTGCTGGAACAGCTGGGTGCGGTCGTAATCGGTGAAGATCGCGCTGCTGCGCAGGCGGATGCGGGTGGCGCCGGCGGCGGCCTTGGCGATCAGGTCGGGATCCAGCTCCACCCGGATCATGCGCGTGCCGAAGAAATCGTCCAGATCGCCCTGCAACTGCAGCTGCAGCGCGATGGCGGAGATCGGCACGGTTTCCGCCGGCGAGATCAGCTCGTGGTCCAGCTCGTTGGCGATGTCGATGAAGTGCCGCGCCGCCTCGCGCGTGGACGGCCCCTGCCCGGGCAGGGCTTCATCGGGCCGGCCGTAGAGCGCGATGGAGTGCGTGGTGACCTCCGGGCTGCCGAGCACTTCCAGCATGCGCGCGGCCTCGGCCCAGCTGCGCGCGGATTCGTGCAGGTAATCGCCGAGCGGATGGCCGTCGCCGGCTTCCGCGGCGATTGCCTCCAGCTCGCGGCGTTCGGCGGAAAAATCCAGCCGCGGATACTCGATGCGCGGCATCACCGGATTGCCGGCGCGCCAGCCCTCCAGGAAGGGTGCCTGGTGGCTCGCCGGCCAGCTCATCAGGCCGAGGATCCGCAACGGCCGCGCGGCGCGAACCATGCGCGCATCGAGCGCGGCGTAACGGGCGATGTCGCCGGAGGTGTTCATCGCTTGTGTCGCCCGCCGTGGCGGCGGCCGCCGGGCAATGCCGCGGCCGGTCGGCCGGCCTGGCGATTGGCCAGCACGTCGCCGGCGATGGCGTGTTCGTCGCGCAGCTTGAGGTAGTTGGCCAGCCGCGCCGGCTCCAGCGCGCCGGATTCGATCGCCGCGCGCAAGGCGCAGCCGGGCTCGCGATCATGGCGGCAATCGCGGAAGCGGCATCCGCGGGCCAGGCTTTCGATGTCGGCGAAGGCCGCGATGTCCAGCTGCTCCTCGCCGGTCGGCTTGAGTTCGCGCATGCCGGGCGTGTCGATCAGACAGGCGCCGGAGGGCAGGGCGATCAAGGCGCGATGGGTGGTGGTATGGCGGCCCCGGGCATCATGCGCGCGCACCGCGCCGGTCTTCATCCGCGCCTCGCCGAGCAGGGTGTTGGTCAATGTCGATTTCCCCGCGCCCGAGGAGCCGACCAGCACCACGGTGCGACCGGGCTCCAGCCATCGCGCGAGCTGTGCCGCGCCATCGTCGTCGCGCGCGTCCAGCCGGATGATCGCCACGCCCTGCGCGGCGACACCGGCAAGCGCGGAGATCGCGCCCTCGGCATCCTCGGCGATGTCCTGCTTGGTGAGCACCACCACCGGCTCCACGCCGCCACCCTGCAGCAACAGCAGGTAGCGCTCGATCCGGCGCGGGTTGAAATCGCCGTCCAGCCCGGTGACGACGAAGGCGGTATCCACGTTGGCGGCGATCAGCTGCTGGCGATAGTGCTCGCCGGCCGCCGCACGCTTGATCAGGCTGCGGCGCGGCAGCAGCGCGACGATGCGCGGACGCACCGGCGCATCCTCCACCAGCACCCAGTCGCCGACCGCCGCGCGCAGGTTGGGATCGAGCCGCGGACGCATCCATTCCGGCAGCGATTCCACCGCTTGCGCATCGCCCGCCGCTTCGGCCACCACGTAGCCGGAACGATGCTGCTCCACCACGCGGGCGGGGCGCGCCGCGGGATGCCCGGCCTGCAGCGCCCGCCACTCGGCGGGGGGCGCCGGCGGCCAGCCGATTTCCGCAAGGTGGGCGGCGTCCGGATTCAAGCGCGGCGGCGATCGTCGGTCATGGCGCGGATTCTAAAGGCAGGCCCTGTCGCGACGGGCGTCCGGTTCAGGGCCTTCGCGCATAATCGGCCATCCCCCAGCATTCGGAGCCACGATGTCCTTCCGTCCCATCGCCCTGCTCGTCGCGCTGTCGCTGGCATGGCCGGTGCAGGCGCAGCAGCCGCCCGTGCAGCCGCCGCCGGCCGCAGAGGCGGCGCCGCCGGAAGCGGGCCCCGTCGATGACCCCGAAGCCGCGTCCGCCCCCAGCCGGCAGGTGCCGCTGGCCGAGATCCGCCGCTTCGTCAGCGTGTACAACGCGATCCGCGAGGCCTACGTGGAGCCGGTGGCCGACGAGCGACTGATGCACGCCGCACTGCGCGGCTTGCTGCTGGATCTCGATCCGCACAGCGTCTATTTCGATGCCGAGGCGGCGCGCGATTTCGACCAGGACGCCGCCGGCGCCTACGAAGGCGTCGGGCTGGAACTGCAGCAGCAACCCGGGCCGGTGCTTAAGATCATCGCGCCGATCGAAGGCGGGCCGGGCGATCGCGCGGGCCTGCGTTCGGGCGATCTCATCATCACCATCGACGGCAAACCGATCACGATGGACGACGGCTCCACGCCGCTGCGTGGCGAGACCGGCACACCGGTGCGCCTCGGCATCCAGCGCGAAGGCCGCGAAAAGCCGTTCGACGTGACGCTCGTGCGCGAGCGCATCCGCCTGCAGAGCGTGCGCGGCCGGATGCTCGAACCCGGCTACGGCCATGTGCGGATTTCGAGCTTCCAGTCGGCCACCGGCGAGGATTTCGGCAAGGCCGTGGATGCGCTCAAGGCCGAGGCCGGCGGTCGTCTGCGCGGACTCGTGATCGATCTGCGCAGCAATCCGGGCGGCCTGCTTTCGGCGGCGGTGAAGATCGCCGACGACCTGCTCGAGGAAGGCGTGATCGTCACCACGCGCGGCCGCATCAAGGGCGGCGACATCATCAACCGCGCCATCGCCGGGGACCGCATCGGCGGCGCGCCGGTGGTGGTGCTGGTCGATGCCGGTTCCGCCAGTGCGTCCGAAGTGCTGGCCGGCGCGCTGCGCGACCATGGCCGTGCCCGCGTGGTGGGCAGCCGCACCTTCGGCAAGGGCTCGGTGCAGACCGTGCTGCCGCTGGACAACGGCGATGCCGTCAAGCTCACCACCGCGCGCTACTACACGCCCAGCGGCCGTTCGATCCAGGGCGTCGGCATCCTGCCCGACGTGCTGCTGCACGCCGAGGAAGGCGCGGAGGCGCGCGCCCCCATGAGCGAAGCGACCTTGCCCGGCCACCTGGTCGGCGAGGAGGAGGGCGAGCCGATGGCAGGCGAGAACGCCGGCGAAGTGCTGCCCGGCAATGCCCCGCTCGAAGCGGCGCTGGCGGAGTTGAAGCGGCTCGCGGGGAAGCCGGCGCCCCGCTGAGGCGGATCAGGGCTGGCGCGGCATCGGGAACGGCGTCACCACGCGGGTGGCGTCGCCGGCATCGCGGATCGCCGATGCGCCGCGTTCGCGCACTTCCTCCACGCGCAGCACGCTGTGCATAGGCAGGTGCAGCACGCGGGTATCGGCGAACTCCTCGCGCAGACGCTCTTCCGCCGGATCCACCAGCACGCCCGCGCGGGTGTCGAACTCCAGTTCCGCTACTTCGATGAAGCCCCAGATGGCGCTCGATGCGACGTGGCGCGCATGGACGACGTAGATCTTGTCCTGATGCTGGAAGGTGACGCGATGGCAGGTCTTCGACATGCCGACGATTATAGGGCGGCGCCCGCGCGCCCCTCAGTAGCCGGCGAGCCTGCGCATGCGCCTGGCGATGGCCTGGCGCGAGAGCAGGGCGAACATGCCGCCGAAGCCGAAGCCGCCCAGGTGCGCCATCCACGCGACCTGCCCATTGCTGGTGCCGAGCCAGGCGAACAGGGCCTGCAGCAGCGCCCACAGGCCGATCAGCAATGCCGCCGGCGCGCGCACGAATTCCAGGAACAGGCCGAGCGGCAACACCACGCCCAGGCGCGCGCGCGGGAACAGCACCAGCCATGCGCCGAGCACGGCGGAGACCGCGCCGCTGGCACCGATCACCACGTTGCCGTGACCGACCGAAATTGCCGCCGCCAGGTTGGCGACGATGCCACCGGCGAGGAACAGAAGCAGGAAGCGCCATGAGCCCATCAGCCGTTCGGCGGGCAGGCCGAAGATCATCAGGAACACCAGGTTGCCGACCAGATGCGACCAGTCCGCGTGCAGGAATACGCCGCTCAAGAGGCGCAGCCATTCGCGCGTCGAACCGATATCCATGCCCGGCGCGAAGGTGATGCCGAGCGTGCCCCAGGCCAGCAGCCATTCGCGGCGCGCCTGCGCGGGCAGGCCCTGCATCCACGCGAAACTGAGGCAGCACAGCAGCACGAGGAGGGGCGTGACCCAGCGCAGCCGGGGGGATTTGCGCGGCGGGATGGCGACGAACACGGACCGGCTCCCCATTCAGGATGAATCGCGGCTGCGACATGCGGTTTTCGCTGCAGTGCGAGATGTTAGCCCCAAGTTAATCAGGCTATAGTGCAGACGGTAGCGTATGCCGAGGGCGGAGCGAAGTTCGCGCAGCCGACCGCGGCAACGGCCACATTCCCCGATTCCCAGGAGAGTTCCATGCAAGTTTCCACTCAAGCCCGCCTGTCCGCGCTGGCCGTCGCCGTGATCGGCGTTCTGGCGGCCGGCAGCGCCGTCGCCTCCGGCTTCCAGCTGCGCGAAACCAGCACCAAGGCAGGTGGCCGCGCCTACTCGGGCACCGCCGTGGCCGTCAACGATACCGCCGTCGTCTCCGGCAACCCGGCCGCGATGGTCAACAACGCCAGCACCGTGATCCAGGCCGGCGTCGGCGTGATCGACCTGAGCGCCGAATTCACCGGTGGCGGCGTGACCGCCCTCGGCACCCCGCTCACCGGCAACAACGGCGGCGATCCGGGCGAGCCGAAGCCGGTGCCGTCGATCGGCGTCATCGTGCCGATGAAGGGCGCGCTGGAAGGCCTGACCCTGGGTGCCAGCATCACCGCGCCGTTCGGCTCCGGCACCGATTGGGAAAGCGGCTGGGTCGGTCGCTACAACGCCACCGAAACCGCGCTGCAGACGGTGGACCTGACCCTGTCGGCCGCCGTGCAGATCACCCCGGCGTTCTCGGCCGGCATCGGCCTGATCTACGAGCGCGCCGAAGTGACCCTCGGCAAGGACATCCCGCTGGGCGTGATGCTGGCTGCCGGCCTCGGCAACCCGGCGCTGGCCGCCACCCCGGACGGCAACGTCAGCGTGGAAGGCACCCACAACGGCATCGGCTGGGTCGCCGGCATGCAGTTCCGCCCGAGCGACAAGTTCGCCATCGGCTACTCGCACCGCTCCGAGATCAAGCACGACTTCGCCGGCGATGCCACCTTCACCGTGCCGGCGCAATTCCAGGCCATGCAGCCGGGCTTCGCCGCCAATGCCGCCAACCCGGCCTTGCCGCTGACCCCCGCGCAGCGCCAGCAGCTGATGGTGCTGGGCCGCGGCTTCGTCGATACCGCCGGCAGCGCGCGCCTGGTCACCCCGACCGTCGATACCCTGAGCGTGATGGCCGGCTTCGGCGATCGCGTCAAGGTCTACGGCGAAGCCCAGCGCACCGGCTGGAGCTCGCTGAAGAACGTCAACATCGATTTCGCCAACCCCTACCAGCCGGATTCGCGCGAGAACTTCAACTGGCAGGACACGATGTTCTACTCGGTCGGCATGGACTTCGCACTTACCGATGCGTTCACCCTGCGTGCCGGCGTCGGCTTCGACGAATCCCCGACCAACAACGTGGACCGCACCCCGCGCCTGCCCGACAACGATCGCACGCTGTACTCGCTGGGTCTCGGCTGGGCGGTGAGCCCGAACCTGTCGGTGGACGCCTCGTTCACCCACGTGGCGCTCAAGGATTCCACCACCAACCTGCCGATGAACCCGAACCCGCCGTACAGCCGCTACAACAGCCTGCAAGGCAAGTTCAGCGGCAGCGCCAATGTGTTCGGCCTGGGCGCGACCTACAAGTTCTGATCGCCCCGCCGGAAACGAGAAACCCCGCTTCGGCGGGGTTTCTTTTTGGATGAGGCCGGCGTTTTCGGCATGGCCTGACTGTTGGGCGCCAACGGCGCCATCGCCACCCTGTTGCCGCAACCGGCGATCTGGACGTGATGATCGCGGATTCTTCCTTGTGGCCTGATTGGCGGGCGCGAATGCACTTCGCGCGCTTGACAGCGTGCGCTATTAATGAGAATAATTCTCATTAACGAGCAGTGTTCGGCCAAATCGTGATGCCGGCTCATTCCCCCTTCAACGGAAAACAGATGCATGACATATCAGTGCAGCCATTCCGCAGAGAGCATGCATGATGCGTCTCCTGGGTCTGCCCGGCTCGGAGGTGCCCACACGCGATCGGCTTGGCGGCCGGAGCCCGAGGAGTTGGCTGCGCTGGGCACCGTGTTGTGCATTTGGCGACGCAGTTCGATATCGGAGCTCGAATGCATAAAGCAGGCGGTGGTGGCCAAGGCGTGCCTTGGCGTGAACAGCATGGGCGTGCACGAATGGATATCGCTGTTCTGCCGCAATGGCGCCTGCTCGATGATGCTTTTCCGCCTGCCGAGCGCGACGCGGTTTGATCCATGGAACCGCCTCATGAGTCGCCTGCCGGCGGAGTGCTGCCTTTCGCCCGGGCCCGGTGCCTGTGCCCGGCTCTCGCATCGCGTCGGCGATTGGCTGAGGGGTGACGGATGGAGCTCCAGCACGTTGTCGTTCATTCCGGGCAGCGCCATGGGGCGCGTGACCATCGGAGCCACATTGCGCTCTCTTCAAGGCGAGGATCTGATCTCGGCAAGGCAGATTGCATCCAGCTATGCGAGTCCATTGAAGTCTTGACGCCTTCGATGGCAGCCAGCGGTGCGCTCCGCGCGATGCGATCGGCGCATGGCCCGTCAGAGGCGGTTATGGAAGGAGGTGAGGTGCATCCACATCGGGTTCATGCGTCCATTGGATGCCTGTTCACTGAATGCAAGGAGTGCATGGCATGGCAGCCATGGAAAAACTTCGGCACCATTACCGTGGTCGCTACCCGGGAGTCGACTGATGTCTGTCTGGTCAATCACGGCAAACGGTTTGCTGTCGCTTCTGCTGTTGTCCGGCTGCGCATCACGCGGCCAGGTTCCGACAACTCAAGAGTATCCGCTCGCCCGGGCATCCGCGCCTGCGGCAGACGTCGCCGCAACGAAATGCGATCCGAGAGAGGATTACATCACGTTCGAGCAGGGCAGCACGCGCCTCACCGACAGGGGCGGGTGTGCGATGGTCAACGCGGTGCGCTTGCTGGGCTCGTATTTCGCGCAGTATCCGGACTCGCGCATCGAACTCGTCGGTCATTCCGATGCCTGCGCGAGCGCGGCAGCCGACATGGCCTTGTCGCGCCGGCGCGCACGGGCGGTGAAGGCCTTGTTGATCCAGGCGGGGATCAAGCGCGGCAGGATCGTCCGGGTGTACGGGATGGGACACGGCACGCCACTTGTGGCCGAAAGCCGGTGCGACCAGCCGGTCAATGACTGGGTGGAGATCCGGTTCCGTTGAACCGTGCCGCTTGCGCTCCGGCCGCATGGTTTCAACAAGAAACCCCGCCTCGGCGGGGTTTCCTGTTACCGGCGGATGGTGCCGGGATTCGCGGTAGTCAATGGTTTCCGCGGGGCGCGGATCACTCCCCCAGCGTCAACAAGCTCGCATTGCCTCCCGCCGCCGTGGTGTTGACGGTCACCGTCTTCTCGGTGGCGAAGCGCGGCAGGTAGTGCGGGCCGCCGGCCTTGGGGCCGGTGCCGGAGAGGCCCTGGCCGCCGAAGGGCTGCACGCCCACCACCGCGCCGATCTGGTTGCGGTTGACGTAGATGTTGCCCACCTTCGCGCGCTTGACGATGCGCTCCACCGTTTCGTCGATGCGCGAATGGATGCCGAGGGTGAGGCCGTAGCCGGTGGCGTTGATGGCATCCACCACGGCATCCAGCTCGTCGGCCTTCCAGCGCACCACGTGCAGGGCCGGGCCGAACTTCTCTTCGTGAAGCTGTGCCAGCGAGGACAGCTCCCACGCGACGGGGGCGAAGAAGGTGCCGTGCTCCGTACCTTCGCCGAGGCTGGCGGTGGCGATGTGGCGGGCTTCCGAGCGCATCCGGCCGGCGTGTTCGTCCAGCACGCACTTGGCATCGGCATCGATCACCGGGCCGACGTCGGTCGAGAGTTCGCCCGGGTTGCCGACCTTCAGTTCCGCCATCGCGCCCGCCAGCATGCCGATCACCTTGTCGGCGATGTCGTCCTGCACCAGCAGCACGCGGGCGGCGGAGCAGCGCTGGCCGGCCGAGGTGAAGGCCGAGCCGAGCGCATCCTTGACCACCTGCTCGGGCAGCGAGGAGCTGTCGGCGATCATCGCGTTCTGGCCGCCGGTTTCGGCGATCAGGGTGGCGATCGGGCCGCTGTCGCGCGATGCCAGCGCGCGGTTGATCGCGCGGGCGGTCTCGGTGGAGCCGGTGAAGCAGACGCCGGCCACGCGCGGGTCCGCGGTCAGCGCCGCGCCGACGGTGGCGCCATCGCCGGGCACGAACTGCAGCACCTTCTCCGGCACGCCGGCCTCGTGCAGCAGCTTGACCGCCGCGAAACCGATCAGGTTGGTCTGCTCCGCCGGCTTGGCGATCACCGTGTTGCCGGCGGCCAGCGCCGCGGCGATCTGGCCGATGAAAATCGCCAGCGGGAAGTTCCACGGGCTGATGCAGGCGAACACGCCGCGACCGGCAAGCTGCAGGGTGTTGGATTCGCCGGTCGGCGAGGGCAGCGATTCCAGGGTGAACTGCTTGCGTGCCTCCAGCGCGTAGTAGCGCAGGAAATCCACCGCCTCGCGCACTTCGGCCACGCCATCGGGGATGGTCTTGCCGGCTTCCTTCGTGCACATCGCCATCAGCGGCGCGATGCGCGCTTCCATCAGGTCGGCGGCCTTCTCCAGCATCGCCGCGCGCGCCTCCACCGGCGTCGCGTCCCATGCCGGCTGCGCTTCCACGGCGTTGCGCAGTGCCTGCTCCACCGTCGCCGCATCGGCGGCCTGCCAATGGCCCACGGTCTCGCGCCGGTCGGCCGGGTTGCTGACCGCGATGCGCTCGCCGCCGGCCTTGGCGCCCGGGACGAGCGGCGCGGCGTTCCATTCGCCGTGCCCGGCGGCGTTCATGTCGGCGGCGAGCTGGCGCAGTGCGTCGTCGTTGGCAAGGTTGATGCCCATGGAGTTGTCTCGTGGCTGGTGCTGGCTGCGGTAGAGATCGACCGGCAGCGGGATGCGGGGATGCGGGATCTGCTCGAAGCCGGTGACGGTCTCGACCGGGTCGCGGACCAGGT
>JAEXAG010000103.1 GCA_023394655.1 Pseudomonadota bacterium
GGTGACGAAGACCGAGGTCGCGCCTTCGTTGCGGATCGCGAGCGGCCGCTTGCGCAGTGCGCCCTCGAACGAAGGCAGCGCGCCGTTGCAGGCGCCCGCGGCGTTGACGGAATAGCTGCGGGCGGCATTGGCGGCGGACGCGCCCGAGGGGGCGACGGCGGCCGAAAGGACGAGCACGGCGAGGGCGGAGCGGATCGTGGTTGGCACCGGGTATGACTCCTTGTCGTTGACGAAGCCCGGCCACGACGGCCGGGCGGGAAAGTTCCTGCATCCCCTTTAAGACGGCCCTCAGGTGACCTCGGCCACCTCGACGCCATCCAGGCCCTGCGACAGCGTGCGCGCGTCGCCGCCCTGCGCCAGCTTGATGCGCAGGCGCACCTCGTTGGCGGAGTCGGCGTAGCGCAGCGCGTCCTCGTAGGAGATCTCGCCGGCCTGGTACAGCTCGAACAGGCTCTGGTCGAAGGTCTTCATGCCGAGGTTGGTCGATTCCTTCATGACCTCCTTCAGCTTGTGGATCTCGCCGTCGCGGATGTAGTCCTGGACCAGCGGCGTGCCGAGCATGATCTCCATCGCCACCCGGCGGCCCTTGCCGTCCGGCGTCGGGATCAGCTGCTGCGCGACCACGCCCTTGAGGTTCAGCGAAAGGTCCATCAGCAGCTGGCCGCGCCGGTCCTCGGGGAAGAAGTTGATGATGCGGTCCATCGCCTGGTTGGCGTTGTTCGCATGCAGCGTGCACAGCACCAGGTGGCCGGTCTCGGCGAAGGCGATGGCATGATCCATGCCCTCGCGGGTGCGCACCTCGCCGATCATGATCACGTCCGGCGCCTGGCGCAGGGTGTTCTTCAGCGCGTTCTCCCAGCTGTCGGTGTCGATGCCGACCTCGCGCTGGGTGATGATGCAGCCCTGGTGGCGATGCACGAACTCGATCGGGTCCTCGATGGTGATGATGTGCCCGGTGGAGTTCTGGTTGCGGTAGCCGATCATCGCCGCCAGCGATGTGGTCTTGCCGGTGCCGGTGCCGCCCACGAAGATGATGATGCCGCGCTTGGTCATCGCCAGCGTCTTGATGATCGGCGGCAGGTTGAGCTCCTCGACCGTCGGGATCCGGGTCTCGATGCGGCGCAGCACCATGCCCACCTGATTGCGCTGGTAGAACGCCGAGACACGGAAGCGGCCGACGCCGGCCAGGCCGATGGCGAAGTTGCACTCGTGGGTCTTCTCGAACTCCTCGCGCTGTGCCGGCGTCATCACCGAAAGCACCAGGTCCCGGCTCTGCTGCGGCGTCAGCGGGCTTTCGCCGACCTTTTCGAGGACGCCGTTGACCTTCATCGTCGGCTCCATGCCCGCGGTGATGAACAGGTCCGAGGCGCGCTGCGACGCCATCAGTTTGAGCAGGGTGGTGAATTCGGCGGGCGTGGTCATGTCGGTGTCCGTAGTCGATGGGCGGTTCAGTCGAACAGCTTCTTTTCCCGGGCGTATTCGCGGGCCTGCTGGCGGGTGATCAGGCTGCGCGCGACCAGATCCTGCAGGTGCTGGTCGAGCGTCATCATCCCGTACTGCTGGCCGGTCTGGATCGCCGAATACATCTGCGCCACCTTGTCCTCGCGGATCAGGTTGCGGATGGCCGGGATGCCCACCATGATCTCCCACGCCGCGGTGCGGCCGCCGCCGATCTTCTTCAGCAGCGCCTGCGAGATCACCGCGCGCAAGCTTTCGGACAGCATCGAGCGGACCATCGGCTTCTCGCCGGCGGGGAACACGTCGATGATGCGGTCGATGGTCTTGGCCGCGCTGGAGGTGTGCAGGGTGCCGAACACCAGGTGGCCGGTCTCGGCCGCGGTCAATGCCAGGCGGATGGTCTCGAGGTCGCGCAACTCGCCGACCAGGATGTAGTCCGGGTCCTCGCGCAGCGCGGAACGCAGCGCCTCGTTGAAGCCGTGGGTGTCGCGGTGCACTTCGCGCTGGTTGATCAGGCACTTCTGCGACTGGTGCACGAATTCGATCGGGTCCTCGACCGAGAGGATGTGACCGTACTCGTTCTTGTTGATGTGGTCGAGCATCGCCGCCAGCGTGGTCGACTTGCCCGAGCCGGTCGGCCCGGTGACCAGGATCAGGCCCTGCGGCTGGTTCACCAGTTCGCGGAACAGCGGCGGGCAGCCGAGCTGGTCGAGCGTCAGCACTTCCGAGGGAATGGTACGGAACACCGCGCCGGCGCCGCGGTTCTGGTTGAAGGCGTTGACGCGGAAACGCGCCAGGCCCGGGATTTCGAAAGAGAAGTCGGTTTCGAGGAACTCTTCGAAATCGCGCCGCTGCTTGTCCGACATGATGTCGTACACCAGCGCATGGACCGTCTTGTGGTCCAGCGGCGGGATGTTGATGCGGCGCACGTCGCCGTCCACGCGGATCATCGGCGGCAAGCCCGCCGACAGGTGGAGGTCGGAAGCCTTGTTCTTGACCGAAAATGCCAGCAGTTCTGCGATGTCCATCTGGTTCCCCGATGCGTCCCGGTTCCCTTTCGCCGGGACGGGCAGAATACCCACAACCCGCCGAAGATGGCAGCACCCGCCTCGCCGGCCTGCCATCCGGCCCGGAATGCCGCCGACAGGAGCCCCGCCGAAATGAACCCCGAAACGTCCTCGCCCGCCTTTCCAGCCATCGCCTTCATCGGCGGCGGCAACATGGCGCGAAGCCTGATCGGCGGCCTGCTGCAGGCCGGCGCCGCGCCCGCCGACATCCATGTCGCCGAGCCGGTGACGGCCCTGCGCGATGCCCTCCGGAGCGATTTCGGCGTGCAGGTGCATGCCGATGCCGCGGCCGCCGCGCGCGAAGCCGGGACCTGGGTGCTGGCGGTCAAGCCGCAGGTGATGCGCGAAGTCTGCGAAGGCCTGGCCGCGCTGGCCCGGGAGCGGCAGCCGCTGGTGGTCTCGATCGCCGCGGGCATCACCGGCCGCCAGATCGCCCGCTGGCTGGGCGGCAACGTGGCCGTGGTGCGGACCATGCCCAACACGCCGGCACTGCTCGGTGCGGGCGTCACCGGCCTGCACGCCAATGCGGCGGTTTCCGTGGCGCAGCGTCGCGTCGCCGACGCGCTCTTGGCCAGCGCAGGCGAGCGCGTCTGGGTGGAGGACGAAGCCCTGATGGACGCGGTCACCGGCGTGTCCGGCAGCGGCCCGGCCTACGTCTTCCTGCTGGCGGAATCCCTGCAGGCCGCCGGCGAGGCCGAAGGCCTGCCGGCCGATGCCGCGCGCCGCCTGGCCGTACAGACCCTGCTTGGCGCCGCCCGCATGCTGGTCCACGACGACACCCCGGCGGCCGAACTGCGCCGCCGCGTCACTTCGCCCAACGGCACCACCCAGGCGGCGATCGAGAGCTTCGAGCGCGACGGCTTCCGCGAGATCGTCGCGCGCGCCGTGCATGCCGCGCGGGTGCGCGGCGCGGAACTCGCCGCCGACAACGAATGAGGCCCGAGATGGAATCCCGCATCCCGATGCCGTTTTCCCTGCTGCCCGTCGCCGCCGTCATGCTGGCCCTGGCCGGCTGCGGTGGCGCATCCGAACCCGCACCGGCCCAGCCGGTCGGCCGCAACGCGCCGAGCCAGGAGGCGGACATGCGCCTGGACGAAATGCGCATCGAGGCGCGGCTGGTGCGCGCCGCCGATCTCGGCGAGGCGATGGCCGCGCGCTACGGCCTGCCGCGCGACGACGACGCGTGGTTGCTGCTGATTTCCCCGCGCGATTCCGAAGGCGACGGCGTCGCGCTGGACGGGCTGAAGATCGAGGCCGAGGCTGGCAGCCTGATCGACGCCCCGGCCGTCATCGAACTCCAGCGCATCGAATCCAACGGCCTGCAGGATTTCGTCGGCGTCATCCGCGCCCGCGCGCCGGCCACGCTGCGCATCGCCATCGAGGCCCGGCGCAACGGTGCCCGCGCGAGCATGGGCTTCACCCGCGAACTGCCGCGACGCTGAGGGTCACGCTCAGGCGCGTCGGCGCGCCCAGTCCTGCACGATGCCGGCAATCTCCCTCACGCCTTCGGTCAGGGCCGCCGGCCCCGGCTGCAGGATCAGCGGCGATTTGACCTCGTGCAGCTCGCCGTCGCGCACCGCCGGGATCGCCTCCCAGCCGGGCCGCGCGGCGACTTTCTCCGGACGGAACTTCTTGCCGCACCAGGAGCCGATGATGATGTCCGGCGCGCGCCGCACCACCTCGCCGGCATCGGCAAGGATGCGCTGCCGCGCCAGGGGCTCGGCCGCGTGCTCGGGAAACACGTCGTCGCCGCCGGCCAGCGTGACCAACTCGCTGACCCAGCGGATGCCGGTGATCGGCGGATCGTCCCATTCCTCGAAATACACCCGCGGACGCGCCGGCAGCCGCGACGCGGACTCGGCGATCGCGTCCAGCCCGCGCTTCAGCCCGTCGGCATACGCCTCGGCGCGCGCGGCGACGCCGACCAACGCCCCCAGCCGGCGGATGTAATCGAGGATGTCTTCGACGCTGCGGTGGTTGCTGATCCACACTTCCACGCCGCGGCGGATCAGCTCGGCGGCGATGTCGGCCTGGATGTCGGAGAACCCGACGACGAAATCCGGCTCCAGCTTGAGGATCTCGCCGATCTTCGCGCTGGTGAACGCACTGACCTTGGGCTTTTCCCTGCGTGCCTGCGGCGGGCGCACGGTGAAGCCGGAAATGCCGACGATGCGGTGCTGCTCGCCGAGCGCGTACAGGGTTTCGGTCGGCTCCTCGGTGAGGCAGACGATCCGGCGCGGTCCGCTCATGCGTCCGCCCCCGGCAGCGGGGAACTCACGGGTAGAGCATCCGTTTCGACCAGCGGCCGTCGTCGTCGCGTTCGTACAGCCAGCGCTCGTGCAGGCGGAACTTCGCGCCGTGCCAGAACTCGATCGCCCGCGGCACCACGCGGGTGCCCGACCAATCGCCCGGACGCGGCACCGGCCGGCCCTCGAACTCCTGCTCGAAGGCTTCGATGCGCTGCTCGAAAGTGGCGCGCGCATCAAGCGTGCGGGATTGCTCCGAAGCCCAGGCGCCGATCTGGCTCAGGCGCGGGCGCGACGCGAAATACGCATCGGCCTCGGCCTCGGACACCGGCTCGACCCGGCCCTCGATGCGGATCTCGATGCCGGCTTCGCCCATATGCGGCCACCAGAACAGCAGCGCCGCCTGCGGGTTGGCGGCAAGCTCCGCGCCCTTGCGGCCATCGGTATGGCTGTAGAACACGAAGCCGCGCGCATCGAACTCCTTGAGCAGGACGATGCGCGCCGCGGGCCGACCGCGCGCGTCGGCGGTGGCGAGGGTCATGCCGGTGGCGTCGGCCTCGCAGTGCCCGGCCTCGGCGAACAGCCGGGCGAAGGCATCGAGGGCTTCCTGCAACAGGGGATCGGTCGTCATGTCGCCATTGTCACCCGCGGCGCGCGCCGACGCACCCGGCGGCCGTCACTCGACCAGGAAGGTCACGCGCATGTTGAGGCGCCATTCGGTGACGCTGCCGTCCGGGCCGGTGACCACCTTGACCTCGTTGACCCAGGCGCCCTGGATGCCCTTGACGGTCTCGGCGGTCTTGGCGCGGCCGCGTTGAATCCTTGTACGATGCCGGCATGGAAACCGCGTGCAACCTGGTGCTGGTCGGGCCGATGGGCGCGGGCAAGACCTCGATCGGCAAACGCCTTGCCGAGGCGCTGGGCCTGCGCTTCGTCGATGCCGACCGCGAGTTGGAGCAGCGCACCGGGGCGAGCATCGCGCGCATCTTCGATTGCGAGGGCGAAGCGGGCTTCCGGGTTCGCGAATCGGCGCTGCTCGTCGAACTGCTGGCCACCCCGGGGCTCGTCATCGCGACCGGCGGCGGCGTGGTGCTGGATCCGGCCAACCGCGAACGACTGCGCCGCGACGCCTTCGCCATCCACCTGCACGCCAGCGTCGGCGAACAGCTGCGCCGGCTCGCGCGTTGCCGCCAGCGCCCGCTGCTGCAACGGCCGGATCGCGAAACGGTGCTGCAGGAAATGGCCGAACTGCGCACGCCCCTGTATGGGGAAGTGGCGCGGCTGCGGGTGGAGACCGATGGCACCACGCCGGCACAGGCCTGCCGCGCGCTGCTGCCGCGGCTGCGCCAGCACGGACGGGAGCACGCCGCGTGAGCCTGCGGAAAGTGTCCGTGGGCGGCCCGGCAGCCTACGAAATCGCCATCGGGCCCGGCCTGCTGGGCGATGGCGCGCGCCTCGCGGCGGCGCTGCGGGGGCGGCATGCACTCATCGTCAGCGATGCCCACGTCGCGCCGCTGCATGCCGAGGGCGTGGCCGCGGCGATCAAGGCCGCGCGGCCGGATGCCCGGCTCGCCGTGGAAGTGCTGGAGGCCGGCGAACAGGCCAAGACATTGTCCGGCTTCGCGCAGGTGATCGATGCACTGGCCCGGCTCGGTGCCACCCGCGATGCCTGCGTGTTCGCGCTCGGCGGCGGCGTGGTCGGCGACATGGCCGGCTTCGCCGCGGCCTGCTGGATGCGCGGCATCGATTGCGTGCAGCTGCCGACCTCGCTGCTGGCGATGGTCGATTCCTCGGTGGGCGGCAAGACCGCGGTGGATATTCCCGCCGGCAAGAACCTGGTCGGTGCCTTCCACCTGCCGCGCGCGGTGCTGGCCGATACCGCCACGCTGGCCACCCTGCCGCCGCGCGAATTGCGCGCGGGCTTCGCCGAGGTGATCAAGTACGGCGCGATCTTCGATGCCGCTTTCCTCGACTGGCTCGATCTCCGTGCCGAAGCGCTGCTGGCAGGCGATCCGGAGGCGCTGGCCGATGCCATCGCCGAAAGCTGCCGGCACAAGGCCGCGGTGGTCGAGCGCGATCCGTTCGAGCGCGGCGAGCGCGCCCTGCTCAACTTCGGCCACACCTTCGGCCACGCCATCGAAGCGGAACAGGGATTCGGCGGACTCGTGCATGGCGAGGCGGTGGCGATCGGAATGGTGCTGGCGGCGCGGCTTTCCGCGCGGCTCGGCATGTCCGGCGATGGCGAGGCCACGCGGCTGGCCCGTCTGCTGGAGCGCTTCGGCCTGCCGGTGGTGCTGCCGGCGGGGCTGGATCCCGATGCACTGCTGGCGCGGATGCGGCTGGACAAGAAGGCCGACGGCGACGGATTGCGCTTCGTGCTCTGGGAAGGACCGGGGCGATCACGCGTGCGCGGCGGCATCGATCCGGCCGATGTGCGCGCCGTGCTGGCCGGCTGAGGCACGGGGCAGCACGCCGCGCCACCACTTACAATCCCCCCATGCGACTGCTCCTGCAACAAAGGCCCGATGGGCGCGAAGCGCCGCGCTTCGTCCAGCTCACCCTGCAGCCCGACCTGTTCGGCGGCTGGGTGCTGCTGCGCGAGTCCGGCCAGCAGGGCAGCCGCAGTACGCTGCGCCGCGAACAGTTCCTCGACCAACCGAGCGCCTTGGCGGCACTCGAAAAAGCCCGGGACAGCCAGCTCCGCAAGGGCTTCCAGCTGATGTTCGCGCGCGGCATCGAGAACCCACGCTGACGGACACGCCATGACCCTGAAGAACGACCGCTTCCTGCGCGCGCTGCGCCGCGAACCCGTGGATTGCACGCCGGTCTGGCTGATGCGCCAGGCCGGACGCTACCTGCCGGAATACCGCGCCACCCGCAAGGAGGCGGGCAGCTTCCTGGCCATGGCCAAGAACCCCGACATCGCCTGCGAAGTCACCCTGCAGCCGCTGCGCCGCTTCCCGCTGGATGCGGCGATCCTGTTCTCCGACATCCTCACCATCCCCGACGCCATGGGCCTCGGGCTGCACTTCGTCGATGGCGAAGGCCCGAAGTTCGAGCGCCCGGTGCGCGAGGAAGCCGACATCGCGCGGCTCGGGGTGCCCGACATGGAAACCGAACTGCGCTACGTCACCGATGCGGTGCGGGTGATCCGCCGCGAACTGGACGGCAGCGTGCCCCTGATCGGTTTCTCCGGCAGCCCGTGGACGCTCGCCTGTTACATGGTCGAAGGCGGCGGCAGCAAGGATTTCGCCCGCATCAAGGCGATGGCCTACAGCCGCCCCGACCTGCTGCGTCGCCTGCTTGCAGTGACCACCGATGCGGTGGTGGCCTATCTTGCCGCGCAGCGCGCCGCCGGCGCCCAGGCCCTGCAGGTGTTCGATACCTGGGGTGGCGTCCTTTCGCCGACGCTCTACCGCGAGTTCTCGCTGGCCTACATGGCCCGCATCGCGCGCGAACTCGAGCGCGGCGATGGCGCCGACCGCACGCCGCTGATCCTGTTCGGCAAGGGCAACGGCCCGCATCTGGCCGACCTGGCCACCACCGGCGCGGACGCGCTGGGCGTGGACTGGACGATCTCGCTGGAAGACGCCGCGATCCGCACCGGCGGCCGCGTCGCGCTGCAGGGCAACCTCGATCCGACGACGCTCTATGCCAGCCCGGAAGCGATCCGCACCCAGGTCCGCGAAGCACTGGACAGCTTTGCGCGCGGCAACGGCGGCAGCCGCGATGGACACGTGTTCAACCTGGGCCACGGCATGTCGCCGGACATGAATCCGGAACACGTCGCGGTGCTGGTCGAGGAAGTCCACGCCCACAGCCGGCGCTGAGCCGGCGGCCCGCCCTCAATCCGGGCGGGCCGGCATCACTTTCGCCAGCGTTCCGGCGAGCATCGCGGCGGTCATCGGCTTGCGCAGGAAGGCGTCGAAGCCGGCGGCGCGCGCCATCGGCTCGGCATCGGCATCGGCGCGCGCGGTGACCGCGACCAGCGGCCTGCCGAAGCCGTTGCCGCGCAGCTGGCGGGCCAGCTCGAAGCCGTCCATCCCCGGCAGGTCCAGATCCAGCAGGGCGGCATCGAACGCGCCGGTCGCCACCTCGGTCAGGGCCGCGAGCCCATGGGCCGCATGCACCACTTCATGGCCCTGCGCGCGCAGCAGGTCGGCGATGACGATGGCCACCGTCGGCTCGTCCTCGACCAGCAGCAGGCGCGCCCCGTTGCGGGCAAGCGGCGCCACGGCCGCCGGCGTGGCGGATGGCGGGGCCGACGCCGGCTCCAGCGGCAACTCGACGCAGAAGCGTGCGCCGCGGCCGGGGGCGCTTTCCACCCGGATGCGCCCGCCCATGACCACGGCAAGCTCCTGGCTGATCGCCAAGCCGAGGCCGCTGCCGCCGTAGCGGGCGCTGGTGCGTGCGCCTTCGGCCTGCTCGAAGCGGCGGAACAGCCGCTCGATCTGCTCGTCATCGAGGCCGGGGCCGGTATCGGCGACTTCGCAGGCGATGCCGCCGCCATCGAGTGCCGAAACCGACAGCGCGACTTCGCCTTCCCCGGTGAACTTGATCGCGTTGCCGAGCAGGTTGAGCAGGATCTGTTCGACACGGGTGTGGTCGCCGCGCAACCAGCGCGGCACATCCGGGGCCATCGCCACGCGGAACGCCAGCCCCTTGCCCTCGGCCATCGGCCGCAGCAGGTCGGCCGCCTGCGCCACGAGCCGATGGAGATCGAAAGGTTCGTCGGCGAGCACCAGCCGGTCGGCCTCGATCCGCGCCAGGTCGAGGGTATCGTTCACCAGCCGCAGCAGGTGCCGGCCGGCGTGCAGGATGGCATCCACCTGCCCGCGCTGGCGCGGCTCCAGCGGGCCTGCCTGCAGCAATTCGGCCATGCCGAGCACACCGGTCATCGGTGTCCGGATTTCGTGGCCGAGCGTGGCGAGGAAGCGGGTCTTGGCCTCCGATGCCTGCTCCGCCAGCGTGCGTTGCTGCTCGGCCAGCAACCATTCGTGACGCTGGCGCAGTCGCCCTTTCCATGCCCGCGCCGATGCCCAGAGCGCGAGCAGCGCGGCCAGCGCATAGGACGCGATGGCCGCCGTGGAGCGCCACCACGGCGGACGGATCTCGAAGGCCAGCCGTTGCTCGTGCGCGGCGTTGCCGTTGGCGTCACGCGCGCGCATCCGCAGCGCGTAGCGGCCCGGCGGCAGGCCGCTGAAACTGCGCTCGCCGCCGTTGCCCTGCTCCACCCAGCCGCGGTCGAAGCCTTCGAGCAGGCTCCAGTAACGGATCGATTCCGGATCGTCATAGGCCAGCAGGTGGCCGACCAGCCGCAGCTCGCGATCGTTCGGCTCCAGGCGCAAATCGCCGGCAGCGGGCACGTCGAGCCATTGCCCCGCGCGGCGCACGTCGATTTGATCGATGCGCAGAACCGGCACGCTCGCCGGCGGGTCGGGGAAGTGGGTGTCCACCATCACCACGCCGCCGTCGTTGGTGGTCGCCACCAGGATGCCTTCCCCGGACATCGCCAGCACGCGGTCGGTGAACTCCTGGCTGGAAAGCCCGTTGGCGATCCCGTAGGTGCGCAGGTGGCCACGCGCCGGATTCCAGCGGAACAGGCCGCGCTGGCTGGAAAGCCAGACCCGGCCACGGGTATCGATGCGCAGCGCGCCGGATTCGACTGCCGGCAGCGCATCGCCCGCGGGCACCGTGGCGGCGCTTCGCCACGCGCCATCGCGCAGGCGGAATTGCTCCAGGCCGCCGAGGCGATGCAGCCAGAGTTCGCCATCGCCGCGGAAATCGAAACTGAAGACCCGGCGGCCGGCCAATGCGGGGGGCACCACCAGCCGTCCGCGCGCCTCGTCCAGCCAGCCCAGTCCGAAACCGCCGGAAATCCACAAGCGCCCGTCGGGGCCGATGCGCAGGGCCTCGTTGTCGCCCTGCCCGAGCCCGCTGGCATCATCGGCGGCGATGCTGCGCAGCACGCGCCCGCTGGCCGCGTCGCGCAGCTGCAGGCCGACGCCGGGCGCCGACAGCCACAGGCGGCCATCGCCGGTGGCCACCATCAGATCGACGCGCGCGGTGGGCGGCGCCTCCGCGTGCTCCGGCGACCATTCGTCGAGACGGCCCTCCTCGTCCAGCCGGAACAGCCCCGGGCGGTTGCCGCTGATCCACAGCTGGCCCAGCGAATCCTCGACCATCGCCAACGGCTTCACCATGTACAGTCGCTCGCGGACATCGGGATCCACGCGGGCGGTCACGCCGCGGCTGTCGACCCGCTCGATGTGGCCGTCGAAACCGCCGATCCACACGCCGCCATCGCGGGCCGGCGTGGCCGCGCGGTAGATCCGCCCGCCAAGCCCGCTGCCATCAGGCAGGCGCCGCAGCTGGGCCAGGCCGCGCCAGTCGGAGCGGAGGTAGCCCAGCCCCTTGCCGGGCACGCCGACCCAGAGCCCGCCATCGGGCTGCAGCAACAGGGCGGCGACGTAGCGCGGGGTCACCGATTCATCGGGCTCGACCGGCAGCGGGATGTCGTCGTCGCCCTTGACCCGCCACAGCCGGCGCTGGCTGCCGAGCCAGAGCGCGCCATCGTGGTCGATCGCCATCGACACCACCGCGTTGGGGCGCTCGAACATGTCCGCCCACGGCAGCCGCAGCCAGCGCCCGTCGGCTTCGCGCCGGAACACGCCGGCCGAGGTGCCGGCCCAGAGCTGCCCGCCATGTGCCTTCAGGGCATACACCAGCGGCGCGGACTCTTCGCCGGGCAATGGCTCCGTCTTGATCTCGCGGCCATCCCAGCGCGCGAGGCCGGCCATCGTCCCGACCCACAGCCCGGCGCCGCCATCGCGGGCCAGCGCCAGCACCGTCGGCGAAGGCAGGCCGGGGACGGCCTCCGGCCGCCAATCGGCGGGCGGGCCGGCTGTCGGCATCCGGTAAAGCCCGGCCATCGCCGTTCCCATCCACAGCACGTCGCCCACGCTTTCGAAGGCGAAGATGTCGTTGCTGCCGAGCGAAGGATGGGTTTCCTGGCGCACCACGTCGAAGCCGCCGCGCTGCGGATCGAGCCGACCGACGCCGCTGAACTCGGTGGCCACCCAGAGGTGGTCGCGGCCATCCACGTGCAGCGCCTGCACCAAGTTGCCGGGGATCGAGCGGGAATCGCGCGGATCGTGTCGCCACAGGCGGAAGCCGCGGCCGTCGTAACGTGCCAGGCCATCGGTGGTGCCCACCCAGATGAAGCCGGCGCTGTCGCGCGCCAGCGCATTGACGGTCGTGGCAGGCAAGCCCTCCCGCGGGCCCAGCACGCGCAAATGCGGGCTTTCCGGCACGCCGGCGGCCACGCGCCCGGGCATGAGCACGCCAATCGCCAGCAGCAGCCCCGCGAACAGGTTCCGTCCCATCGATTCCTCCCTCCCGAACCCCGATGCTGGCGCGCCCGCGCCCGGGGTGCAAGGCACCCGCCCCGGCGTTGCATCACCGGAACGCGCCGTCCCACCCCCTTCGGCGCGGCAGGCCCTACTATTTCCGTGTCCAGACAGGAGTGTCGGCCATGCGAAATTCCACCACCCACTGGGGTGCCGTGAGCAAATCCCTGCACTGGCTGATCGCGGTGTTGTTGATCGGCCAGGGCATCTTCGGGCTGGTGATGGGCGATGTCGGAAGCCGCGCCACCCAGCTGCAGCTCTACGGCCTGCACAAGTCGATCGGCTTCCTGATCCTGGCGCTGGTCGTCCTGCGCCTGGCCTGGCGCCTGTACGCGGGTGCGCCGATGGCCGTCCCGGGCACGCCGCGCTGGCAGGACCTGGCGGCACGCCTCGGGCACGTCGGCCTCTACGTGCTGATGTTCGCGGTGCCGATGAGCGGCTGGATGCTCAGCTCGGCCGCCGGCGGCTACAACCAGAAGTTCTTCGGCCTGTTCGAAGTGCCCTCGCTGGTCGCGCAGAACAGCGCGCTGCAGGATGCCGCCGGCGAAGCCCACGAAATCCTGTTCTGGCTGCTGATGCTGCTCGCCGCCGGCCACGTCGCGGCCGCCATCCACCACCATGTCTTCAAACAGGACGCCACCCTGCGACGCATGTTGCCGGGCCGGCGCATCGACTGACACCCACCGGAGATTCCCCCACGTCCCGTTTCTTCCGCGGGCTGCTGCTGGCGGCCGTCGCGCTCTAGCTCACCCCGGCGTTCGCCGCCGATTGGGTCCAGGCCCCCGGCTCGCCCCTGGCTTTCGCCGGCAAGTACCAGTCCGACGTGTTTGTCGGCACCTTCCCGGGCTTCGCCACGCGCATGCAATTCGATCCGGCGAACCTCGACGCCACCCGCCTCGACGTGACCTTCGAATGGACGCCCGGCGCACGCCCGCTGCTGTTCGGCCGCGCCACCGTGCATCGTCTCAAGTTCGGCGTCGGCGGCGGCCAGTGGTCCGACACCAGGATGATCCCGGACGCCATCGCCATCGCCACCCGCGTGGTGCTGGTGTCGGCCGCGCCCTGATCCGCCCCTTTGCTGGCCCCTTCAGCGGGCCAGCAGGCACCGCACCGCGGCGGCATCGAACGGCCAGTCCAGCTCGGTGCCGTCGCGGGCATCCCGCAGCACCGGCACGCGCGGACCGTAAGCCGCTTCCAGGCGCGGATCGTCCTCGATGAACACGCTTTCGAAATCCGGCACGCCGGCCGCGGCCA
>JAEXAG010000057.1 GCA_023394655.1 Pseudomonadota bacterium
GAAAATGCACCCCGCGTAGCGGCATCAAGCGGAATGGGAAACGAAGGCGCCCGCCCCGATGTATTGGCGGAATGCTCATTGGAAAACCCAGGACGATTCCAGATCGTGTCGAAGCCCACGCGGTAGGCATCATCCAGGGTGCCGAAGGCCTCGCTGGCACCGGCCTTGGCCACCTTCATGCGCGTACGGTGGTATTGGTACCAGTTCGCGTAGTTCTGCACCTCCGCGTCCTGGCTGCGCCCGGTGGGTCTCTCCTCGATGAAATTGCCCTTCACTTCCGCCCGCAATGTCGCGCCGGAAAGCTGATTACTTCTGGAATAGTTGGTAATTCGCACCGTGTAATTGCCGCCTCCGGAAATCGTGGCCTGGCAGGATTCGTTATTGCCCGTGGTGTTCGCAGAACAAAGCCGGTTGCCATTGGGCTCCAACAACTCGATGCCACCATCGCCGGTGCCACCCGAAAGGCTGATCACCAGCGTTTCGTAACCGGAAGGCACCGACACGGACACGTCCCTCGAGGAATAATCGCAGACCCACCACAAGCGCCAAACACAACTCGCGGCCTGAATAGTCGGAACAGACCATGATCCGACGGAAACCACCGTCTCGCCCACGCGCACCACCCGTGCCTGTCCTGACATCGAAGCGATCCGGTATTTCGTGTAGTTGCTCGGGGTTGTGCCCGGATCGGCAACGCCCGGATTGGGCACGTAGAAGATGCCATCTTGATGACCGGCAAGATTCCGTTGTCCAGTCAACAGCGTCACGTGGGAACTTGCCGCCGTGATGCTTGCATTCGTCAAACGGTCATCCAGGCCCGTGCTCGAAGTCCGCCACGGCCGGTAGGTCTTGCGGGGGTCGTAGTAGATGGTGTTGTTGACGTAAGAACGATCCGTGGGATTGTCACCCAATCCTCGTCGCACGCCATAGTTGCCATCATCAGGGTCCGAAACATCACCGACAACTGTGCCCATGCTCACGAAGTTCATCGACCCCGAATCATCCAGGATGAACAGGATGTTCGGTGGCACGCTGGTGGTGCCCACCTGCAAGGGATGCTGCGGGAAGCTGGTGCTGACCGCGGCATTGACCGGGATGGCCAGCAGCGTGGCCAGCAGGGTGGCACCCGCGGCCAGCGAGGTGTGGCGCAGGACGGATTCGGGGGATTTCCTGATGACGGTCTTCATCGTGATCGTCTCTCGGGTCACGGTGCGCGGAACATGGATTGCAGCAGCACTTCGGCCCCATCGGGCGTCTTGCTGCGCACGGTGATGCGGTACACGTTGAACGCCGTGGCCGTGGGGCTGCCCTGGCTCTGGGCATCGGGGGCGATGGTGCTGTCACCCACCTGCAGCGAATACCGGCCGTACTGCTCGATGACGTAACGCGGGCGGATGCCGTCTATCGGATCGGCCACGGTGGCATAACCCGTGTTGCCGGTCTGGTCCCAGAAACCGTTGGTTTCCCAGGCGGCACTGCCGTCGGCAGCCGGCTTGCACAGCCCGTTGGAGCAGGCACCGTCGGCCACGCTGTTGAACACCGCCTGCGAAAGCGTGGAGGCCCGGTTCTCGGCCTGGCGCAGGGCAGCCTCGGCGGCCTGGAAGGCCACGCCGCGCGCATAGACGTTCATGGCCATGCGTTCCTGCAACAGGGTGCCGCGCATGGCCGCCAGCCCGAGCAGCGTGACCACCAGCAGCAACATCAGCACCACCAACAGGGCAACGCCCCGCTGCCGCTTGGCGGAATTGAGGGGATTGTTCACAGCACGCCCTCCCGATTGCGGATCGCCACGGTGTTGGTCATGGTGCGGGTGAGCACCGCGCCATCGGTGCCCTGCACGTCACGCGCGCTCATCGCGCCCTGAACGCCACTGAGCGTCAGCACCATCCGCACGGCTTCCACGTTCTTCCAGGCATCGCCGGCGATGCTGCTGGCGTCTTGGTAGGTATTACTGCCCTGCATCTTGTAGGTGAGCTGCATGTTGGTGACGCCTTCCGCCACTTCGGCTTCCGCGCCGGCCACCGGGGTGGCCGCCGCCATGCTGTTGAGCGAGAGCGGCACGCGGTAAAGGGAACGACTGCCGCGGCCGTTGTTGCGCAGCTCCCAACGCACGCCGCTCAGGCGGGCCACCACCGCAGGGCCACGGCCCTTGGCGCCGCAGGAGCCGCCGCCGGAGTTGCCCGAGTTCGGATTGGAAGCCTTGGGCACGAAGCAGTAGTGGCAGGTATTGCCCTTCACCCTGTTGGTCAGGCATTCGTTGTCGAAGAAGAAGCGGCTGTCGGCGTTGGAGACGCCGTTGATGGCCTGTCCCTGTACCGGGTCGTGCTCGATGCCGGGCCCGTTGTCGGTGACGCCGGTGACCATGAAGATGACGGACAGCTCGGGGTTGCAGGCCAGCAACACATCGCCCTCGGCGATGCCTGCGGTGCTGCTGACATTGAGCGTAGCGCTCGAATCGGAATGCTCGGTGATCCGCATCGAAGCCGAACCCGTGCCGCTGTACAGGGTGAGGGTGTCGCCATTCGCCCCGTCGGTGCCGCTCAGGCCGCGGCCGTAGTCCTGCCACAATGCGCTGCCGGCGGCATTGGTCAGCATGTTCACGGTATTGCCCAGGCCGGTCATGCACGGCGTGGCGCCGGCTTCGCGGATGTCGCGGGACATCAGCTCGAACGCCGTTCGGCTGCTCTCCTGCATGCGGTTGACCGTTTCGTTGGCGGCGTACACCTGACGGTTGGTCAGGAACAGCCCGCCCGCGGCGGCCACCACCAAGAGGCCCAGCACCAGCGAGATCATCAGCTCGATCAGGGTGAAGCCCGCCTGCCGGCGCGAATGACGGATCGGTTTCATGGCGATTCTTTCCATTTTCAGAGCCGGGTCCGGATTTCAAGGGTTTGCTGGTTTTCCTCGCCTTCGGCGGGGGCATCCTCGTTTTCGCGCTGGATCCGGCCACCCGACACGCGCGAGGCGTCCCAGGCCACGGCGATGCTGCAATCCGTGCTCGTGCCCACCTGCTCGCAGGCCACGCGCCCGCAGGCGGAGGGAGACAGCGAGCCCTGCAGTTGCGCCAGCCAGGCATCCAGCGACGCATTGACCTGCTGGCTGTTGCCGGCCCCGTCCTTGACGGCGTAGCGGCCGCAGGCGAAGGCATTACCGGTGTTGTAATTGGCCGCGTTGGCCTTGTCGGTACGCAGCTGGTCGAGCAGCGAATAGACCTGGATGGTGGCCATGGAACGCTCGGCGGCACCGCCGGCGTTGCGGAGCGTGACGGCCTGCAAGGCGGCGATTCCGAGCAGGCCGATGCCGAGGATCAGCACGGCGATCAATACTTCGATGAGACCGACGCCCTGCTGGCGGGCGGCGAAACGGGGGTCAGAAGCGCTCATTGCCGGCTATCCGAGGTCAGGGTATTGGGGGGCGCGTTGCAGGCGCTGGTGGCTGCGCGCCGGTTGGTGCTGACGCGGCTGACGTTGACCATCACGTCCACGCCGTTGGTGGCGTCGCGCATTTCCGTGGAGCAGGCACCGATGGCCCCGGCGCGGCTGGCGCCCATCGAGGCGAAGCCATCCGCCCCGAAGCGCAGTCGGTTGTTGTTGCCGGCCACGTTGGTGCTGCCGCGCACGGTCACGCCGGTCGGGAACGCGTGTTCCCGGATGACCGTGGCGCCCTGCCGCACCTGCAGTCTTTCCCAGCGGTTCTGGGCGCAGCCGGCACCGGCACAGGCCACTTCCACCGGGGCATTGAGGCGGATGGCTTCCATCCGGGCGGTCTGCACGGCCGCGACGATCTCGTTGGCGCTGGTGCTGAGTGCGGTGCGTCGCCGCAGTTCGGCAAAGCTGGGCACGGCGATGGCCGCGATCAGGCCAAGCACGATCACCGTCACCATGAGTTCCAGCAGGCTGAAGCCCTGTTGCCGGCGGGCATCGCCAACAGCGGGCCGGATTGGAAAATATGCGCGCATGAAAATCCCCATATGGCGATGGCAAGTCTAGGCAGGCCGTCGCACAAGGCGACCGGCATCGGACAGGCGTCCCGCTGGGCCGACGAGCGGCATTCGTGGCGCTACCATGCGGGGATGCCGGACGAAAGCCGACCTCCCGCCACCCCGCATCCCCTGGACCTGCTCTGGAAGGCGCCGGCGGTGATGTGGGTATTGCTGGCCGGGGAAGCCCTGGCGGTGATGCTGGCGCTGGCGCCGGGCGTTTCCTTGCCGCGCTGGGTCTATTTCGGCTTGGTATCACTGCTCATCCAGTGGATCACGCTGCTCACGCTCGGCGGCTTGTACCTGGCACGGCAGCGGCTGCGGCGGATTCCCCCGCAGCACGTCGCATGGCTGGCGGTCCTGCTGCTGGGGGTGGTCGCCAGCCTGCTGAGCGTGGCGGTCTGGAAGTTCCTGCCGGGCGTGCTGGTCGCGCCCGAGGAGGCATTGCTGCAATCCTGGCTGCGCGCGGCGGGCCTGATGGCGGTTGCCGGCACGTTGGCGGCACTGGCATTCCAGAACCACTGGCGTTCGCGCCTCCTCGCCGTCCGCGCCAAGCAGGCCGAACTGGACGCATTGCGGGCACGGGTGGATCCGCACTTCCTCTTCAACACGCTCAACACCGCCACGGCGCTGGTGCACACCGAACCGGGGCGTGCGGAACAAGTGTTGCTGGATCTTTCCGATCTGTTCCGGGCCGCGCTTTCCGGCTCCGGCGAGCACGGCCTGGCGGAAGAGCTGGCCCTGACCCGGCGCTATCTGGAGATCGAGGGCCTGCGGCTGGGCGAGCGGCTGCAGGTCGCATGGCAGCTGCCCTCGCCCCTGCCCTCGGTGCGCCTGCCCACGCTGGCCTTGCAGACGCTGGTGGAAAACGCGGTGCGGCACGGCGTGGAGCGGCTCCCGGGCGGCGGTATGGTGCGAATCGAGGCAACGCCCATCGATGGCACCTTGCGGCTGCGGGTGGAAAACCCGGTGGCCGGCGATGCGGGCCGCGATGCACCGGGGCATCGGGTGGGTCTGGCGGCGACGCGGGCGCGCATCGAGGCGCTCTCCGAAGGCCGCGGCGGGCTGGAGACGCGGGCGTTTGACGGCCGCTTCATCGCGGAATTGCGGATCCCGATGGGCGGCTGAGGCCATCGAAACCGATCGGCGGAACGGTCACGTCGATCCGTCGGGCCGCATCCCGCCCGACGCTGCTTCAGCCGGCGCGTTCCCGAAGCCAGGCGAAGCGTTCCAGATCGGCCGGTGTGGTGATCTTGAAGTTGTCCTCGCGGCCTGCCACCAGCCGTGCGCTGCGGCCGGCCAGCTCCATCGCCATGGCTTCGTCGGTGGGCTCGATGCCCGCCTTCGAAGCGGCGGCCAGTGCATCGGCCAGCGACTGGCGCGGAAATGCCTGCGGCGTCAGTGCCCGCCACAGGCCGTCGCGCGGTTCGGTGGCGCGGATACGCCCGCTGTCATCGGCGCGCTTCAGGGTGTCACGCACCGGCGCGGCCAGGATCGCGCCTTCCGGGCCCGCGTCCAGCGCCTCGAACAGGGCATCCAGATCGGCATGGGCAAGGTTCGGACGCGCGGCATCGTGGACCAGCACGGCGTCACCCGCGGCGACATCGGCCGGCAATGCCGCCAGTCCGTTGGCCACTGAAGCGGCCCGCGTCGCGCCGCCGGTACAGGTCAGGACCGGCTTGCCGTGCAGGGCGACGAAGCCGGCGGGCCAGCTGGCGTCTGCCGGGGGCAGCACGACCATCGCGCCGGCGATGCGCGGATGCGAGAGCAGCGCTTCAAGGGTGTGGACCA
>JAEXAG010000095.1 GCA_023394655.1 Pseudomonadota bacterium
GCAAACCGAAGGTGGCCGGCCAGCGCCGCGTGGCCGTCACGCTGGCGAAGGCAGACTCCATCGAACTCGCGCGAGAGCGTGCCCGCAACGCGGCCGCCGCGCTCGAGGTGAAGCTGATGGAGGATGGTCGATGAGCAACACGCAGGACGACAACAAGCCGGCCACCGACTGGGCCGGGAAGCCCGCCGATGGCGCGCAGGTCACCCAGACGCTGGAGTCGGCCGGTGAAATCGCCGTGATTCCGCCACCGGCCGTGGTGCCGGAAGAGCCGCAACTGGTCGGCGAGGCAGCGCATCCGCACACGCTGCTGACCCCGCGCGACGGTTATGCGGTGTACCTGTTCCCGGCCGCGGTCGAGGCCTTGGGGAACATCATCCGCCCGTATCTGAGCACGGCCGGCGATCCGCACGTCCTGTGCCGCGAAGTGGATACCGGTGGCGCGTTGATCGAGATGACGCTCGAAGCCGACGGCGGCGACGGTCGCAGCATCGACATCGAACTCATGCTGCCGACCAACATGGTCCGCATGATCGTGACGGTGAAAAGCGACGGCAACTTCGGCTTCGCGCGCAAGCCGGCGTCCGCCAGCCCGGCCTGAGGGCATTCCGGGAGCCTTCCAGCCGCGCTATGCTCCGGTCAATGACCGGGACACCTCACATCGCCTTCCTCGCCAGCCCTGCGGACGACGCGCAGGCCGCGCAGGCCGAGCTGGCGCGTCGTCACGGCCAGTACGCGCCCGAGGATGCGGACCTGCTGGTGGCACTGGGCGGCGACGGCTTCATGCTGCAGACGCTCCACCGACACGGTGTGCTCGGCAAACCGGTGTACGGCATGAAGCTCGGCACCGTCGGCTTCCTGATGAACCAGCATCGCATCGACGGATTGCCGGAGCGTCTCGAAGCCGCGGAGCCCGCGGTATTGCGCCCGCTGGAAATGACCGCGCAGACCGAATCGGGGGCGAGCGTCTCCTCGCTGGCCTACAACGAGGTGTCGCTGTTGCGGCAGACACGGCAGGCGGCGCACATCGCCATCGATCTCAATGGCCAGAACCGGCTCGATGAGTTGATCTGCGATGGCGTGATGGCCGCGACCACGGCCGGCAGCACCGCCTACAACTTCTCCGCCGGCGGCCCGATCCTGCCGCTTGGTGCCAATGTGATCGCGCTCACGCCGATCGCGCCGTTCCGCCCGCGGCGCTGGCGCGGCGCCGTATTGCGCGCCGAAACCGAGGTGCGGTTCCGAGTGCTCGATCCCTACAAGCGTCCGGTCAGCGCGACCGCGGATTCGCATGAAGTCCGCGACGTGGTGGAGGTGACGATCCGCGAATCCGGCCAGCGCACGGTGAAGCTGCTGTTCGACCGCGAACACAATCTCGAAGAGCGCATCCTCGCGGAGCAGTTCGTCGCATGAAGGGCGCGAAATCTCCCGCATTGATGCGCCTTGCGGATGTCGTCCGCGAAAATATCCACGACTGGCCGCGCCGATGAGACGGGAAACGAACGAACCCGCGCCAATGCCGCGCGCCAACGATCTCGGCCTGCCGGCCTGGGCCTGGGCGATGATCGCGTTCGCGGTGGGCCTCGCGATCACCCTGTGGTTTGCCTCCGCCAGCCAGGAGCGCCAGGTTCAGGAGCGGCAACGGGTGTTTTCCGATGCCGCGCAGAATACCTACACCATGATCGAGCGCCACCTCAAGGCGAGCGAGTTCGTCGCGCGGTCCGCCCAAGCCGCCCTCATGTCCTCGGAGGAAATGACCCAGGACGAATTCCTGCGCTTCTTCGAGACGCTCGATTCCGAGCACTACTTTCCGAGCCTGATGGCGATGTCGTATTCCGACGCGATTCATGAACCCGGCAAACAAGTCGGTCTGGTGACCACACGGGTGGCACCGTTGCGCCCGAATGCCGCTCTGGTCGGACGGGATGTCGCTGCGCAGCCGGCGAACTTCGAAGTGGCGATCCTCTCGCGCGACAGCGGGCAGGCGCGCATGACGGCACCGTTCCGCCTGCTGCAGCAGGCCCCCGGCGATGTACGGCGCGGCGTTCTGATCCGCCTGCCGGTATACGACGGCGGCGTGACTCCGGGCACCCTCGAGGCACGACGACGACTGTTCCGCGGCTCGGTGGCAGTGTCCTTCCTGATCGAAACGCTCATCACTGACGCACTCGAAGGCAGCGGCGCCGACCGGCTCGACGTGGAGGTGACCGACGTGACGACGCCAAGCGCGCCGATGCTTCTCCACCGGGGCCGCACCACCCACGGGCGCGCCGATTTCGAGCAAGCGCTCGATTTCGGGGGCAGGCGCTGGCAGGTCAGGATTTTCGATCTGGTCGAGGTGAAAAGCGGGGCATCACGCACGTTCTGGCAAGGCCTGATTTCCAGCCTGCTGCTGGCTGCTCTGGTCTGGTCGGTGTTGGACACGCATGCGCGCGCGATCAGCATGGGCCGCGCGATGGGCCAGCGATATCGCGCCAGCGAGGAGCGATTCCGGCGGCTCAACGAAATGCTGCCGACCCTGGTGCTGACGGCGGATCGCTCCAGCGGCCTGGTCACCCATGCCAACCTCGCCGCGCGCACCCGCTTGGGCGAGGTGGAGGGCGAAAGCCTGTCGACCATCCTCGCCACCGACGATCTCGCGGAACTGGCCAGTCGCCTGGAGCAGTCCGAGGTCGACGACCTGGACTTGGAACTGCCGACGGCCGAAGGCGGGCGTTTCTGGGCGCGGGTCTCGCTCACGCCGATCAGTCTCGACGGGGACGACATGTGGCTGCTGGTGGCCAGCGATGTTTCCGAGCACCGTCGCCTGACCGAGAGGCTCATGTGGCAGGCCAGTCACGATGCCCTCACGCGCCTCTACAACCGCAGCGAGTTCGAGGCGCGCGTGCGCGAGGCGATGGCCGAGGATGGGGGTGCGCTGCATGCCCTGCTGTACATCGATCTCGACCAGTTCAAGCTGATCAACGACACGTCCGGCCACGTGGCGGGCGACGAGTTGCTGGTCCAGCTCTCGCGGATGATGCGCGAACAGACCGGCGCCCACGACGTGGTCGCCCGGTTGGGCGGCGACGAATTCGGCATACTGCTGCGCAACATCAAGGACGCGGCCGCGGCCCAGGACATCGCCGAGCGGATCCGGCGTCGCCTCGACGGCCACGCCTTCAGCTGGGAATCCCGCCACTACCTGGTGAGCGCCAGCATCGGTGGCGTGATGCTTTCGGATGCGGGAGGCAGCGTCAAGGAACTCTTCGCACTGGCCGACACCGCCTGCTACATGGCCAAAGAGGCCGGCCGCAACCGGGTTCATTTCCACCTGCCCGGTGACGATGCCAGCGCACTGCGACTGAGCGAGATGGAATGGGTCGCCCGACTCAGGGCCGCGCTCGCCGAGGGCCGCATGCTGCTCGATTACCAGGAAATCCGCCCGGTCTCCGGCGGACCTGTTCCGGACGGCCCGTGCATCGAACTGCTGCTGCGGAAGAAGGGCAAGGACGGGCGGGTGCTGCTGCCCGGTGCCTTCATGTCCGCCGCCGAGCGCTACGGGCTGATGCCCGTGTTGGACCGCTGGGTCATCGCCACCGCGCTTGGCAACCTCGATCGCCTGCATCCGGCGGGCGCGGGGCTCGGACGCTGTGCCATCAATCTCTCAGGCGCCACGCTGGAGGACCAAGGATTGGCCGGGTTCATCCTGGCACTGGTCGATCACCACGCAATCGACCCGCGCCGGCTGTGCTTCGAAATCACCGAGACCGTCGCCGTGCGCAATCTGTCCTCGATGGCGGCGTTCACCACGCGCATGCGGTCAGCCGGCTGCAGCGTGGCACTGGACGACTTCGGCTCGGGCATGTCCTCGTTCGCCTACCTCAAGGATCTTGACCTCGACGTGGTCAAGATCGATGGCAGCTTCGTGCGCGATCTGGAGGCAGATTCGATCTCGCAATCGATCGTCCGCGCGGTCACCGACATCGGCCACCAGCGCGATCTGCTGGTCATCGCGGAATGGGTGTCGAATGAATCGATGCTGCCGCGGCTGTCCGAAATCGGCGTCGATCTCGCACAGGGTTACGCCCTGCACCAACCCGAGCGGGTGGTATTCCAGCGCTAGTCTCGGGTTTTGCGACGTGCATCTGGCATGCTTGCCGCATGGAAAGCCCACCGCCCGTGCAAGCTCTCGTCGTCGCCATCACAGCGCGTGCGCTGTTCGACATGGAGGACAGCCACGACTTGTTCGAACGCGAAGGCGTGGCGGCCTTCAGCGCCTACCAGCGCGATCGCGAGGACGAGCCGCTGGCGCCCGGGATCGCGTTCCCGCTGGTGCGCAAGCTGCTCGCGCTCAACGTGGATGCGCCCGCCGATGCGCCGCGCGCCGAAGTCATCCTGCTGTCGCGCAACTCCGCCGATACCGGCCTGCGCATCTTCAATTCGATCCAGCACCACGGCCTCGACATCCGCCGCGCCACCTTCACCTCCGGCGCGCCGGTGTGGCCCTACATCCGCCCGTTCGGCGCGCAGCTGTTCCTCTCCGCGAACCCGGAATCGGTGCGACGCGCGCTCGAGGCAGGGATCGGCGCAGCCACCATCCTGCCGTCGGGGGCACCGGAGTGGCGCCACGACCAGCTGCGCATCGCCTTCGATGGCGACGCGGTGATCTTCGGCGACGAAGGCGAGCGCGTGTCCCGCGAGCAGGGGCTGGAGGCCTTCGGCATCCACGAGCGCGAGCGCGCGCGCGAGCCACTTTCGGGCGGCCCGTTCCGAGGTTTCCTGCAGGCCCTGCACGATCTCCAGGAAGTCTGGCCGCCGGGCGACGACGCCCCCATCCGCACCGCACTGGTCACGGCGCGTTCGGCGCCGGCGCACGAGCGGGTGATCCGCACCTTGCGCGAATGGGGCGTGCGCCTGGACGAGGCGCTTTTCCTCGGAGGCCGCGACAAGGGGGCCTTCCTCGACGCATTCGGCGCCGATATCTTCTTCGACGATTCGCTGCACAACATCGATTCGGCACGCCGCCACGTCGCCGCGGGGCACGTCCCGCACGGGGTCGCCAACTTCGGCTGAGCCGCAACGTCGCGGTCGGCGTCGCGTCAGCCGACCAGCTTGCCGAGCATCTTCGCGCCCCCCAGCCAGACGCCGATCACCGTGCCGAAGTTGGTGAGGAAGAACACCAGCATGATCCTCGACACGCGATTGCGGTACGCGCCACGCACCGTGGTCACGTCGTCCCGGAGCGCCATGAAGTCCGCATAGGTGGGCTTGCGCAGGCCGGCTTCGATCAGCGCACTCACCATGCCCGAGGCCATTGCCGGATGCAGCGGCGTGAGCGGGGAGGCCACGGCCGCGCCGAGAACGCTCAATGGATGACCACCCGCAAGCAGGCAACCCAGCGCACCGAAGCCGGCGGTCAGCGCGACCCAGTAGCCGATCAGGCCGGCACCGACATCGAGCCCGCCCTGCCAGAAACCCCAGCCGAATCCTCCGAGCACGAATACGGCCAGCAGGATCGTGAACCAGGGGATGTCCGATTTCGGCTTCTGCGTGGACAGCCGTTCGATGATGCGGGCGGGGGCGTCGCGGTCTTCGGCCAGATGGCGGGCCGTGCCGGCAAGGTGGCCGGCGCCGATCACTGCCAGCACGCGCCGCGAATCCCCGGCGGTCTCGCGCAAGCGTGCGGCCATGTAGGCATCACGCTCGGCGATGACGGTTTCGTAGAGCACCGGGCTGTCGCTGGCGAACTCGGCGAAGCTCGCCTCGAGCATGTCGCCTTCCTTGAGCTTCTCGATGGCGTCGTCGGCGACCTTTTCATCGAACAGGAGCGAGGCGAGGATGCCGCCACCGACTTTCGCGCGCTGCCAGAAGCCGAGGCGTTCGGAAGCGCGCTTGAAGGTCAGGCCGACTTCGCGGTCGATCAGGTGCATCGGCAACCCGCGCGCGGCCGCCTCGCTCGCGGCCGTCTTCAGCTCGGCGCCGGGTTCGATGCCCAGCTGCTCGGCCAGACGGCGCTGGTAGGCGGCCAAGCCGAGGTTTGCCGCGAACATCGGCAGCCGGTTCTCGCGGATCACCTTGACGATGTCCAGCCGCGCAAGCTGGTCCGGGTCGTTCATCGCCGCATGGCGCTGCGCGTCCAGCTCCACCGCCACGGCGTCGAACTCGCCGCCGTCGATCGCCGCGCGGACCGCTTCGACGCTGGCATGGGAGACATGCGCGGTGCCGAGCAGGGTGTAATGCACGCCGTCGCGTTCGACCACGAGGTGCGGCTGGGTGCGCCAATCGGTCTGGGCTGGGGTCATCGGGCTCGACAGCTTGCGTGGATCTTCAGGGGTGGCCGCGTGGCAGGCGTCGCGCAAACGGCGTTCAATCCCGGTAACGCCGGGTCAGGTCGCCATAGGCATCGATGCGGCGATCGCGCAGGAACGGCCAGATCCGGCGCACGTGTTCGCTTCGACCCATGTCCACTTCCGCCATCAGCAGGGTTGCCTCGGTGCCGGCCTGGGCCAGCATTTCGCCCTGCGGCCCGAGCACGTGCGAGTGGCCCCAGAAATCGATCCCCGACGCACCCAGCGGCGAGGTCTCGTGGCCGACCCGGTTGCAGGAAAGCACGGGCAGGCCGTTGGCGACGGCGTGCCCCCGATGGGACAGGATCCAGGCATCGCGCTGGCGATCCTTTTCCGCCTGCTCGTCATCCGGATCCCAACCGATCGCGGTGGGGTAGAGCAGCAGTTCGGCACCGGCCAGCGCCATCAGGCGCGCCGCCTCCGGATACCACTGGTCCCAGCACACCAGCACGCCGAGGCGGCCGAGGCGGGTATCGATCGGCTCGAAACCGAGATCGCCGGGCGTGAAATAGAACTTCTCGTAGAAACCGGGATCATCCGGAATATGCATCTTTCGGTACTTGCCGGCGGTGCTGCCATCGGTATCGAACACCACCGCGGTGTTGTGGTACAGACCGGTGGCGCGCTTCTCGAACAGCGAGCTCACCAGCACCACGCCATGCTGCCTGGCCAGCTTGCCGAGGCGCTCGGTGCTCGGTCCGGGAATGGTTTCGGCGAGGTCGAACTCGTCCACGCACTCGTGCTGGCAGAAGTAGGGGCCGTTGTGCAGCTCCTGCAGCAGGACCAGCTTGGCCCCCTGTTTCGCCGCTTCCGCCACGCGGGATTCGACCACCGCCAGATTGGCCTCGGCGTCTCCGTGGTTGCGTTCCTGGATCAGGGCGACGGGCAGGGTCTTGCGGCTCATGTTCATCCGGGCTCCATGGGGATCGCCTATGGTAGCGGCAAGCCATGAATGCCGAGGGAAA
>JAEXAG010000009.1 GCA_023394655.1 Pseudomonadota bacterium
ACTACACCTGGTCGAAATCCCGCCTGAGCGCGCGCGATGGCGACACCGTGCAGCTGTTCATGCACCCGCAGCCGGTGGATGCGCGCCTGTTCGTCAACGATGGCGAGGTGATGCAGGGCCAGTCCGAACACATCGGCAACCTGCAGTTCGGCCTGGAAAGCCCTTCCAGCCGCAGCCAGGCGATGTTGGTGATCAACCACGTGAGCGATCGCGTCAGCGCGCGCACGCCGGCCGACCAACCGGATTACCGCGAAAAGCCCGGCACCGGCGTGGATCTGGTCCTGCGCAAGGGGATCACCCTGGGCGGCACCGAGCTGACCCTGAGCTTCTCCGGCCGCAACCTGCTGGATACCGATTACCGCGAGTACCAGCAGCAGAACGGCACCAACGTGGACGTGCATCGCTACAAGCGCGGCGCCAGCTACTCCTTCGGGCTCTCCGCGAGCTTCTGATCCCGTGACGCGAAGCCCCGGCCGGCATGTTCCGGCCGGGGTTTTCTTTCGCCCGGATGACGGTCGTGCGCAACTTGAAACAAATGCGTCACGAAACCTTCTTAGGCTAGCGCGACATGCTTCCTCGCCAGCCCGCCCAGTGAACCCTTCGCTTCTCCGCTTCCGGGACCTGCCACGGGGCACCGATCTCTCCGAACGACTGCACGGCCCGCTGCTCGGGCTGCTGCTGGTGCTGCTGGCCTGGCAGGCCGCACGCCTGGCGTGGCTGATCCTCGTCCCGCCGGCTCCGATCGGCGAACCCGCCGCGCAGGCGATCGCATCCTCCGCACGCCTCGCCAGTGCGCAAAGCCTGTTCGCCGCCGCCGCGATGCCGGCCTCGACGCAATCGGGCATCACCCTGTTCGGCGTGCGCCTGAGCCCGCCGCCGGCATCGGCCATCCTCCAGGTGGAAGGCGGGCCGCAGGTTTCGCTGGGCCTCGGCGAAACCCTGGAAAACGGCTGGCGATTGGCCGAAGTGGCCGGCGATCACGTCGTCCTCGAAGATGCGACCGGGCAACGTCGCCGGCTCGATCTGGCGCCGATGCCGATCGAACCCTCCGCCTCCCCGGCAGCGGCAACGACGCTGCCTTCTGCCTCGCCGACGCCATCCGCCACGCCCTCGATATCACCCGAGGCGCTGGTCCAGCAGGCCGGCCTGGTACCCGCCACCCGCGATGGCCGCATCACCGGCTACACGCTGGTGCCGCGCGGCGACGCCGCGGTGCTCCGGCAGGCCGGCCTGCAGCCGGGCGACGTGCTGACCGCGGTGAACGGAAACCCGCTGGATGCCGAACGCATCACCGAATTGCAGGAAGAGCTCGCCCGCAGTGGCGAGGCCACCCTGACCGTCGAACGCGACGGCCAGCCACAAACGCTCAAGATCCGGACGACACCGCTTTGAAACCCCGTCTGACCGCCTGCGCGCTGCTGTTCGGCGCTTCGCTCCTGTTCGCGCCGCTGACGGCCACGCCGCAGCAGGCGCCGGTGAGCCTGAACGTCCAGAACGCCGACATCCGCGCTTTCATCCAGGACGTCGGCCGCGCCACCGGCACCACCTTCCTCGTCGATCCACGCGTGCAGGGCACGGTGAGCCTGAGCAACGACGCGCCGATGTCACCTTCGGAGCTGCTGAGCGTGCTGGTCGCGCTGCTGCGCGCGAACGGACTGGTCGCGGTGCCGAGCGGCCACGGCATATATCGCGTGGTGCCCGACGAAGGCGCGGCCCAGCAGCCCGCATCGCTCGGTGGCGGACTCGCCGGCTTCACCACCCAGGTGTTCCGCCTGCGCCACATCGATGCCAAGGCCGCCGCCGAAGCGGTGCGCGGGCTGGTGAGCCGCGGCGGCGTGGTCACGCCCGCACCGGGCGGCGGCAGCCTGCTGGTGGCCGATTACGCCGACAACCTGCGCCGGCTGCGCCAGCTCGTCACGCAGATCGACGTGGACAACAATCGCGCCGAAGTGGTGCGCCTGCGCAACAGCTCCGCCCGCGAACTGGCCGGCGTGGTCAACGGCATGTACGGCAGCGCCGGCATCAACGCCATGCCGGTCGAGACCAGCAATGCGCTGATGCTGCGTGGCGAGCCGCGACTGGTGGCCGAAGTGCGGCAGATCGTCCGCGACCTGGACGATGGCAGCGCCGATGCCGGCGACGTGCGCGTGGTGCGCCTGCAGCACGCCAGCGCCGAGGAGTTGCTGCCTGTCCTGCAGCAGGTGATCGGCCAGGAAGACGGCAGCCCGCCGGTGGCAGTGGCACCGGCGGCCAACGTGCCGCTGATGGCGCCGCCGGCAAGCCTGTCCGCGCAGGGCACGCCGGCGCAGGCCGCGGCGGCCAGCCTGCCGGCCGCGGCACCGCTCGGTGCCACGCTGGCCCTCGGGCCGGGGCGCCGCGCGCGCGTGGCCCGCTACCCCGGCGCGAACGCCATCATCATCAATGCCGATGCCGAGACCCAGCGGATGCTGGTGGACGTGATCCAGCAGCTCGACTCGCGCCGCGAGCAGGTGCTGGTCGAAGCCCTGGTGGTGGAGATCTCCGACGAGGCCGCCAAGCGGTTGGGCAGCCAGCTGATGCTGGGCGGCAAGGATGGCCGCGTACCGCTGGGCACGACCCAGTTCGGCGGTACCCAGCGCCCTGGCATCCTCGAATTGGCGGCAGGCGCCGCGGCCTGGCGCGAGGGCCAGCGAGATTCCAGCATCGTCGCCTCCGCGGCGCGTTCGCTGCTGCAATACAACGGCGGGCTGGCCGGCATCGCCGGTGAAACCAGCGACCTGATCTTCGGCCTGATCATCGACGCGGTGAAGAACGACTCGGCTTCCAACCTGCTGTCCACGCCCTCGGTACTCACCCTCGACAACGCCGAAGCCCGCATCCTCGTCGGCCAGGAAGTGCCGGTGACCACGGGCGAAGTGCTGGGCGGTGCCAACGTCAACGCCTTCCGCACCATCCAGCGACAGGATGTCGGCGTGCAGCTGGTGGTGCGACCGCAGATCAATGCCGGCGGCGGCATCACCCTCAAGCTGCGCCAGGAGGTTTCGGCCATCGCCGGGCCGGTCAGCGCCGCCATCCCGGAGCTGGTGCTGAACAAGCGGGAGATCGAGACCTCGGTGATCGCCGACGATGGCGCCATCGTGGTGCTCGGCGGCCTGCTCGACCAGAGCGACCACAACGCCGTGGACAAGGTGCCGCTGCTCGGCGACGTGCCGCTGCTGGGCCATCTGTTCCGCACCACCTCGCGCAGCCGCAGCAAGACCAACCTGATGGTCTTCATCCGCCCGACCATCGTCCGCGACCGCCACGACGCCCAGCGCGTCACCGCGCCGCGCTACGACTACATGCGCCAGCAGCAGCTGCAACGCCCGGGCGTCAGCCGTGCCGAAGTCGATGCGCTGCTGCAGGATTATTTCCGCACCCCGCCGCCGCAGATGCCGCCCGCCACGGTGCCGGCACTGCCGCCGCCGAGCGAGCCGATCCGGCCGTGATCGCCGCCCTGCCCTATGCCTTTGCCAAGCGCCACGGCGTGCTGCTGTTGCCGTCCGACGGCGCGCGCCGGCGCGTGGCCGTACGCGGCGATACCGGGCCGGCCGCACTGCTGGAAGTGCAGCGCGCGACCGGTGCCGGCTTCGACATCGAACGACTGGCCGATGACGCCTTCGACCGCGTGCTGGCCGAAACCTACGCCGGCGGCGGCCTCGACGACGACGTCGCGCTCGACGTGCCCGACAGCCTCGACGCGCTGGCCGGGGAGATCCCCGACACCGCCGACCTGCTCGACAGCCAGGACGATGCCCCGGTCATCCGCCTGATCAACGGCCTGATCGCCGAAGCCGCGCGTCGCGGTGCCTCCGACATCCATGTCGAACCCTACGAGCAGAGCCTGCGGGTGCGCCTGCGGGTGGATGGCCAGATGCAGGAAGTCCTGCGCCTGCCCGCGCGGCTCGCGGCGATGCTGGTCTCGCGCGTGAAGGTGATGGCGCGGCTGGACATCGCCGAGCGCCGGGTCCCGCAGGATGGGCGCATCTCGCTTTCGATGGGTGCCAAGGCGCTGGACGTGCGCGTCTCCACCCTGCCCGCCCGCCACGGCGAACGGGTGGTGATGCGCCTGCTCGACAAGGCGCAGGGCGTGCGTCCGCTGGCCGAGCTCGGCATGCAGCCGCCGGTCCTGCGCGATCTTGCCGAAGCGCTGCAATCGCCCAACGGCATCGTGCTGGTCACCGGCCCCACCGGCTCCGGCAAGACCACCACGCTCTACGCCGGGCTGGCCACGCTCAACGATGGCAGCCGCAACGTCCTCACCGTCGAGGATCCGGTGGAATACGCCATCGAAGGCATCGGCCAGACCCAGGTCAACGCCAAAGTGGGGATGAGCTTCGCCGCCGGCCTGCGCGCCATCCTGCGACAGGACCCGGACGTGGTGATGGTGGGCGAGATCCGCGACGGCGAAACCGCTCAGATCGCCGTGCAGGCCAGCCTGACCGGCCATCTGGTGCTTTCCACCGTGCACACCAACAACGCGGTCGGCGCGATCACCCGTCTGCGCGACATGGGCATCGAACCTTTCCTCTTGGCCAGCACCATCCGGCTGGTGCTGGCCCAGCGCCTGATCCGCCGCCTGTGCCCGCACTGCCGCGCGCCGCGCACGCCGGACCCGCTTTCCGCGCGGCTGATGGGCCGCCACTACGACGGCCCGCTGTTCCAGCCCGTCGGCTGTGCCGAATGCCGGCATACCGGTTATGCCGGGCGCATCGGCATCCACGAGGCACTGGTGGTGGACGACACCCTGCGCGGGCTGATCAACGCCGGTGCCGACGAGGATGCGCTGGCCGCCGCCGCGCGGATGGACGCGAACTGGCTGGCCGATTCCGCGCGCGCCGCGGTGGCCGCCGGCGAAACGACGGTCGAGGAAGCCCTGCGCATCACCCGCGACGAGAACCGCGACGATGCAGTGGTTTGAATACACCGCGCTGGATGGCCGCGGGCGCACTCGCCACGGCACCTTGCAGGCCAACGCCGAGGCCGGCGCACGCGCGGCGCTGGATCAGCGCGGGCTGGTCGCCGTCGCGCTGCGGGCGGCCAGTGCGCCGCCCGCCGGAAGTGTCTGGTGCGGTCGCTTCGGCACCCGCGACCTCACCCTGACGACTCGCCAACTGGCGACGCTGGTGGAAGTCGCGCCACTGGAAGAAGCCCTGCGCACACTCTCGCGGCAGGCCGAGCGGCCGATCGTCCGGCAGACGCTGGGCGCGGTGCATGCCGGCGTGCTGGAAGGCCAGCGGCTGTCCGAGGCCATGGCGCGCCAGGGCAATGCCTTCCCACCGCTGTATCGCGCGATGGTCGCCGCCGGCGAGGGCACCGGCGCCCTGCCGAACATCCTGACGCGCCTGGCGGACCTGCTGGAGCGCCAGCAGGCCGTGCGCGGCAAGCTGGTGAGCGCACTGGTCTATCCAGCGGTACTCGCGCTGGTGGCCACCGGCGTGGTCATCGCGCTGATGACGCTGGTGGTGCCGAAGGTGGTGGAGCAGTTCGAGTCGATGGGCCGCGAATTGCCGGCACTCACCCGCGCGGTGATCGGCATCTCCGATCTCCTGACCGGCTGGGGCTGGTTGCTGGCGCTGCTGCTGGGTGCGGGTATCGCCGGATTCCTCGCCGCCCTGCGCCGCGATGCCTTACGCCTGCGTTTCGATGGCTGGCTGCTGGGACTGCCCGGGCTCGGCAAGCTCATCCGCAACCTGCATGCAGCGCGGATGGCCCGCACGTTGGCGGTGATGCTGGAAAGCGGCCTGCCCGTCCTGGAAGGCCTGTACGCCACCGCCCGCACCGTGGGCAATCGCGTGCTGCGGCAGGCCACGCTGGACATGGCCGAGGCGATCCGCGAAGGCGGCAGCCTTTCGCAAGCCATGCGCAATGCCGGCGTGTTCCCGCCGATCCTGCTCTACATGGCCGCAAGCGGCGAGGCCAGCGGCCGGCTGGCGCCGATGCTCGAGCGCGCCGCCGATTACCTCGAAGGCGAATTCGTCAACTTCACCAGCGCCGCGATGAGCCTGCTCGAGCCCGCGATCATCGTGCTGATGGGCGGCGTGGTGGCGCTCATTGTGCTCTCCATCCTGCTGCCCATCCTCCAGTTCAACGCCATGGTCGGTCGCTGACCGGCACCCAAGGAGTCCTCCATGTCCCGCGCCCGCCGCCAATCCGGCTTCACCCTCGTCGAACTGATGGTCGTGATCGTCATCATCGGCCTGCTCGCCACCGTGGTCATGCTCAACGTGCTGCCCAGCCAGGACAAGGCGATGGTCGAGAAGGCCCGCGCCGACATCTCTACCCTGGAGCAGGCGCTGGAAACCTACCGGCTGGAAAACCTCGCCTACCCGAGCACACAGCAGGGCCTCGATGCGCTGGTCAAGGCGCCCGCCGGCCTCGCCCGCCCGGAACGCTATCGCGAAGGCGGCTACATCCGCCGCCTGCCCGCCGACCCGTGGGGCAATGCCTACCAGTACCGCCAGCCGGGCCAGCACGGCCGCGTCGACGTGTTCTCGATGGGCGCGGATGGCCGCGAAGGCGGCGAAGGCGAGAACGCCGACATCGGCAACTGGAACTGAGGATCGCCCGCGGCCATGCCTCGCACGACCGCCCGCCCCTGCGCTCGCGCACGCGGCTTCACCCTGGTGGAGCTGCTGGTGGTGATCGTGGTGATGGGCCTGCTCGGCACGGTCGTCGCGCTCACCCTGCCCGATGCCGGATCGCCGCTCACGCGCGAAGCCGATGCCTTGGCACTGCGGCTGGCACGCGCGCGCGATGAAGCGATCCTCGGCACCCGCGCGGTCCGCGCCACGCTGGATGCCGGTGGCTACCGTTTCGAGCAACGCGGCTTCGATGACTGGGCGCCGCTGCCGGCCGACGGCACGCTGGGCGATGGCCGCTGGCCGCGCGGCGTGCAACCGCAGCTGCCGGCGCGCGAGAACCGCGTGGTGATCGAGTGGGATGCGCTCGGCAATGCCGCATCCGCGCCGGTGGTGCTCGCCTCGGAAGGACGCCGCGCGACGATCCGGATCGAGGCCGACGGGAGCGTGCGAAGCGATGCGCCACGCTGAGGGCTTCACCCTGCTCGAGCTCCTGGTGGCGCTGGCGGTGTTTTCGCTGGCGGCACTGGCCCTGCTCAACCTCGGCGGCGAAGGCGCGCGCAGCGCGGCCATCGTCGAAAGCCGGCTGCTGGCCGACATCGTGGCGGAAAATCGCGCCATCGAAAGCCTGTACCAGCCACTGTCGGCACTGCAGGCCGCCCGCGAAGGCGAGGATCGCCAAGGCGATCGCGCATGGCAGTGGCGACGGGAGATCTCCAGCGCCGAAGACGGGTTGTGGCGGATCCGCGTGCAGGTGCAGGAGGCCGGCACGCGGCGGATCATCGCCGAGCGGGAACTCTTGAGGACCGAACGGTGAAGCGGCAATCCGGCTTCAGCCTGCTGGAGATGATGGTCGCGCTGGTGATCTTCGCGCTGCTTTCAGCCGCCGGTGTCGGGGTGCTGGCGCAGGCCGCCGATGGCCGGGCGATCGTGCATGCACGCATGGCACGGCTCGGCGAACTGCAACGCGCGCGCGCGCTGCTGGCCGCGGATCTCGCCCAGGCAGCGCCACGCGCCACCCGCGAGGTCGGCGGCATGCGCCACCTGCCGGCGTTCTCGCCGCGTGGCGACCGGGCACCGGACCGGCTGTTCGCCATCGTCCGCCACGGCTGGGAAAACCCGGGCCAGGCCGCGCGTGCTTCGCTGCAATCGGTGGAATACCGGCTCGAAGGCGATCGCATCACCCGCGCCACGCGCACCGCGCTGGATGGCGTGCCCGCCGATGAAGCCCGCGTCGTCCTGGCCGGCGTGCACGATGTCCGCCTCGATTACCTCCACGAAGGCATCTGGCAGGACGGTTGGCCGGGCGGGCGCGAACGCCTGCCCGAAGCCCTGCGGCTGACGATGGAGGTGGACGGCATCGGCCGGCTGCAACAGGATTTCGCGATGTCGGGGCTGGGCGAATGAAGACGCCCGCCCGCCAGCATGGCGTCGCCCTGCTCACCGTGCTGCTGCTGGTACTGGTGATGTCCACGCTGCTGGTCGGCCTGCTCGACGACATCCGCTTCGGCCTGCGGCGCAGCAGCAACTCCGAGACCGTGGCACAGGCGCGCTGGGATGCACTCGCGGCCGAGGCCTTCGCGCGCCGGCGGATCGATGCACTCGCCGGGCTGCCCGCGGCTGCGGATGCAGCAGGCGGCAAGCGATCTTTCGTCCTGCCGGTCGAGCAGGGCTTGCTTGAAGCCAGCGTCGAGGATGCCAGCCACTGCTTCAACCTCAACAGCGTGGTGCAGGGCGCCAACGAATTCGTCGTGCGCCGTGAAGCCGGCGTCCGCCAGTACCTGGCCCTGCTGCAGGCGCTCGACATTCCCGAAGCCCATGCCCGCCAACTGGCCGACACGCTGGTGGACTGGATCGACGGCGACCAGCAGCCGCAGCCGCACGGCCACGAGGATGCCGCCTATCGCAGCGGGGGCGGCGGCTACCTGACCGCATCGACCCGGCTCGCCGAACCCAGCGAGCTGCGCGCCCTGCGCGGCTACGACCCCGACACCTACGCCCGCCTGCGCCCCTGGGTCTGCGCCCTGCCCGGCCACGCCCCCGCGCCGCTCAACGTCAACACCCTCCTGCCCGCTCAAGCCCCGCTGCTGGTGATGCTCACCGGTGGCGCGCTGGATGTCGCCGCCGCGCAGGCAGTGATCGCTGCACGGCCGGCATCGGGCTGGCCGGACGTCACCGCCTTCTGGCGCGAACCGATGCTGCAGGCCCTCGCGCTCGACAACGCGATGCTTGCCCAGGCCGAAGTCCGGCCCCGGCTTTTCCGCCTGCACGTGCAGGTCACCCGCGGCCCGGCCCGGCTCGTGCTGGCCAGTCTGCTCGAACAGGGGGCAGATGGCCGCACGCGGCTGCTCTCCCGCCAGTGGAACACTCCCGAATGAACATCCTGCTCGTCTGGCTGGACGGTCAAGCGCCTTCCCCCCGCAGCCTGCTGCTCTCGCC
>JAEXAG010000029.1 GCA_023394655.1 Pseudomonadota bacterium
GATGGTGTTCTTCGCCTACATCGGCTTCGATGCGGTTTCCACCGCCGCCGGCGAAGCGAAGAACCCGCAGCGCGACATGCCGATCGGCATCCTCGGCTCGCTGGTGATCTGCACCGTGCTCTACATCGCGGTCTGCGCCGTGCTGACCGGCCTGCTGCCCTACGCCCAGCTGGGCACCGCCGAGCCGGTCTCCACCGCGCTCTCCGCGCATCCACAGCTGAGCTGGCTGCGCATCTTCGTGGAGGTGGCGGCGGTCGCCGGCCTGGCCTCGGTGATCCTGGTCATGCTGATGGCGCAGCCACGCATCTTCTACACCATGAGCCGCGACGGCCTGATGCCGAAGGTGTTCGGCAAGGTGCATCCGAAGTTCCGCACCCCGCACCGCGGCACCGTGGTGGTGGGCGTGCTCTCGGCGATCCTTGCCGGCCTGCTGCCGATCGGCCTGCTCGGCGAAATGGTCTCGATGGGCACCCTGCTCGCCTTCGCCACCGTGTGCGCCGGCGTGCTGGTTCTGCGCCGCACCCGCCCGGAAATGGAGCGTCCGTTCCGCGCGCCGCTGATCTGGCTGGTGAGCCCGGCCGGCGTCGCCGCCTGCCTGTACCTGTTCTGGCAGCCCTTCAAGGAGCATTGGCACCTGTTCGTGGGCTGGATGATCATCGGCACGGTCATCTACCTGCTCTACGGATACCGCCACAGCCGCCTGCACCGCAGTCATGGCTGAAGCCCCCATGGTCCGGAAGATCGGCCCCGTGTTGGCGACCTTCGTGGTCGCCAACAACATGATCGGCTCGGGTTATTTCCTGCTGCCGGCCACGTTGGCGCGCTCCGGCGCGGTGACCGTGCTCAGCTGGCTGCTCGGCACGGTGCTGGCGATGATGCTGGGCGCGGCTTTCGCGCGCCTGGCCCGCAGCCATCCGGATCTTTCCAGCCCCGATGACTACATGCGCCCGGCGATCGGCCGGGATGCCAGCTTCATCGCCACCACGATGTACTGGCTGTCCTCGTGGATCGGCAACAACGCCATCGCCGTGGCCGCGTTTGGCTACCTGGTGACCCTGCTGCCGCTCGACGGCAGCGATCCGATGGTGCAGGTCGGCGGCCAGATCGCGCTGATCTGGCTGATGTTCGCCATCAACCTGCTCGGGCCGCGGCCGGTGGCCAAGTTCCAGTCGTTCTGCGTGGTGTTCGGCCTCTTGCCGGTCGGCGTGGTGCTGCTGTTCGGCTGGAGCGTGTTCGATCGCGCCATCTACGAGGCCTCATGGAACGTCACCGGCAATTCCGATGCCCGCGTGATGCTGGGTTCCCTGGCGCCGATCTTCTGGGCATTCGTCGGGCTGGAGACCGGCGCGATGATCGCCAGCGTGGTGCGCGATCCCGACCGCGACGTGCCGATCGCCACCCTCGGCGGCGTGGCGATCGCCGGCGTGGTGTACATGACCACCTCGGTGCTGGTGATGGGCATCGTGCCGGCGGCGGAACTGGCGGCCTCGAGCGCGCCCTTCGCGCTGGTCGCGGCCAATATCTTCGGGCCGTGGGCCGCGGTGATGATCGCCGCGGCGGCCACGCTGAAGGCCACCGGCACGCTCGGCGGCTGGATGCTGGTCACCGGCGAATCCGGCGCGCAGGCCGCGCAACGCGGCTTCCTGCCCGGCGTGTTCGGGCGGCTGAACCGGCATGGCGCCGCGGCCACCGGCCTCACGATCATCGCCGCTTCCATGACCGTGCTGGCGCTGCTGACGCTCTCGCCCACCGTCTCCGGCCAGTTCGAGGTGCTGATCGAAATGGTCGTCACCTTGGTCGTGCTGGCCTATGCCGGCGCCGGCCTGGCGCTGCTGCTCGGCACGCCGGAGCGCCGCCCCGGCACCGGCGACCGCCTGCTCGGCCTGGGCGCGCTGTTCGCCTGCGGCCTGCTGCTGTGGTCGTCCGACGGCAAGATGCTCCTCGGTGGCGCGGTGGTCGTCGCGCTGGCGTGGATCGGCTACCGCCTGTCCCTTCGTCGCCGCTGAGTCCGGCTTCGCCACGGCGAATGCCGGCAGCATCCCCGAGCGGGCGCCGATGCCCTCGCCTACACGCGCTGTTTGTACACTTGGCGGATGGATGACATCCCCCTGCCCTACGATCCCCAGCGCCTGCGACACGTCGCCGGCGAACTGATCACCAACGTGCGCGAGATTGGCCAGGCTGGCTGGACGCCCGCCACCAGCAGCAATTTCTCGATGCGGCTGGATGATCGCCACGCGGCGATCACCGTGTCCGGGCGTCACAAGGCCCGCCTGTGCGAAGACGACCTGATGGTCGTCGATTTCGAAGGCAGGCCGGTGGCCACCGATGCGCGGCCTTCGGCCGAAACCGGCCTGCACGTGCAGCTCTATGCGCGCTACCCCGAGATCGGCTGCGTGCTGCACACCCATTCGGTCACCCAGACGGTCGCCTCGCGGATCTTCGCTCCGCAAGGCCACGTGCGCTTCGAGGACTACGAGCTGCAGAAGGCCTTCGCAGGCAACACCACCCATGAAGGCCGGATCGAAGTCCCGGTGTTCGCCAATACCCAGGACATGGGCGAACTTGCCGCGCGGGTCGATCGCGCGCTGGATGAAGCCCCGATGTGGGGCTACCTCATCGAAGGCCACGGCCTGTACGCCTGGGGCCGCGACATGC
>JAEXAG010000030.1 GCA_023394655.1 Pseudomonadota bacterium
GTTCCATGCGTACCCATTTCTGTGGCCTGGTCGACGAATCGCTGGTCGGCCAGACCGTGACCCTCTGCGGCTGGGCCGACGTCGCCCGCAACCTCGGCGGCGTCTGCTTCATCGACCTGCGCGACCATGAGGGCATCGTCCAGGTCGTGGCCGAGCCTTCGGATGCGGCCGGCAATGCCGAGGTCGTGGCGATGGCCGAGAAGCTGGGCTACGAGGACTGCCTGCGCATCACCGGGACCGTGCGCCGCCGCCATTCGGTGAACGCGAAGATCCGCACCGGCCAGGTGGAAGTGGTGGCCGAGGCGATCGAGGTGCTGAACAAGGCGGAGCCGCTGCCGTTCCACCACCACGAGAACCCCGGGGAGGAGACGCGGCTGAAGTTCCGCTACCTCGACCTGCGCCATCCGCAGATGCAGCGCCGCATGCGCACGCGTACGAAGCTGGTCAGCGCGCTGCGGCACTGGCTGGACGCGCGCGGCTTCCAGGACATCGAGACCCCGATCCTGACCAAGGCCACGCCCGAGGGTGCGCGCGACTTCCTGGTGCCCGCGCGCATGCATCCGGGCGAGTTCTACGCCCTGCCGCAGTCGCCACAGCTGTTCAAGCAGATCCTGATGATGGCCGGCTTCGACCGCTACTACCAGATTGCGCGCTGCTTCCGCGACGAGGCCCTGCGCGCCGACCGCCAGCTGGAGTTCACCCAGCTCGACATGGAGTTCGCCTGGGTCGAGGAACGCGACGTGCAGGATACCGTGGAGGACATGGTGCGCCACGTCTTCCGCGAAGTGGTCGGCGTGGAGCTGGACGCGCCGTTCCCGCGCATGACCTGGGCCGAGGCGATGCGCCGCTACGGCTCCGACAAGCCGGACCTGCGCATCGCGATGGAGTTCGCCGACATCGCCGGGATCGTCCGCGGCTGCGGTTTCAAGGTGTTCGCCGACGTGGCCGACAGCGCCGATGGCCGGGTGATCGCGCTGCGAGCACCGGGTGGTGCGTCGCTGTCGCGCAAGCAGATCGACGAGTTAGGCGAATACGCCAAGAAGTTCGGCGCCAAGGGCCTGGCGTGGATGAAGGTGGAGGACATCGCCAAGGGCCGCGACGGCATCAGCTCGCCGATCGCCAAGTTCCTCGATGACGAGACGTTGGCCGGCATCCTCAACGCCGCCGGCGCGCAATCCGGCGACGCCATTTTCTTCGGTGCCGCAGATAGCCGCACCGCCAGCGATTTCATGGGCGCGCTGCGCCTGAAGCTCGGCAAGGACCTCGGGCTGGTCGAGGACGGCTGGAAGCCGCTGTGGGTCACCGATTTCCCGATGTTCGAGTGGGACGCCGAAGCCGGGCGCCACGTCGCCCTGCATCATCCGTTCACCGCGCCGGCGGTCGATTCCATCGACGAGCTGCGTGCCAACGCCGGCACCGCGGTCAGCCGCGGCTACGACATGGTGCTCAACGGCAACGAGATCGGCGGCGGCTCGATCCGCATCCACCGCCCGGCGATGCAGAGCGCGGTGTTCGACCTGCTCGGCATCGGCGAGGAGGAGCAACGCGCCAAGTTCGGCTTCCTGCTGGACGCGCTGAAATACGGCGCCCCGCCGCACGGCGGCATCGCCTTCGGCATCGACCGCATCGCCGCGCTGATGGCCGGCAGCGAGTCCATCCGCGACGTCATCGCCTTCCCCAAGACCACTTCCGCCCAATGCCTGATGACCGGCGCGCCGTCGCCGATCGACGATGCGCAGCTGGCCGAGGTGCATGTGCAGGTGCGGGAAGGCGATGCGCCATGCTGATCCGCCGCGCCACCACCGCCGATGCCGAAGCCCTGTCGCGCATCTCGCGCGAGACCTTCACCGAGACCTTCGGCCATCTCTACGCGCCGGCGGACCTGGCCTGGCATCTGGATTTTTCCTATGCCGCGGACAAGTACGTCGATGCGCTGGAAGAGCAGGGCTGTGCGGCATGGTTGCTTGAGGACGATGCCGGCGCGGTGCAGGGCTATGCCTTCGTCGGCCCGTGCGGGCTGCCGCACGAGGACGTGCGCTCCAGTGACCTGGAGCTGAAGCGCCTGTACCTGCTCCAGGCGGTGCAGAACCGGGGCTGGGGCGCGAAACTGTTCGACGAGGCCACGCGCTGGATGCTGGCCAACGGCCCGGCCGCCCTGTGGGTCGGGGTGTGGAGTGAAAACCTCGGCGCGCAGCGTTTCTACGCGCGCCACGGCTACGCCAAGGTGGGCGAATACCTGTATCCGGTCGGCGAGGCGCGGGATCTGGAATTCATCCTGCGCCGGGACGTCGGCTGAAGCGCGTCGGCGCACGAGCGGAAAGACTCGACATGGCAAGCCCATCACCGCCATCGGTCCTCGTGCTCCACGGACTGTGGATGCACGCGCCGTCGATGGCGTGGTTCGCGCGCCGACTGCGCTTCGCCGGCTACGACGCGCGCACGCTCGGCTATTTCAGCGTGATGGAGGACACCGACCGCGCGGTGGCCCGCATCCGTGCGGCGCTGCGTGCACGGCCCGGCGCTCACGTCGTCGCCCACAGCATGGGCGGCCTGCTGGCCCTGCGCGCCATCGAAGGACTGCCATCGGGCAGCGTCGGGCGCGTGGTGTGCCTCGGCACGCCGCTGGCCGGCAGCGCCGCCGCCAAGGGATTCAGCCGCCGCGTCCGCGGTGGCCGGCGGATGATCGGCCGCCATCTCGACCTGCTGCTGCAAGGCTGCGGTCAGCTGCCGAGCGCGCTGGAAGTGGGCGAGATCGCCGGGTGCAGGCCGTTGGGCCTCGGCCGGGTCATCGCCGATCTGGATGGCCCGAACGATGGCACGGTCGCGCTGGCCGAAACCCGCGTGCCGGGGTTGCGCGACCACCTCGTCATCGACAGCAGCCACGGCGGACTGATGTTTTCGCCGGAGGCCGTGCGCCAGAGCGTGCATTTCCTGCGCGAAGGCGGCTTCGACCACGGCGACGAAGCAGCCAGCCAGCCGCGCGCCATCGCGTAAAATCGGAGCCTTCCCGGTTACTGACGGTTATCCCCCATGGGTCGTGGTCCCTCGATCGAAGCCCGCAAGAATGCGGTCGATGCCCAGCGCGGCAAGATTTTCACCAAGATCATCCGCGAGATTTCCGTCGCCGCGCGCGCCGGTGGCGGTGATCCCGGGGGGAATCCGCGGCTGCGCAGCGCGATCGACAAGGGGCTCTCGGTCAACATGAGCAAGGATGTCATCGAGCGCGCCATCAAGAAGGCCACCGGCGAGCTGGAAGGCGTGGAGTACGAGGAAATCCGCTACGAAGGCTATGCGCCCGGCGGCGTCGCGGTGATCGTCGATTGCCTGACCGACAACCGCGTGCGCACCGTCGCCGACGTCCGCCATGCGTTCGGCAAGTTCGGCGGCAACATGGGCACCGAAGGTTCGGTCGCCTTCATGTTCCGCAAGCAGGGCATCCTGAGCTACGACACCGGCGCCGACGAGGACGCGATCACCGAGGCCGCGATCGAAGCCGGCGCCGAGGACGTGGCGGTGTACGACGATGGCGCCATCGACGTGATCACCGCGCCCGACGACTACCCCGAGGTCAAGGCGGCGATGGAGGCGGCGCAACTCGCGCCCGGCTTCGCCGAAGTCACCTGGCGCGCCGAGAACGACATCGCGGTGTCCGGAGAAGAGGCCGAGAAGCTGCGCAAGCTGCTGGCCTGGCTGTCCGACATGGACGACGTGCAGGCGGTGTATTCCAACGGCGAGATGGCGGATTGACGCACGCGCGCTTCCGCATCCTCGGCATCGATCCGGGCTCGCAGCGCACCGGCATCGGCATCATCGATGTCGCGCCGGACGGGCGCATGGCCCATGTCCACAGCCAGCCGCTGGTGTTGCTGGCGGCCGAGAATTTCCCGCAACGCCTGCGCCTGCTGCTGGATGGCCTGTGGGCGCTGATCGAAGAACATCGTCCCGACGAGGTGGCCATCGAGGAAGTCTTCCTGTCGAAGAACCCGATGAGTGCGCTGAAGCTCGGGCAGGCGCGTGGCGCGGCGATGGCCGCCTGCGTGGCCCGCGACCTGAAGGTGGCGGACTACGCCGCGCGCGAGATCAAGCTGGCACTGGTCGGCAAGGGCAGTGCCGACAAGACGCAGGTGCAGCACATGGTCGGCATCCTGCTGAATCTCAAGGGCAAGCTGCAGGCCGATGCCGCCGACGCGCTGGCGGTGGCCATCACCCATGCCCACGTCCGCGCCAGTGCCGCGCGCCTCGGCGTGGGCACGCGGCAGGCCTGGGGGCGCTGAGACAACTGCCGGGGCGGAAAGGGCGGGGCGGAATCGCCGCCGCCCCGTCGCCCGGCCATTCTTACTTGCGGATCACCTGCTCGTGGCCTTGCAGCGCCTGCTGCAGCCCGGGCACGCCCTCGGCGCCCACCGGCACGCTGATGCTGGAGCCGCTGAAATCACCACCGATCGGTTCGGCGCGTCCGCCGAGGCATTGCTGCAGGAAGCCCTCGGTCACCGCATTGAAGGCCTTGGCGTTTTCCGGGCGGGAAAAGCCGTGGCCTTCGTCGGGGAAAAGCACGTAGGTCACCGGGATGCGGTTGGCCTGCATCGCCGTGACGATCTGGTCGGATTCGGCCTGCTTGACCCGCGGGTCGTTGGCCCCCTGGCCGATCAGGAGCGGCCGCTGGATGCGTGCCGCATGGGTCAAGGGCGAGCGCTCGACCAGCCAGGCGCGGCCTTGGGCGGTGTCCGGATCGCCCATGCGCCGGACCAGCTGGGCGCGGAAGCTGGCCCAGTACGGTGGCACCGTGGCCAGCAAGGTCTGGAGGTTGGACGGCCCGACGATGTCCACGCCGCAGGCGAAGGTCTCGGGGGTGAAGGTCAGGCCCGCCAGCGTGGCGTACCCGCCGTAGCTGCCGCCCATGATCGCCACCTTGTCCGGCGTGGTCACGCCTTGCGCCACGGCCCAGTCCACCGCATCGATCAGGTCGTCGTGCATCTTCGCGCCCCACTCGCCGTCGCCGGCATTGGTGAAGGCCTTGCCGAAGCCGGTGGAGCCGCGGAAGTTCACGCTCAGCACGGCATAGCCGCGATTCGCCAGCCACTGGTGATAGCCGTTGTAGCCGTAGCCATCGCGCGCCCACGGGCCACCATGCACCACAAGCACCATCGGCACCTTCCTGTCCGCGCGGCCGTCGCCATCGGCATCGGCCGACTTCGGCAGGGTGAGGTAGCTGACCAGCGTCTTGCCATCGCGGCTGGTGATTTCCTGCGGCCACATCGGCACCAGCGGCTTGCCGTCCAGCGCCGGGCGGGTCGAGAACAGGCGGGTGAGTTCGCCGCCGCCGCGGCCATCGCGGTCGTAGCGGTAATACACCGCCGGGGATTCGGCGGCACCGTAGGCGACCACCCAGGTGCGGTCGTTCAGGGTGCGGGATGCCACGCTGCTCTGGCCCGGGCCGATGCCTTTCAGGCGCTCCAGGTCGGCGGCGATGGCCGGGTCCAGCGCGCTCCACTGGTGGCGCAGGTAGTTCACCGCCACCGCCTGCACTTGGCCGGTACGCGGGTCGGACATCGCGTCGCCCACGTCGGCGCGGGCATCCTCGTGTAGCAGGGTGCGCTGGCCGCTGGCCAGGTCGATGGCATACAGGCCCGAGGTGTCGCGGTTGCGGGAATCGCGCATGTACAGCGTGCGCCCGTCGGTGGTCAGGCCGGCGGGCGCGGTGCCCATGCTGTCCTCGAAGGGGATGTCGTCGGATTTCTCCCAGGCCTCGCCGACGCGACGCAGCACGTCCACGCCGCCGTCCGGGCGTGCGCGCGATGCATAGCGAAGCCGGTAATCGGCATCGGCCATGTAGCCGGCGATCTGCTGGTCGTTCTTTTCCACCCGCGTTCGCGCGCCCGTGGCCAGATCGACGCGATACAGATCGTGCCATTGCGCGTCGCGGTCGTTCATGCCGACCAGGATGGTGCCCGGATGGCGATGGCTGACGCCGACCACCTGCGCGGTGGTTTTCGGGTAGGGCGTCAGGTCGCGGGCCTTGCCGATCGTCAGATCGAGCGCGTACAGGTGGAAGTCCTCGTCGCCGCCCGAGTCGCGCAGGTAGAGCAGGGTGTCGGGACGGTAGGACCAGAAGTACGCGCGGATGCCGCGGGCCTTGTCATCGGTCACCGCGCGTGCGGCGGACGGGTTGTCGGCCGGGGCGACCCAGACGTTCATGACGCCATCGACGGCGGCAGTCCAGCTCAGGTATTTGCCATCGGGACTGACCTGCACGCCGGCGCGGTCGGGGTTGCCGAACAAGGCGTCGCGCGGGATGAGTTCCGGCTCGGCGGCGCTTGCCGCGGGAAGGGCGTGGGCAATGGCCACGGTCAGCGAAGCCAGCATCAGGGCGGTACGTTTCATCGACATCCTCCGACAGCGAGCGGGTTTCCGGGTGTTCCCGGCCGATGCTAGCGTGATCGCGCCCGGCGAAGGCGATGTTCCGGACGAGCGGTTCCGCCGCCCGGGACGGGTGTGGCGCTTGCTAATGCGGGTGGGCGCGTCATCATCTCCGCTCGGACGCGGGCTTCGATGCCCGCGCTGGTGCCGCGCGGGTTCGGGACGCGGCGTTTCCGCCATACATCGGGGTTGAAGGCAACATGATCGGAAGACTCAAGGGACAGCTCATCCACAAGCAGCCGCCGTGGCTGGTGGTGGACGTGCAGGGCGTCGGCTACGAGCTGGAGGTGCCGATGAGCACCTTCTACGACCTGCCGGAGCTCGGCCAGCCGGTCTTCCTGTTCACCCATTACGCGCAGAAGGAAGACAGCGTTTCGCTCTACGGCTTCCTCACCGAGGCCGAGCGCCGCCTGTTCCGCGACGTGCAGCGGGTCAGCGGGATCGGCGCGAAGATCGCGCTCGCGATCCTGTCCGGGGTTTCCGTGGACGAGTTCGCGCGGATGGTGCAGGCCTCCGACGTGGCCGCGCTCACCCGCATCCCGGGCATCGGCAAGAAGACCGCGGAGCGCATCGTCGTCGAGTTGCGCGATCGCGCGGAGGCGCTGGCCGGCGACAGCGCGCCGGCGACGGGCCAGCCGCGCGATGCGCTGTCCGAGGCGATCATCGCCCTGCAGCAGCTCGGCTACAAACCCGCCGAAGCCGAACGCATGGCCAAGAAGGCCGCGGCGGAGGGCGACGGGCCGGAGGCGATCATCCGCAAGGCGCTGCAATCGGCCCTGAAATGAAGCCCGCGCGGCCGGCGCTGCAGGGTCGGCGCGATAGGACTACCATTCGCGCCTTGGCAGGCCCCTGGCGGTATCCATGAACCAGCAGAACAGCCCCGGGACGGACCCGCAGCACCCCGCCGGCCACGCGCCGAAGGGCGGCTTGGCGGGCTTGATGGTCGGGGCGATCGGCGTGGTGTTCGGCGACATCGGCACCAGTCCGCTGTACACGCTCAAGGAAGCGTTCTCCCCGCACTACGGGCTGGTGGCCAACCACGACACCGTGCTGGGCATCCTTTCGCTGGTGTTCTGGTCGCTGATGCTGGTGGTGACGCTGAAGTACGTCACCATCATCATGCGCGCCGACAACGAGGGCGAGGGCGGCATCATGGCGCTGATGGCGCTGGCCCAGCGCACCCTGCCCAAGGGCTCGAAATCGGCCTACGTGGTGGGCATCTTCGGCATCTTCGGCGCCTCGCTGTTCTTCGGCGATGGCGTGATCACCCCGGCGATCTCGGTGCTTTCGGCCATCGAAGGCCTGGAGGTCGTCGCGCCGCGGCTCGGCAGCTGGATCATGCCGCTCACGGTCGTGGTGCTCCTGGTGCTGTTCATGGGCCAGCGCTTCGGCACCGAGAAAGTCGGCAGGATTTTCGGGCCGATCACCATCGCCTGGTTCGCCACGCTGGCGGTGCTGGGCGTGGTCAATACGCTGCACGAGCCGGAAGTGCTCAAGGCCTTCAACCCGGTCTGGGCGGCGCGCTTCTTCATGGAACACGGCTGGCACGGCATCTTCATCCTCGGCGCGGTGGTGCTGGCGGTGACCGGCGGCGAGGCGCTCTACACCGACATGGGCCACTTCGGCGCGCGCCCGATCCGGCTTTCCTGGTACTTCTTCGTGCTCCCGGCGCTGATGCTCAACTACCTGGGGCAGGGCGCGCTGGTGCTGGAAGACCCGGGCGCGATCCGCAATCCGTTCTACATCGGCGTGCCGGACTGGGCGCAATGGCCGATGATCGTGCTGGCGACGTCGGCCACGGTGATCGCCTCGCAGGCGGTCATCACCGGCGCGTTCTCGATCGCGCGGCAGGCCATGCAGCTGGGCTACATCCCGCGCATGCGGATCACGCACACCTCCAGCGACACCATCGGGCAGATCTACATCCCGGGCGTGAACTGGATGCTGATGGTGCTGGTGATCGGGCTGGTGCTGACTTTCCGCAGCTCCAGCAATCTGGCGGTGGCCTACGGCATTTCGGTCTCGATGACGATGTTCATCGACACCCTGCTGCTGGCGCTGGTGGCCAGCAAGCTGTGGCCGATGCATCGGCGCTGGGTGCTGCCCCTGTGCGTGCTGTTCCTGCTGATCGAAACCGCCTTCGTCATCGCCAATGGCGCCAAGATCCTGCAGGGCGCCTGGTTCCCGGTGGTGCTCGGCATCGTGCTGTTCACCCTGCTGCGCACCTGGCGTCGCGGCCGCGAGCTGCTGCGCACGGAAATGCAGAAGGAAGGCATCCAGCTCGACAGCTTCCTGCCCGGCCTGATGCTCTCGCCGCCGGTGCGGGTGCCGGGCACCGCGGTGTTCCTCACCGCCGACAAGGGCGTGGTGCCGCACGCGCTGCTGCACAACCTCAAGCACAACAAGGTGCTGCACGAACACAACGTGTTCCTGACCGTGGACACGCTGGCGGTGCCCTATGCGCCGCGCGGCGAGCGCCTGCGCATCCATGAAATCGGCGACGATTTCTGGCGCATCACCGTGCGCTTCGGCTTCATGGAGACGCCGGACGTGCCGCAGGCCTTGATGCAGAGCTGCGACCACTGCGAGCTGATCATCGATCCGATGGACACCACTTATTTCGCCAGCCGCGAGACCATCGTCGCGCGAGCCAATCGCGGCATGCCGCTGTGGCGCGACCGGCTGTTCGCCCTCATGCACCGCAACGCGGCCCCGGCCACCGGCTTCTTCCGCATCCCCGGCAACCGGCTGGTGGAGCTTGGCGCCCAGGTGCAGATCTGAGCCCCCGGCGGGCCGCCGTTGCGGGGCCGGCTCCGCCATAATGGCGGCATGAGCGAAGACCGCCTGATCGGGCCCGTGGCCACCCGCGAGGATGATGCCGTCGATGCCAGCCTGCGTCCCAGGCGACTGGCCGAGTACCTTGGCCAGGCACCGGTGCGCGAGCAGATGCAGATCTACATCGACGCCGCCAAGGGCCGTGGCGAGGCGCTCGACCATGTCCTGATCTTCGGCCCGCCCGGCCTCGGCAAGACCACGCTTTCGCACGTGATCGCCAACGAGCTGGGCGTGGGCCTGCGGGTGACTTCCGGCCCGGTGATCGAGCGCGCCGGCGATCTCGCCGCGCTGCTGACCAACCTGCAACCGCACGACGTGCTGTTCATCGACGAGATCCACCGCCTTTCGCCCGTGGTCGAGGAAGTGCTGTACCCGGCGATGGAGGATTTCCAGATCGACATCATGATCGGCGAAGGCCCGGCCGCGCGCTCGATCAAGCTCGACCTGCCGCCGTTCACCCTGGTCGGCGCCACCACCCGCGCCGGCCTGTTGACCGCGCCGCTGCGCGATCGTTTCGGCATCGTCCAGCGGCTGGAGTTCTACAGCGCAGACGAGCTTGCGCGCATCGTGCGGCGCTCCGCGCAGATCCTCGGCATCGATTGCGAGGCCGAGGGCGCCGGCGAGATCGCACGGCGCGCGCGTGGCACCCCGCGTATCGCCAACCGCCTGCTGCGCCGCGTGCGCGATTACGCCCAGGTCCGCGCCGAAGGGCGCATCGAGCGCGAGGTCGCGGCCGCCGCCATGCAGATGCTGCAGGTCGATCCCGAAGGCTTCGACGACCTCGACCGGCGTCTGCTGCGGCTCGTCATCGAGAACTTCGATGGCGGCCCGGTGGGCGTGGAGTCGCTGGCGGCCGCGCTGTCGGAAGAGCGCGGCACGCTGGAGGACGTCATCGAGCCCTACCTGATCCAGCAAGGCTTCCTGGCGCGCACCGCGCGTGGGCGCATCGCCACCCACAAGGCGTATCGACACCTCGGGCTCGACCCCAAGGGCCGCGCACCCGACCTGTTCGTGGCGGAGGAAGGCTGATGGACGGCTTCCGGCTCCCGGTACGGGTGTACTGGGAAGACACCGACGCCGGCGGCGTGGTCTACCACGCGCAGTACCTCGCCTTCATGGAGCGCGCCCGCAGCGAATGGATGCGTGGCCTCGGCTTCGGCCAGGAAACCCTGCGCGATGCCCACGGCACCTCCTTCGTGGTGCGCGCGATGCAGGTGGATTTCCGCGCCCCGGCACGGCTCGACGATCTGCTTTCAGTCAGCGTCGATCTTGCACAATGCCGGGGTGCCAGCCTGGTCATCCGCCAGGAGATCCGCATCGGCGAGCGCCTGCTGGTATCGGCCGAGGCGCGGATCGCCGCGGTCTCCGCCGACGATTTCCGACCGGCACCGATCCCGGATGCATTGCGGGCCGTGCTGGTCTAACCCGAACCCCAGAGGAGCGACAAACGGATGCAGCCCTTGCACGCCGCCATGCAGGTCACCACCCAGCCGATGGACGATGCCGGCACCGGCGCGATGGCGGTGGAGGCCATCGATGCCGCCCGTGCCGCGGCCCCGGCGACGCTGCCGACCGATCTCGACCTCTGGCAGCTGATCCTGCACGCCTCGCTGCCGGTGCAGCTGGTGATGGTGCTGCTGCTGCTGGCCTCGGTGGCCTCGTGGGTCATCATCTTCCGCAAGAAGAACGTGCTCGACCGCGCCCTGCGCGAAGCCGACGAGTTCGAGGAGCGTTTCTGGTCCGGCGGCGACCTCGGCAAGCTCTACGACCATGCCCAGCGCAACGCCGATGGCGGCATGGAGGCGATCTTCGAAGCCGGCTTCCGCGAGTTCCACAGATCGCGCACGCGTGGTGGTGGCGATGGCCGGCTGCAGCTGGAAGCCGCGCAGCGGGCGATGCGCGCCACCGGCTCGCGCGAGATCGACGGCCTCGAGCAGAATCTCGAATTCCTCGCCAACGTCGGCTCGATCAGTCCCTACGTCGGCCTGTTCGGCACGGTCTGGGGCATCATGATTTCTTTCCAGGGCCTGGCCAGCGTCAAGGAGGCGACCATCGCCACCGTCGCGCCCGGCATTTCCGAGGCGTTGATCGCCACCGCCATGGGCCTGTTCGCGGCGATCCCGGCGGTCTGGGCGTACAACCGCTACGCCACCAAGGTGGAGCGCGTGGCGGTGAAGTACGACGCCTTCTCCGAAGAGTTTTCCTCCATCCTGCAGCGGCAGGCGGAGTAAGCGGACATGGGCGTGCGTCGCCAGCGCAAGCGCAAGCTGAAGGCCGAGATCAACGTCGTGCCCTACATCGACGTGATGCTGGTCCTGCTCATCATCTTCATGGTCACCGCGCCGCTGCTGAACCTCGGCGTGGACATCGAGTTGCCGCAGTCCGAGGCCCGCTCCATCCAGAGCCGCGAGGACCCGGTGGTGGTCAGCGTGGACCGCAGCGGGCGCATGTACCTGACCCTGCAGGGCGACCACAACCGCGAGGTCTCGCGCGAGGAACTGGTGGCGAAGGTCGGCGCGTTCGTGCGCAACCGACCGGACGTGCCGGTGTACGTGGCCGGCGATGCCAATGCCGCCTACCAGACCGTGTACGACGTGCTCGGCATCCTGCAGACCGAAGCCGGCGTGGCACGCGCCGGGCTGATGAGTACGCCGGCGGAGAAGGCCGGCCGATGAACGTCGCGCCCGCACGCGAGGAGGCCCGGTGAGGGAAACGCGCGCCGATACCACCCGCGCGCTGGTGCTGGCGGTGTTCCTGCACCTGCTGCTGGGCGTGCTGGTATTCCTCGGCCTCGGTTGGGTGCGCGAGAGTGCGGAGCCGGCCGGCGGCGGCCCGGTGGTCGAGGCCGAGATGGTGGATGCCGGATCGCTCTCCGCGCGGATGCGGCAGGCGCTTGCACGGCGTGAACCGGCCGAGCAGGAACAGGCCGAACTCGAACCACCGAGGCCCGCCGAACCGCTGCCCGAGGACATCGGCGAGCCCGTGGATGCACAACCGGAGCCGGATGTCCCCGTGGAGCCCGAGCCGCAGGCGCCCGCCGCGCCGCCCGAGCCGCCGCCCGCGGCCCGGCCTGATACCCGCGAGCAGGAAGCGGTGCGCCGGGAGGCGATCGCGCGCGAAACCCGCGAGCGCGAACCGGAAGCCCTGCGCCGCCAGGCCGAACAGCAGAAACGCGAGCGGCAGGCCGCCGAAGCCGCCGAGGAAAAACGCCGTCTGGCCGCGCAACAGCAGGCCCAGGCCGATGCCCGCGCCAAGGCCGCCGCGGATGCCAAGGCGGCTGATGCCAAGGCCCGCGAGGAACGCGAAGCGCGCGAGGCACGGGCACGCCAATTGGCCGCCGCCCGTGCGCAGCAGCAGGCCGATGCCGAAGCCCGGGCCGCGGCGCGCAGCAATCCGGGCCCGGCCAGCGGGGCGGGGCAGGGCCGGGATACCCGCGCCGAATGGCTGGCGCTGGTGGTCGGCGAGATCGAGAAACAGTGGCGGCGCCCGGACGACATCCCGCGCGGCCAGCGCTGCCCCATCCGCATCAAGCTGCTGCCGGGGGGCGATGTGCTCTCGGCCGAGGTCCAGCCCAGCTGCCCCTACAGCGAGGAAAACCGGCGCACCGTGGAGGCCGCGGTGAAGAAGGCCAGCCCGCTGCCGCTCAAGGGCAACGAAAACCTCGAACTGCGCGATTTCGTGGTCAATTTCTACCCGTCGCGCTGAGTGCCTTCTCCACGCCCGGAGGCTTGCATGGGCCGTGAAAGCCCGCTATCATGGCCGGCTCATTCCATTCATTCCGGTGCCGTCATGAAGGCCGACATCCATCCCAACTACCGCGAAGTCGTTTTCCACGACGTCACCTCGGACTTCAAGTTCCTGACCCGCTCGACCCTTGGCAGCAAGGAAACCGTCAAGTGGGAAGACGGCAACGAGTACCCGCTGGTGAAGGTGGAAATCTCCTCCGCCTCGCACCCGTTCTACACCGGCCAGAACCGCGTGGTCGACACCGCCGGCCGCATCGACAAGTTCAAGCGCCGCTACGCTTCCAAGTAAGCGTCGCGTCGGCGCGGGGAAAAGCCCGTGCCCGCCGGAACGATGGCCGCCCCGTGCGGCCATCTTCGTTTCCGACGCCGTGCCCACGCCGGTGCGCGACAATTCCCGTAACGCTGCGTTCCGGAAATTCGACCATCGTCGCGCTCCCGGCCCTTCGCAACGGTATGCCATAATGTTGCGTTGCGACACACATCCGGCCCGTGCCTGTCGAAGCACACGACGCGGGCCGCCAACCGAGGAACATCCGTCATGTCCGATCTCAAGGAAGTCAGCCTCAGCGCCGGCGACAAGACCCTGCAGCTGCCGGTGATCCAGCCGGTGCTGGGCCAGCCCTGCATCGACATCGCCAAGCTGCCGCGCGAAACCGGCTGCTTCACCTACGACAACGGCTTCACCGCCACCGCGAGCTGCAAGTCGGCCATCACCTACATCGATGGCGATGCCGGCGTGCTGCTGCACCGTGGCTATTCGATCGAGCAGCTGGCCGAGAAGTCCAGCTTCCTCGAAGTGGCCTACCTGCTGATGAACGGCGAGCTGCCGAGCGCGGACGAGTTCACCCGCTTCGAAGGCGAGGTGACCCGACACACCCTGCTCAACGAGAAGTTCAAGCAGTTCGTCGAAGGCTTCCATCACGATGCCCACCCGATGGCGATGATGATGGGCATGCTCGGCTCGATGGCGAGCTTCTACCACAACGATCTCGATTACGAAGATCCGGAACAGCGCCGCCTCGCCGCGATCCGCCTGATCGCCAAGGTCCCGACCGTCGCCGCGCTGTGCTACCGCCACCGCCTGGGCTTCCCGGGTGCCTATCCGCGCAACGACCTGCCCTACGTCACCCGCTTCCTGCACCAGATGTTCGAGGTGCCGAGCGAGCCGCTCGAGCTGAGCCCGGTGGCCGCGCGCGCGCTGGACCTGCTGTTCATCCTGCACGCCGACCACGAGCAGAATGCCTCCACCTCGACCGTCCGCCTGGTCGGTTCGACCGGCGCCAACCCCTATGCCTGCGTGGCCTCGGGCGTGGCCGCGCTGTGGGGCCCGGCGCATGGCGGCGCCAACGAAGCCGTCCTGAAGATGCTGGAGGAAATCGGCACCGCTTCGAACGTGCAGAGCGCGGTCGATCGCGCCAAGGACAAGGAGTCCGGTTTCCGCCTGATGGGCTTCGGCCACCGCGTGTACAAGAACTTCGATCCGCGCGCGAAGATCATCCGCGAGATGACCTACAAGGTGCTGGACGACCTCGGCATCGACGATCCGCTGCTCGACGTGGCGATGAAGCTGGAAGAGGCCGCGCTGAAGGATGAATACTTCGTGCAGCGCAAGCTCTACCCGAACGTCGATTTCTACAGCGGCATCATCTACAAGGCGCTGAAGATCCCGACCGAGATGTTCACCGTGATGTTCGCCATCGCGCGCACCGCCGGCTGGATCAGCCACTGGCTGGAGCAGCAGAACGATCCGGAGAACAAGATCGGTCGTCCGCGCCAGGTCTATACCGGCCACGCCAGCCGCGATTACGTGGCGATCGACAAGCGCTGATCGCCCTCGGGCGACGCCACGCCGCAAACGCGACGCCCCGCCAAGTGCGGGGCGTTTGCCTTGGGCCGCGGGAAGACGCTCAGCGTCGGACGAGGTCGCCTTCGGCCAAGTGGTCGGCGATCTCGTTTTCCGCCAGCAGCATTCGCAGTTGCGCGGCGGATGCGCGCGCCATGGGCTTTTCATCGACCTGGGAAAGCGGCGCCTGGCGCAGCACGCCGGCGGGCAGCACGCTGAGGTCGAAGCTGAAATCCTCGGCCGAGAACAGCCAGACATCGATGTCGATGCTCCGGTTGCGATCGAGCCGGACGCGGCGCATCCGCGATTCCGCCGGGATGCCGTGTTCCTGCAGGAAGGTGGCGACCAGATGCGGATCGTCGCTGTGCAGGTGCAGCGAGATGGCGCTGTGCGCATCGGCACTGCCATCGAGCGCGGCACCGACCAACCGTGGCTGGAACGGCGCGAAGAACTCCATCGCGCGCAGGGCGGCTTCGCGCTGCTGCTGCAGGCGCTCGACATGCACGTCGTCGTGGCGGAACAGGCGCTGGTATTCGCGCAGCGCCTCTTCGATTTCGCGATTGCGCGGCAGCGAGGCGTCTTCGAAGATGCCCAGCCGCTCGGCGGCCTTGAGCTTGGCCTGGTGGAAATCGCGGATGCCGCTTTCGGCCATCAGCCTGGCGGCTTCGTGCGCGAGCCGATGGCGGCGCTCGCGGGTGCGGGTTTCGGCGTGCTGGCGTGCGCGATGCATGGCCGTCCTCCCTGGGGTTTGCCGGACTCTAGCGCATCCGTGCGTGAGGAAGGTGTCAGCCGCGCGTCGGCGCCGGGCCGTGGATCGGTCCGGCACGGATCAGAAGATGTCGTAGGCCTCTTCGGAAGGCTCGGCCTGCGTGGTTTTGGCCGGGCCGTAATCCACGTAGGTCTCCATCTTGTCGAGATCCTCGGCCTTCACCCATTCGGTGATGCCGCCGCTGCCCCCGGCGATCAACTGCCCGCCGGCGCTGACCGCGACCTTCACCATGCCCTCCGGCGGCTCGAAGCTCGTCACCGGCTTGCCTTCCAGCGCGCGCTTCATGTAGCTGATCCAGATCGGCAGCGCGGCGCGACCGCCGTACTCGCCGCGACCCAGCGGCTTGAAGTCGTCGCGGCCCACCCAGACCACGGTCACGTAGGGGCCGCCGTAGCCGGCGAACCAGGCGTCGCGGTGGTCGTTGGTGGAGCCGGTCTTGCCGCCGATGTCCTCGCGTTCCAGCACGCGGGCGGCGGTGGCCGTGCCACGCTTCACCACGTCGGCCATCATCGATTGCATCTGCCAGGCCACGCGCTCGTCGATCGCGCGCGGGGCCATCACCGCGCCCTCGGGCAGGCTGGCGCGCTTGGGCGGCGCATCCTGTGCCGTGTCCGCGGTGGCCGGCTTCGGCGCCGGCGCGGCACCGAGGTTGAAGCCGTCCACCACTTCCGGGCGTGCCGCCACCGCTCGGCCGGGCGCGGCACCGCCGCAGCCGCGGCAGGCGGTCGGCGGGTTTTCCTTGAACACCAGCTGGCCGTCGCGATCGCGCACTTCGTCGATGAACCAGGGGTTGATCCGCGAGCCGCCGTTGGCGAAGACCGCATAGCCGCGCGCCACCGACATCGGCGTCAGCGACGCGGTGCCCAGCGACATCGACAGGTTCGGCGGCATTTCCTTTTCATCGAAGCCGAAGTGGCTGATGTAGCGGCGCGCGTAATCCACGCCGATGGCATCCAGCAGCCGCACCGAGACGAGGTTGCGCGACTGCACCAGCGCCTCGCGCAGGCGAATCGGGCCGACGAAGCGGCCGCCATCGTTCTGCGGGCGCCACTCGCGGCCATTGCCCTGGCGGAACACCACCGGTGCATCGAGCACGATGGAGGCGGGATTGAAGCCGCGCTCGAAGCCGGCGGCATACACGAAGGGCTTGAAGCTGGAGCCGGGCTGGCGCTTGGCCTGGGTGGCGCGATTGAACTTGTTGCCGGCGAAGCTGTAACCGCCGACCAGCGCGATCAGCGCCCCGTTGTCGGGATCCAGCGAGACCAGCGTGGCCTGCGCGCGCGGCAGCTGGTCCACCTTCCAGTCGGCATTCGCGTCGCCATCGGCGCGACGGATGCGCGCCAGATCGCCGCGCTTGTACAGATCGGCCGGCGACTTGCCGGGCCACGGACGGCCGGCGGAGGCGGGCAGGGTGATGCGCGCGCCGTCGTCACCGACCACCACCGCACTGCCGTCGCGGGCGGTCTCGATCACGATCACCGGCACCGAGCCGGCCTGCGGCGGGATCGCCGACAGGCGTGCGCCGATCGCCGCATCGGATTCGCCCGCCTGCAGTTCGAAGTGCTGCTCGACCTTGTTGAAGCCGTGGCGGCGGTCGTAGATGCGCAGGCCGGCGACCACCGCTGCATCGGCGGCGGCCTGGAGGTCCGGGTCGATGGTGGTGGTGACCCGGTAGCCGCGCACCAGTGCGTCGTCGCCGTAACGGCTGATCATTTCCTGGCGCACCATTTCCGCGACGTAGGGCGCGTACACCTCGACCGGGCGCTCGTGCGGCGCGGCATGCATGGCTTCGGCGGCCGCGGCATCCGCCTCGGCCTGGCTGATCATGCCCAGCTGCACCATGCGCGGCAGGATGTAATCGTTGCGGCGCTCGCGGTTGCGTTCGGGATTGGTCAGCGGGTTGGCGGTGGAGGGGAACTTCGGTGTGCCGACCAGGGTGGCGATCTCGCCGAGGGTCAGCTGGTCCAGCGTCTTGCCGTAGTAGAACTCGGCGGCGGCGGCGATGCCGTAGGAGCGGTGCCCGAAGAAGCTCTTGTTGAGGTAGAGCTCGAAGATCTCGTCCTTGGACATCTCCTGCTCGATCTTCCGCGCCAGCAGGATCTGGGCGAACTTGGCGCGGAAATCGCGGCGCTGGTTCTCCTGGTAGAACATCTTGGCGACCTGCATGGTGATGGTCGAGCCGCCGGGGATGCGGCGGTCGCTGGTGGTCGCCATCAGCCACACCGCGCGCGCGATGCCCTTGAAGTCCACGCCTTCGTGCTGGTAGAAGCTCGCGTCCTCGGCGGCGAGGAAGGCGTTCTTGACCGCCTCCGGCACGTCCTCGATGCGGATCGGGTAGCGGCGGCCTTCGCCGAAGATGGCGATCAGCCGGCCATCGCGGGAAAGGACCTGCAAAGGCTCCTGCAGCTCGGTGCTGCGCAGCGTCTGGGCATCCGGAAGTTCGCTCGCGATCCGTGCGTAGACGACGCCTGCGACGATGGCGCCGATCAGCGCAAGAACCGCCAGCGCGCCCAATCCCCAAGCCAGGATGCGTCGGAAACGTGCCATGGGTCCTCAATCGTGGCTGCGTCGGTCAAGCTCGCCAGTATAAGGCGCAGGCGTGAACGCCCGAAGATGGTCGGGGGTGGACTGGTTGAAGAATTTGCCGGAACCCATTGATTTGTAATCCGGTTATTGTATCGTTGCAAAAATTCCGTTACGAATGGACGGGTGGGGGTGCATCACGCGCCACCCGATGGGGAGGAAGGCTGCGTGAGATTCGTCAGGAACACCCAGGCACCGTTGATCGGTGTCGACATCAGCTCGACCTCGGTCAAGCTGTTGCAGTTGTCGCGCGTGGGCGACCGCTACCGCGTCGATCATTTCGCGGTGGAGCCGCTGCCGCCGAACTCGGTGGTCGAGAAGAACATCGTCGAGATCGAACGCGTCGCCGATGCGGTGAAGCGTGCATTCGAGCGCTCCGGCAGCAAGGCGACGTTTGCCGCCGCCGCCGTGGCCGGCGCATCGGTGATCACCAAGCAGATCCCGATGCCGGAAGGTCTCGGCGAGGACGAGCTGGAAGCCCAGGTCGAACTGGAGGCGGCGAACTACGTGCCGTATCCGATCGACGAAGTGCGGATCGATTTCGAACCGCTCGGCCCCCTGCCGGGCACGCCGGGGATGCAGCAGGTGTTGCTGGTCGCCGCGCGTTCGGAGGATGTCGAGATGCGGCAATCGGTGCTGGAACTGGCCGGTCTCAAGGCCAAGGTGATGGACGTGGAGTCCTTCGCGGTCGAAAACGCCTTCAGCCTGATGAGTGCCGGGCTCAAGGTGCCGCAGGGCGGACTTGTCGCGCTGGTGGACATCGGTGCCACCATGACCACGATCAACATCCTGCGTGACGGGCGCAGCCTGTACGCCCGCGAGCAGGGCTTCGGCGGGCGCCAGCTCACCGAGCAGATCACCAGCCGCTACAGCCTGGGCTGGGAGGACGCCGTCCGCGCCCAGCGCATGGGCGGGTTGCCCGACGATTACGAAACCGAGGTGCTGGAGCCGTTCCGCGGCTCGCTGGCGCAGCAGATCAGCCGCCTGCTGCAGTTCTACTACGCCAGCAGCGAGTACAACCGCGTCGACCTGATCGTGCTTTCCGGTGGCTGTGCCTCCATCCCGGGCATCGCGCAGGAAGTCGAGGAGAACCTGGGCGTGCCGACG
>JAEXAG010000045.1 GCA_023394655.1 Pseudomonadota bacterium
GGCGCGGGCCGGACGCGAGGCGGTGGACATCGCCGCGCTCGGCGACGCGCCGCGCGCGCAGGCCGGCGAAGGCGCCCCGGCAGCGCCCGCCTGGCGCGTGCGCGATGCCCGCCTTGAAATCATTCCGGCCGCTTCGGCGGCCACCGGCCAAGCCACGCGCTCCGGGCCGGGTGGAGAAGGAGATGCCGAAATGGCCCAGCAACTGCAGGAAGCGCAGGAAACCCTGATCGCGCGGGATGCCGAAGTGGCGGAGTTGCGCTCGCGCGTGGCCGAGCTGGAAAACCTGCAGCAGCAACAGGCCCGCCTGATCGAAATGAAGGATGGCGAGCTGGCGGCTGCCCAGCAGCGGCTCGAAGCCAACCCGGCACAGGCGGGTTCCTCGGTGGCGTTGTGGGGGCTGGCGATGCTGGCCGTTGCCGCGCTGGCCGGCCTGATCGCGGTCTGGTGGGCGCGTCGTCGGCGCCCGGCCGAACCGGCCGCCACCAAGCCGCGCTTCGTGCGTGAGGATGCCGACCGCCTGTCGCGTTCGCCGCACCTGTTTCCCGATCCGCATGCCGGGAAGGCGCCGGAGGGCTTGGAGACGCCGGCCGATGCCCATGCCATCGCGGAGGCCGAAGCCGACATCCCGTCATCGCCTGCCGGCGACGCCATGCCGGTCGCGCCCGTCACGCCCTCGTGGAGCGGCAAGCCGTCGACGTTTGCAGCCGGCCTGCCGGGGGACGCGCCGCCTGCACCGGCAGCGCTGCAGGATGCCGTCGCCCCGGCAACCGGATGGCCCGAGGCGCCGGCTGCCGAGGCGGCCGATTCCCCGGCGGAGGCGGACGAGCGCATCGCGTTGGCCGAAGCACAGCTTGAGCTTGGCGAAGTGGTGGCCGCGCGTCGGCTGCTTTCGGAAGTCATCGATGCCGGTGATGCGGCGCAGGCCGCGCGGGCACGGAGACTGCTCGACCGGCTCGACGCCTGATGGAAACCGCGCCGCCGATGGCGCGCTGGGCGATCGGCGTCGAATACGAAGGCACCCGCTACCTCGGCTGGCAGCGTCTTGGCGACAACGGCCCGACCCTGCAGCAGACGCTGGAAGATGCCATTTCCGTGGTGGCCGACGCGCGCGTGGACACGGTTTGCGCCGGCCGCACCGATGCCGGCGTGCATGCCCGCTGCCAAGTGGTGCATTTCGATTCCGCGGCGCGCCGGGATGCCCGGGCGTGGATGCTCGGCATCACCTCGCGCCTGCCGCCTGACATGGCGGTGCGCTGGTGCGTGCCGGTGGCGGCCGATTTCAGTGCCCGTTTCTCCGCCCATGCGCGGCGCTATCGCTACACCATCCTGAATCGTTCAGTGCGCCCGGGCCTCGAAAGGCAGTACATGGCCTGGGAAATACGGCCCCTCGACGCCGCCCTGATGCATCATGCGGCGCAGGCACTGGTCGGCGAACACGATTTCTCCGCATTCCGCACGGTGCATTGCCAGGCCGCCCATGCGCGGCGCGATCTGCAGGAGATTCGGGTGGAACGTCAGGATGATCGGGTCATCGTGGAGGTGCAGGCGAATGCCTTCCTCCATCACATGGTGCGCAACATCGTCGGCTCGCTGCTGCCGGTGGGTGCGGGAGAACAGGCGCCGGAATGGATCGCCGGGCTCCTGGCCGGCCGCGATCGCACGGCTGCCGGGCCGACCGCGCCCGCGCAGGGCCTGGTGTTCCTGGGGCCGCTCTACGATCCCGCGCGGGGCCTCCCGGCGGACGTCAGCGCGGCAGCCCCATGAAGACCGCATCGGTCAGGACCCGCATCAAGTTCTGCGGATTCACCCGTGCCGGCGACGTGCGCATGGCCTGCGAGCTCGGCGTGGATGCCATCGGCCTGGTGTTCGCGGAAAACAGCCCGCGCCGCCTGCGCGTTGAAGAGGCGCGTGCACTGCGCGCCGCGGTGTCGCCGCTGGTGAGCCTGGTCGCCTTGTTCATGGACAACCCGGCCGAAGAGGTGCGCGAGACCGTGCGCTTCCTGCGCCCGACCGTGCTGCAGTTCCACGGCGGAGAAGAGGACGGCTTCTGTCGCAGCTTCGGCCTGCCCTACATCAAGGCGGTGGCGATGGGGGACGGCGCCGAGGTCGATCCGCTTTCCCTGCACGCGCGCTGGCCCAGCGCGGCGGCCTTCCTGTTCGATGGCCACGCGGCCGGCGGGCAGGGTGGCAAGGGCGAAAATTTCGATTGGCGGCGCTTGCCCGCCGAGATGACCAAGCCGGTCATGGTGGCCGGCGGATTGAACGTGGACAATGTGCACGGGCTGGTCACCACGCGCGCGCCGTGGGCGGTGGACGTGGCTTCCGGCGTGGAATCGGCGCCCGGCATCAAGGATGGCGATAAGATGCGGGCCTTCGTCGCCGAGGTACACCGTGCAGATTGCGATAACGAACACGAATCCGGATACCGTTGGCCCCGACCGGGCGAATGCGGCTGAGGACATCGTCGATTTCCACGTCTTCCCCGATGCCGATGGCCATTTCGGCCGCTTCGGCGGGCGTTTCGTCGCCGAAACCCTGATCGGCCCGCTCGAGGAGCTGGCCGCGGCCTATGACGCCGCCCGCGTCGATGCGGATTTCCAGCGCGCCTTCGACGCGGACCTGGCGCATTACGTCGGCCGGCCCAGTCCCATCTATTTCGCCGAGCACCTGAGCCGCGAAGTGGGTGGCGCGCGCATCCTGCTGAAGCGCGAGGACCTCAACCACACCGGTGCGCACAAGATCAACAACACCATCGGCCAGGCGCTCTTGGCCAGCCGCATGGGCAAGACCCGGATCATTGCCGAGACCGGCGCCGGCCAGCACGGCGTCGCCAGCGCCACCGTCGCCGCGCGACTCGGGCTGGAATGCGTGGTCTACATGGGCGCCACCGACATCGAGCGGCAAAAGGCCAACGTCTGGCGGATGAAGCTGCTGGGCGCGACCGTGGTGCCGGTCAGCTCCGGCTCGGCCACGCTCAAGGACGCGCTCAACGAGGCGATGCGCGACTGGGTGACGAATGTCGCCGACACCTTCTACATCATCGGCACCGTCGCCGGGCCCGATCCGTACCCGCGCATGGTGCGCGATTTCAACGCCGTGGTCGGTCGCGAGGCGCGCGCGCAGATGCTGGCCGAGCACGGCCGCCTGCCCGACGCGATCACCGCCTGCGTCGGCGGTGGCAGCAATGCCATCGGCCTGTTCCACGCGTTCCTCAACGACCGTCAGGTGCGGATCGTGGGTGCCGAAGCGGCGGGCGAGGGCATCGCCAGCGGCCATCATGCCGCCTCGCTGGCGGCCGGACGTCCCGGCGTGCTGCACGGCAACCGAACCTACGTGCTCTGCGACGACGAAGGCCAGATCATCGAGACCCATTCGGTCAGCGCGGGGCTGGACTATCCCGGCGTCGGCCCTGAACACGCCTTCCTCAAGGAAACCGGTCGTGCCGAATACGTCGGCGTGACCGACGACGAGGCGCTGGCCGCCTTCCACCGGCTGGCGAAGACCGAAGGCATCCTCGCCGCGCTCGAGTCCAGCCACGCCATCGCCCAGGCAATCAAGCTGGCGCGCGAACTGCCGCGCGACGCCATCGTGCTGTGCAACCTCTCCGGCCGCGGCGACAAGGACGTGCACACCATCGCCGCGCGCGAAGGGATCGAACTGTGAGCGGGGCTGCGGTGAGCCGGCTCGACGCCGCCTTCGCCCGCCTGCGCGACGACGGACGCAAGGCGCTGGTGCCGTTCATGACCTGCGGCGATCCTTCGCTGGAATCCACCGTGCCGGTGATGCATGCGCTGGTCGAGGCCGGCGCCGACGCGATCGAACTCGGCGTGCCATTTTCCGACCCGATGGCCGATGGCCCGGTCATCCAGCAGGCGTCCGAGCGGGCGATCGCGCGCAGCGGCGGCATCCGCCACGTGCTGGCCAGCGTCGCCGCCTTCCGCCGGCACGACGACGCCACCCCGGTGGTGCTGATGGGCTATCTCAACCCGGTTGAGATCATCGGTGCCGAAACCTTCGCCGCCGAGGCCGCGGCCGCCGGCGTGGACGGGCTGCTGCTGGTCGATCTGCCGCCCGAAGAGGCCGAGGATTTCCGGCGGGCGTTCCGGCGCCACGGCATCGCGCTGGTGTGGCTGGCATCGCCCACCACCGGCGCCGGGCGGCTGGAAAAGCTCAACGCGCTGGCCGAAGGCTATCTGTACTACGTCAATTACGCCGGCGTGACCGGTGCCGATCACCTGCACGCCGGGGATGCCGGCGAGCGCCTGCGGACGATCCGCGCGCGCTGCCCGGTGCCGGTGCTGGCCGGTTTCGGCATCAAGGACGCGGCCAGTGCCGCGGCGATGGCCGCCAACGCCGATGGCGTGGTGGTCGGCAGCGCGCTGGTGGCGGCGATGGCCGGCGCAGGTGACGTCGAGGAAGCGGCGCGGCGCGCACATGCCTTCCTGGCTCCCTTGCGTTCGGCACTGGATGGTGCCCGACCGGCGGTGGGCTAAACTGGTTCGCTGCCAAAGCGGGAATTTCGCATCACATGTCCTGGCTCAAGAAACTCACTTCCTCGCGCATCCGCACCGAAGGTGCCGGCGAGCGCAAGCGCAACGTCCCGGAAGGGCTGTGGGAGAAATGCGATCGCTGCAGCGCGGTGCTCTACCGCCCGGAGCTGGAAGCCAACCTGGAGGTCTGCCCGAAGTGCAGCTTCCACATGCCGATCCGCGCCCGTGCGCGCCTGGCCGGCTTCCTCGACCTCGGCACCGGCAAGGAGATCGGCTCGCGCCTCGGCCCGACCGACGTGCTGAAGTTCCGCGACCAGAAGAAGTACGTCGATCGGATCAAGGCGGCGCAGAAATCCACCGGCGAGCGTGACGCGCTGGTCACCATGGAGGGCACGCTCAAGGGCCGCCCGATCGTCGCCAGCGCCTTCGATTTCGCCTTCATGGGCGGCTCGATGGGCTCGGTGGTGGGCGAGCGTTTCGCGCTTGGCGCCGAGCGCGCGGCGGAGATCGGTTCGCCCTTCGTGTGCTTTGCCGCCAGCGGTGGCGCACGCATGCAGGAAAGCCTGTTCTCGCTGATGCAGATGGCCAAGACCTCGGCCGCGCTCGGCCGGCTGCGGGCAAAGGGGCTGCCGTATTTCTCGGTGCTCACGCACCCGACCACCGGCGGCGTCTCCGCCTCGTTCGCGATGCTGGGCGATGTCAACATCGCCGAGCCCGAGGCGCTGATCGGTTTCGCCGGCCCGCGCGTGATCGAGCAGACCGTGCGCGAGAAGCTGCCCGAGGGCTTCCAGCGCAGCGAGTTCCTGCTTGCGCATGGCGCGATCGACCAGATCTGCGACCGCCGCGAACTGCGCGAGCGCATCGGCGATCTTGCCGCGCTCCTGCTGCGGCAGCCGCATCCGCCGGAAGATACCGAGCTGGTGGCCTGAGGCCGCCTCCGTGCAGGCACGGCGGGGGGCCGGGCCTGCGTTCCCGAACGCAACCAGGGGGTACATGAAATGACACGCAAATACTTCGGAACCGATGGCATCCGCGGCCGCGTCGGCACCGCACCGATCTCGGCCGACTTCGTGCTGCGGCTCGGCAACGCCTACGGCCACGCGCTGCGCGCGCAGCTGGGCGAAGGCTGGCGCAAGCCGCTGGTGGTGATCGGCAAGGACACCCGCATTTCCAACTACATGTTCGAGGCGGCGCTCGAGGCCGGCCTGGTCGCCGCGGGCGTGGACGTCCAGCTCATGGGCCCGATGCCGACCCCGGCAGTCGCCCACCTCACCCGCTCGCTGCGCGCGGACGGCGGCATCGTCATCTCGGCTTCGCACAACCCGCACCACGACAACGGCATCAAGTTCTTCTCCGCCGAAGGCGAGAAGCTCGACGATGCGGCGGAACTGGCCATCGAGGCTGCGCTGGACCAACCGTTCTCCACCGTCGCTTCCGACCAGCTCGGTCGCACCGCGCGCGTGCGCGACACCATCGGCCGCTACGTGGAAGCCTGCAAGAACTCCGTGCCCAAGGGCTTCGAGCTGGACGGCATGCACATCGTGGTCGATTGCGCGCACGGCGCCACCTATCGGCTCGGGCCGCTGGTGCTGCGCGAACTCGGCGCGCGGGTGGATGCCATCGGTGTCGAGCCGAGTGGCCTCAACATCAACGAGGGCGTCGGCTCGACGCATCCGGAAACGCTGGCGGCGGAAGTCCGCAAGCGCGGCGCGGCGCTCGGCATCGCCTTCGACGGCGACGGCGACCGCGTGCTGTTCGTGGATGGCGAAGGGCGCGTCCGCGACGGCGACGACCTGCTCTGGGTGCTGGCCCGCGACTGGCAGGAAAGCGGACGGCTCAAGGGGCCGGTGGTCGGCACCTTGATGACCAACTACGGGCTGGAGAAGGCGCTGTCCGAGGCCGGCATCGGATTTCTGCGCGCCAAGGTCGGCGACCGCTACGTCCACCAGATGCTGCTGGAAAAACAGGGCGTGCTGGGCGGCGAGGCATCCGGCCACCTGCTGTGCCTGGACCGCACCAGCACCGGCGACGGGATCATGGCCGCGCTGCAGGTGCTGGAAGTGCTGGGCCGCCGCGGCATCAGCCTGGGCGAGGCGCTGGAAGGCATGCACAAGCTGCCGCAGCAGACCGTCAACGTGCGCTGCGAGGCGGGCAGCCGCCCGGCGGAGGCGGAAAGCGTGCAGGCCGCGCTGGCCGAGGCGCAGGCGCGCGTGCGCGGTCGCGGCCGCGCCTTCCTGCGCCCTTCCGGGACCGAGCCGGTGGTGCGGGTGACCGTGGAGGCCGACGACGAAACACTGATGCGCGAAACCCTGGAGCCCTTGGCGGCGGCGGTGCGCGCGGCGGCCTGAAAGGGGCAATTCCGGGGGCGGCGGCCTACAATGGGCGGTCGTCTTCCCGGACCCGAGAAAATGAGCCGCATCCCCACCCTGGACATCCGCCGCTTCAAAGCGCCGACAAGCGCCGAGGACCGCGCCGCGTTCGTCGACGAGCTGGCGGCCACCTACCGGGAATGGGGTTTCGCGGGCATCCGCGGCCACGACATCGCCGATTCCCTGGTGGATGCGGCCTACGCGGAATTCCAGGCCTTCTTCGCGCTGCCCGAGGACACCAAGCGCCGCTATCACCTGCCGGGCATGGGCGGTGCGCGCGGTTACACCCCGTTCGGCATCGAAACCGCCAAGGGTGCGCAACACTTCGACCTGAAGGAGTTCTGGCACGTCGGCCGCGAGATCGACCGCAGCTCGCCCAATGCCGAAGTGATGCCGGAAAACGTCTGGCCGGATGAAGTCCCCGGCTTCCGCGAGCACGGCTATGCTCTGTACGAGGCGCTGGACACGCTGGGTTCCCAGGTGCTTTCGGCGCTGGCGCTGTCGCTGGGCCTGGCCGAGGACTGGTTCGCGGACAAGACCAACGAAGGCAACTCGATCCTGCGCCCGATCCATTACCCGCCGATCACCACGCCGGACGTGCCCAACGTGCGTGCCGGCGCGCACGAGGACATCAATCTCATCACCCTGCTGGTGGGCGCCAGCGCCGCCGGCCTCGAAGTCCTTTCGCGCAAGGGCGAATGGGTGTCGTACACCGCCGAGCCGGGCACCATCGTGGTGAACATCGGCGACATGCTGCAGCGGCTGACCAACCACGTCTATCCGTCCACCACCCACCGCGTGGTGAACCCGCCGGGCGAAGAGGCGCGCCAGCCGCGCTACTCCACGCCGTTCTTCCTGCACCCCAATCCGGATTTCCTGATCGACGTGTTGCCGCAGTGCATCGACGCCGACAACCCGAGCCGCTATCCGGAACCGATCACCTCGCACGGCTACCTGATGGAACGCCTGCGCGAGATCAAGCTCGCCTGACCCGCGGCCGCCGCCGCCCGCACATCCGAGGACACGAAATGCGCAACAAGATCGCCGCCGGCAACTGGAAACTCAA
>JAEXAG010000071.1 GCA_023394655.1 Pseudomonadota bacterium
CGGACACCGGATTCGCCGCGGCCACGGCCGCCTCGCCGATCGTTTCGCCGGGCAGCAGCGCGCGCACTTCGACATTGGCGGTGCCGGCTTCGCGATAACCCAGCTTGACCGCCGCCGCGTAGCTGAGATCGATCAGGCGATCCGAATGGAACGGCCCGCGATCGTTCACCCGCACCACCACCGAGCGGCCGTTGTCCAGGTTGGTCACGCGCGCGAAGCTCGGCAGCGGCAGGCTGCGATGCGCGGCGGTGAAGGCGTACATGTCGTACACCTCCTGGTTGGAAGTGCGGCGGCCGTGGAACTTGTTGCCGTAATACGAAGCGCGGCCACGCTCGACGTAGCCGGAGTGGTCGTCGAGCACGGTGTAGGCGCGGCCGAGCACGGTATAGGGCGAGCGGTTGCCGTAGCGCGAGCGCGGCAGGTGCACCACCTCGGGCTCGGGGATCGCATCCACGTTCGGGATGTAATCGGGCACGGTGTCGCGAACGCCGGGGGCATACAGGCCGCCGGCCACGTAATCGCCGCGCTTGGCGATGTCTTCCTGCGCGGGCGCGTAAGGCGAGACGCGCGATGCAGGCGCGGCCGGGGCGCCGGCGGCGGTTTTCGGCGCGTCGGATGCGGGCGCGGGCGGCGCGGCGGCCTTCTTCGGCGTGCCGGCGCAGGCGGACAGCAGCAGCGCCGCCATCGCCAGCACGGCGGGCCGCGCGCCGATCATCGGGCGTCCAGCCCGGCGCGGATCGCCTGCGCCAGCTGGTGCACCGCCAGCGAATACATCGGCGAACGGTTGTAGCGGGTGATGACGTAGAAGTTGCCGTAGCCCAGCCAGTATTCGCGGCCGGCGGCACCTTCGAAATTGATCACGGTGGCACCGTCGCGGCGCGCTTCGCCACGCAGCGGGCGATAGCCCCTGGCCTCGATGTCGGCCAGCGAATGCACCGGCTCCACGTTCTCGGGCGTCCACTCCGGCAGGTTCGGGTCCTTCTCCGCGCGCGCCACCACCGGCTGGCCGCGCTGCCAGCCATGCACGACGAAGTAGTTGGCGATGGAGGCGAACACGTCGGGCCTGTGGGTCAAGAGATCGCGGCGGCCGTCGCCATCGCCGTCCTTCGCCCACAGCCGGTAGCTGGAGGGCATGAACTGGCCCATGCCCATCGCGCCGGCATAGCTGCCCTTGAGCTGGGTGATGTCCAGCTGAGGCTCGGCCTTCTTCAGCGCGAACAGTTGCGCCAGCTCGCCGGCGAAGAACGGCGCGCGGCGCGGGTAATCGAAGGCCAGCGTGTAGAGTGCATCGAGCACGCGATAGCTGCCCATGTTGCGCCCGTACTGGGTCTCGACGCCGATGATGGCCACGATGTACTCGGCCGGCACGCCGGTTTCGGCGGCGATGCGCTCGAGTGCGGCGCGGTTCTCGCGATAGAACGCCACGCCGCCGTTGATGCGGGCATCGTTGAGGAAGATCGGCCGGTAATCCTTCCACGGCCGGACCGCTTCGGCCGGCCGGGAAATGATCTCGACGATGCGCGGCTGGGCGCGGGCCTCGGCCAGCACCGCGCGGATCGCCGCCGGCTCGATGCCGTAGGTGCGCGCGGTGTAATCGACGAAATTGGCCTCGCGGGTGGCGCGAGGCAACGCGGGATCGACCACTTCCGGCGGCGCCACCGGGCGTTCCGGCGGCTGCTGCGGCAAGGCGATGCCGGCGGGCCGGGTGACCGGGGCCGGCGCGGCGGGCGTGACATCGCCGGCGGCGGGCGGCGGAGGCGTGCTGGTCGCGCAGGCGGCCAGGACGAGCGGCAGGGTCAGGGCAAGGGCGCGTCGGATCATCGCGGCGAGGTTAGCACGCAGGGAAAAAAGCGACGAGACCGCGTGCGCCACCCTGTGCGCGGATTCACAGCCCGCTCAGGCGCGCGTGGCGCGGCGGCCGTGCGCACCGGCCGACATCACCAGCCCCATTCCGGCCAGCAGGGCGACCGCGGAGGTGCCGCCGAAGGAAATCAGCGGCATCGGCACGCCGACCACCGGCAGCAGGCCGGAGATCATGCCGCCGTTCACCAGCACGTAGACGAAAAGCGAGAGGCCGAGGGTGCCGGCGACGATACGCGACCAGCCCTCGCGCGCCTCGGCGGCGATCCACAGGCAGCGGCCGATCACGAACAAGTACAGGCCAAGCACCACTATCACCCCGACCCAGCCGAACTCCTCGCTCAGCACCGAGAAGGCGAAATCGGTGGTGTATTCGGGCAGGTAGTTCAGCTGCGACTGCGAGCTGTGGCCCCAGCCCTTGCCGACCCAGCCGCCGGAGCCGATCGCGATTTTCGACTGGATGATGTTCCAGCCATCGCCGAGCGGGTCGTTGGCCGGGTCGCGGAAGGTCAGGATGCGGCCCTGCTGGTAGGGACGCAGCATCGTGAACCATTCGATCGGCGCGAACATGGCCAGGCCGTAGCCGATCGCGCCCAGCCCGCCGGCAAGCGCGAACCAGCCCCAGGCCAGCCCGGCGAGGTAGAGCGCGAACACGCCGCTGGAGGCGACGAGCACCGCGGTGCCGAGATCCGGCTGCAGCATGATCAGGCCGAACGGCAGGACGACGATCGCGCCGGCCAGCAGGGTGTTGCCGATCCGCGGCGGCAGCACGGAACGGTCCAGGTACCAGGCCAGCATCATCGGCAGGCACAGCTTGAACAGCTCGGAAGGCTGGAAGTAGAACACGCCAAGGTTGATCCAGTGGTTGCCGTGGCGACCGGTGCCGACCACCAGCACGGTGGCCAGCGGCACCAGCGAGGCGGCGTAGAGCCAGGGCGAGACATCGCGCAGGGTCTGCGGGCGGACACGCGAGATCGCCCACATCGCGCCGATGCCCACGACGAAGCGCGCGCCCTGCGAGATCACCAGCCGGGTGCTGTCGCCGCCGACGCTCGACAGCACCGCGAGGCTGGCCGCCATCAGCCCGCCGAGCGCCGCCAGCAAGGGCAGGTCCACGGTGCGGAGCACGCGCTGGAGGAACACGACCATCAGGCGCAGCAGCGGGTTCACGGCGTCGCGCCCCCCTGTTCCGGCGAGACGGCAGGGTCCGGCTCGGCGGCAGGCGCACGCAGCCCGGGCGCGGCTTCGTTGCCGACCGGCTCCGGCAACACGCCCTCGGGCAACCGGCCTTTCACCCAGGCATCGAGGATGCGGCGGGCGATCGGTGCCGCGGTCGAGCTGCCGTAACCCCCCCCCTCCACCGCCACCGCCACCGCGATGGTCGGTGCCTCGGCCGGTGCGAAGCCGATGAACAGCGCGCGGTGGCGCAGATGCATCGGCAGGCTGCGCGGGTTGACCGCCGCCGTGCCGCGACGGCTCACCACCTGGGCGGTGCCGGTCTTGCTGGCGATCCGGTAATCCAGCCCGGCGCGGATGTTGGTGGCGGTCCCCGGCCCGTGCACGGTCAGGATCATGCCCTCGCGGATCGCCTCGAGGTTGGCGGGATGTTCGCTGATGCGGATCGGCGCGGTCTCCTCGGCGGGCAGCCACGGCGCGGCGAAACCGCGCCGGGTTTCCTTGACCAGATGCGGCCTGCGCAACCAGCCGCCGTTGCCGAGCGCCGCCGTCGCCTGCACCAGCTGCAGCGGCGTGACCTTCCAGAACCCCTGGCCGATGCTGGTGATGACCGTATCGCCCGGATACCAGCGGCCCTGCTTGGGCGCGTGCTTCGCCTTCCATTCCGGCGAGGGCAGGATGCCGCCGATCTCGCCGGAGAGATCCACGCCGGTCGGCTTGCCGAAGCCGTAGAGCGACATGTAGTGGTCGATGCGCTCGATCCCCATGTCCATCGCCAGCCGGTAGTAATAGGTGTTCACCGAGGCATAGATGGATTTGTACACATCGGTCCAGCCATGCCCGCCGCGGCTGGCATCGCCGTAGCCGCGGCGCTGGCCCGGCAGGTAGAACATGCCGGTGGAAAGCGTGCGGTCTTCGGGCCGGCGAACGCCGCTGTCCAGCCCGGCGAGCGCCATCATCGGCTTGATGGTGGAGCCGGGCGCCACGCCGCCGAGCACCGCGCGGTTGAACTGGGGCCGCGAGGGATTCTCGTTGAGCGCCTTGTAATCGGCATGGGAGATGCCGTTGACGAACAGATTGGGGTCGTAGGCCGGCAGGCTGACCATCGCCAGGATCTCGCCGTTGCGCGGATCCACCGCCACCGCCGTGCCCTCCAGCTCGCCGAAGGCGGCGACCATCGCACGTTGCAGGTCCACGTCGATGGACAGTCGCAGGTCGGTGCCCGGCGTGGCCGGCACGGTACCGAGCGTGCGCATCGGCCGGCCATCGGAACTGGTCTCGATGCGCTCGTGGCCGACCGCTCCGCGCAGGCGGTCCTCGTAGTAGCGCTCCAGCCCGGTCTTGCCGATGTGGCTGAAGGCCGCCGCACTGTCCGTCAGGCGTTCGCGGTCCTGCGCATCCACGCGCCCGACGTAGCCGACGATGTGCGCGAACAGGTCGCCATAGGGATAGACGCGGCCGAAGTACGGCACCAGGTCGACGCCGGGAAAGCGCCAGCGATCCACCGCGAAGCGGGCGATTTCCTCGTCGCTCAGGCGCAGCTTGAGGGTGATCGGGCGATGCCGACGCGCGGTCTTGCGCGCTTCGGCGAAGGCCTCCGCTTGTTCCGGCGTAAGGTCGATGATGCCGCGGATCGCCCCGAGCATGGCATCGAGGTCGCCCGCCTCGCCCGGGGTCACGTCCAGGCGGAAGGCCGGCTCGTTGTCGGCGAGGATGCGGCCCTTGCGGTCATAGATGATGCCGCGCCCGGGCACGATCGGCCGCGGCTTGATCCGGTTGGCCTCCGATTGCGCGGCCCAATCCTCGTGCTGGACCACCTGCAGGCGGAAGTACCACCCGGCCATCCCGGCCAGCACCAGCGCCACCAGGGCGAACCCGACCACTGCGCGACGCCGGAACTGCTCGACTTCCAGGGCGCGGTTCTTGATCGGACGGCGGCGGCCCCCGAGCATCGCTCAGCCCCGTCCGCGACGGTGCCGGAGCGTATCCAGCATCAGGAACAGCGGCCCCCAGAGCAGCGCCCCGGCCAGCGGCGAGAGCCAGTGCATGGCGGACAGTTGCGGTGTGCCGGTCATCGCGTGGACCACCACCGAGATCAGCCGGTCGTTGAGCAGCAGGCCGCCCATCACCAGCGCCTGCTGCCACACAGGGAAGAAGCGCAGCCGGCTGCGGAAGCGGTCGACGATGAAGGCCAGCATCACCATCCGCAATGCCTGCTCGCCCAGCAGCGAGCCATGCGCCAGATCGGCCAGCAGGCCGCCGGCGAAGGCGAAGCCCAGCCCGGCATGTTCGGGGGATTCGAGCACCCAATACGCCACCACCAGTGCCAGCCAGTACGGACGCAACGCGGACAGGACCTCGGGCAGCGGCACCAGCGCCAGCACGATGGCCGAAAGCACGGTCACCCCCATCAGCGGCAGCGGGGAGCGATTGCGGCTCATGGCCTGCCTTCCGCTGCCGGCAGGCCGGGGCGCGATGCGGGGGCGGGCTCGACATTGCCGGAATCCGCCGGCGGCACCGGACCGGGGGCGCCCTCTCCTTCGCCGGCGGGCAAGGCGCCCGCGGATGAGGCCCGGGTGTCTGCCGGGGTTTCGGCACCGCCACGCACATGGCGCAACAGCAGCACTTCGCGGCCCCGGTCGAGCGCGGCGGCCGGCGTCAGCTCGCCGGTCAGGAAGGCGCGGCTGTCGTCCGGGCGCAGCCTGGCGATGGTGCCGACCGGGAAGCCCGGCGGGAAACGCCCGCCGATGCCCGAGGTCTGCACCGCATCGCCCTCGCGGATGTCCGCACTGCGCGGGATGTGCCCGAGCGCGATGCCGTCGCCCTGCCCGTAGGCCACCAGCCGCACGCCGCTGCGCACCACTTCCACCGGCACCGCATGGGCCGGATCGGTCAGCAGCAGCACCGTGGCGGTGCCGGGCTGGACCGCGATCACCTGGCCGAGCAGGCCGCCGGCATCGATCACCGGCTGCCCGGCGCGCACGCCCTGGCGGCTGCCGGCATCGAGCACCAACCGCTGCCGGGTCGGATCGAGATCGATGTCGAGGATCGGTGCCAGCTGCACGTCGATGTCGCCGCGCTGGACCATGCCCAGCATCTCCCGCAGGCGGACGTTTTCGGCCGCCGCCGCCTCCAGCCGCGCCACCCGCGCGCCGGAAATCAGCAGTGCATTGCGCAGCACCTCGTTGTCGCGCGAGAGCCGGGCCCGGGTCACCGCATCGTCGCGCATGGTCTGGCCGAAGCGCACCGGCATGCCGGCCAGCTGCCAGAGCGGTTGCACCAGCAGCGTGGCCTGCTGGCGGACCTGCGCCAGCCAGCCGCCTCGGTGGTCGGCGAAGACCAGCCCCACCGACAGCGCCAGCCAGCCGAGCAGGCGCAAGCTGCCCGCGATGTCCTGCGGACGGGCGGCGGGTGGACCTGCGTAGGAAGACACGATGGCGTCGGATTCGGCAGCGGGGAATGGAAGGTGATCCGCGGTGGCCGCGCGGTCCGCGACATGCGGCCCGCGCGTGGCGGGCCGTCGGGATCAATCGTGGGCGAAGAACTCGTTGCCGTGCTTGTCGAGCAGGTCCAGCGCCTTGCCGCCACCACGGGCGACGCAGGTCAGCGGGTCGTCCGCCACCATCACGTGCAGGCCGGTTTCCTCGCTCAGCAGGCGGTCCAGGTCGCGCAGCAGGGCGCCACCGCCGGTCAGCACGATGCCGCGCTCGGCGACGTCGGCGGAAAGCTCCGGCGGCGTCTGCTCCAGCGCCTGCTTGACGCCGGCCACGATGGTCGCCAGCGGCTCGCGCAGGGCCTCGAGCACCTCGTTGGAATTGATGCGGATGACCTTGGGCACGCCCTCGGCCAGGTGGCGACCGGAGATCTCGGTCTCGCGCACCTCGGCCTGCGGGTAGGCGCAGCCGATCTCCACCTTGACGCGCTCCGCGGTGGCCTCGCCGATCAGCATGCCGTGGTGGCGGCGCACGTAGTTGATGATCGCCTCGTCGAAGCGATCGCCACCGGCGCGCACCGAAGCCGAATACACGATGCCGTTGAGCGCGATCACCGCCACTTCAGTGGTGCCGCCGCCGATGTCGATGACCATCGAGCCGGTCGCCTCGGTCACCGGCATGCCGGCACCGATCGCCGCAGCCATCGGCTCCTCGATCAGCGAGACATCGCGCGCACCGGCTTCCAGCGCCGATTCGCGGATCGCGCGCTGCTCCACCTGGGTGGAGCCGGAGGGCACGCAGATCAGCACCCGCGGGCTGGGCTTGAGGAAACGGCTCTTGTGCACCTTCTTGATGAAGTACTTGAGCATTTCCTCGGTATAGGTGAAATCGGCGATGACGCCATCCTTCATCGGCCGGATGGTGGTCAGGTTGCCCGGCGTGCGGCCGAGCATCTGCTTGGCATCCACGCCCACCGCGGCCACCGAGCGGGTGGCACCGGTCAGGCGGTCCTGGCGCACCGCGACCACCGAAGGCTCGTTCAGCACGATGCCCTGGCCGCGGACGTAGATCAGGGTGTTGGCCGTGCCCAGATCGATGGACAGGTCATTGGAAAACATGCCGCGCAGCTTCTTGAACATCGATCGGGGGCTCGTGCAGGGGGACGGAACAGGCCCGCCAGTCTATCGAAATCCCGGCCGCGTGGCGTTCCGCATTCGTTATCCGGCGGGGCTTTCTGGCCCGGCGCCCGCCGGCGGGCTACCCTATGCGGTTCATCCCCAGAGTCCCGCCGAATGTCCGCCCTGATCTGTGGCTCCCTTGCCTACGACACCATCATGGTCTTCCCGGACCATTTCAAGAACCACATCCTGCCGGACAAGGTCCACATCCTGAACGTCTCGTTCCTGGTGCC
>JAEXAG010000078.1 GCA_023394655.1 Pseudomonadota bacterium
GATGGTGGTGTCGTAGTTGGCCAGGTCGATGTTGATTTCCTGGATGGCGTCCATCGACACCGGCTGACGCTCGGTCGGCAGGTTGTTGGATTCCAGGCCGAACGGGTCGCCGGCGCCGATGCCGTCGATGCGGATGGCGTTGAAGCGGGTGTTCTGGCCACCGGCCGAGATCGCGCCGTCGGCCTTGCTGACCTGCGAGATGCGCGGGTCGAGGCGGATGTAATCCTGGATGTTGCGGTTCGCCGAAGGCAGCGATTCCAGGCTGTCGCGGGTCACGTTGGTGGCGGTGCCCATGCGGTTCTGGCTGAAGATCTCCGGGCCGCCGGCAACGCCGGTGACAACCACGGTATCCAGCGTGGACGGGCTGGCTTCCAGCTGCGAGTTGACGGTGGCCACCTGGTTCAGCGGCAGGTAGACGTCACGCTCGGTATCCGAGCCTTCGCCGGCCTTGGTGATGGTGATGGTGTACGGGCCACCCACGCGCAGGCCGCGGGCGCTGTAACGACCGTTGGCATCGGTGGTCACGCGGCTGGTGGTGCCGGACTCGACGTGGGTGATGGTCACTTCCGCGCCGGCAACGGGCTGGCCGCTGGCGCTGGTCACCTGGCCGCCGACACCTGCGGAGGTGCTCTGGGCAAAGACGGGCGCCGCGGCCAGCGCGGCAATCAGGCCAAGCGCGAGCTTGGACCGGCGGAGGGTGGGGGTGCGGGTCATCGCAGTTGCCTCAACGTGGTGGGTCTGACGAAACGAAGCCCGGTTGCGGAGCACAGTACCGGGCCGGATTGTTAACACTAGGTTAACATCCTAGAGGTCGTTTGTGACAGGGAAATGACCGCTCGGGCCTGCGAAACAGGGTATTCCGCGCCGCTCGATCATCGATCGTTCAGGCTATGGCGGGAAAGCGTGCAACGACGCACATTTCAGCCGGCGGCCACGAATGCAAGGTGCTTGGAAAGCCCGTCCAGGAACATCTGCACCGAAATCGCCACCAGCAGCATGCCCATCAGGCGTTCCACCGCGGTCAGAACGCGGCGACCGAGCCATTTGTAGAGCAGCGTGGATGACATCAGGATGACAGCGGTGGCCACCCAGGCGATGAACAGCGCCAGGCTCCACTCCCCCATCCGGTCGGGGTACTGGGTGCCCATGAGCATCACCGCGGCCATGCCGGAAGGCCCCGCGATCATCGGAATCGCCACCGGCACGATGAAGGGCTCGCCATCCGGCAGCTCGCCCATGATCCCCTCCGCGGGCGGGAAGATCATCCGGATGCCGATCAGGAACAGCACGATGCCGCCGGCGATCGACACCGATTCCTGACGCAGGTGCATGGCCTCCAGCGCGTACTTGCCGAACCAGAGGAACAGCAGCAGCACGACCAGCGCGATGAGCAGCTCGCGCGCCATGACGATGAGCTGCCGGCGCGGCGGCAGCGAACGGATCAGGCTCAGCACCACCGGCACGTTGCCCAGCGGGTCCAGGATGAGGAACAGCAGCAACGCGGCCGAGGCGATCGTCATGGTCGGGATTATGCGGGATGGGGCGGCGATCCGTCGCGGGTGCGGCGGATCGGTCTGCAGGGATCAGAGCGTGGGCAGCTCGATGCGGGCGGGCCTGGCGGCGCCGGGCGGCGGCACCGGTTCGACCTCGTGCGCGGCCATCACCCGGTCGATGCGACCGTTCCAGGCGGCACCTTCCGCGGAAAGCAGGCGCACGCAATCATCGGCATAGGCTTCCGGGTTGCGGAGGTCGGGATCGACATCCTCCACCGTCGCGCGCCCCCGCAGGGCCGTGCGCATCGGGCCGGGCTGCAGGCCAGCCACGCGGACGCCGGAACCGGCCATCTCCACCGCCCACTGCGCCACCAGCGCCGCGCGCGACTGCTGGCTGATGGCATACGGCCCCCAGAACGGCTTGCCGGCATGCTCGGCATCATCGACGACGAACACCACGGCGGCATCGTCGGCCGCCTTGAGCAGCGGCATCAGCGCCGAGGTCAGCCACATCGGCGCGGTCACGTTGACGTGCATCGCGCGCGCGACGTGCGCCGGATCGGTGTACTCCAGCGGGGTGAGCGCACGGAATTCGGCGGCACAGTGCAGGAGGCCATCGAGCCGGCCGAATGCGTCCTTGACGCGCTGGGCGAGCTCCAGATGGTCGTCGGGCGATGCGCCTTCCAGGTCCATCGGATAGAGCAACGGCTCCGGGCCGACCGCGGCCACGGCGTCGTACACCTTGTTGAGCCGGCGCAGGTTGCGCGCGGAAAGCACCACGGTGGCGCCCGCGCGCGCGCAAGCAAGGGCCGCGGCCTGCCCGAGCCCGCCGGTGGCGCCGGTCACCAGCACCACGCGGCCTTGCAGCGGCAGGTGGGCGCTCACGCCTGACCGGCTTCCGCCACGATGCGGGCCAGCTCGCCCGACTCGAACAGCTCGAGGGTGATGTCGCAGCCGCCGATCAGCTCGCCGTTGATGAACAACTGCGGGAAGGTCGGCCAGTTGGAGAAGCGCGGCAGGTTGGCGCGGATCTCGGGATCCTCCAGCACGTTGACCGAATGCAGGCTGGTGGCGCCGGCGGCTTTCAGCGCCTGCACGGTGCGGCTGGAAAACCCGCACATCGGGAACTGCGGCGTGCCCTTCATGAACAGCACGATCGGCTGGGATTCGACTTCGTTCTTGATGCGATCCATCACGGACATCTCGGTCTCCTGCTTGCCTTGACGGGCAGACAACGGTGGGGGGACTTACAATCGGACATTGTAATCGTTGCCGTGGCCGGCTTGCCGCGGCCCCCACAAGCAAAAGGAAAGGACCCTCACATGGCCATCGAACTTCCCGCCCTGCCCTACGACCGCACCGCGCTGGAGCCGCACATCTCCGGTGAAACCATCGACTTCCACTACGGCAAGCACCACAAGGCCTACGTGGACAACCTGAACAAGCAGATCGAAGGCACCGAATTCGCCGACAAGTCGCTCGAGGAGATCATCAAGACCTCGCAGGGCGGCATGTTCAACAACGCCGCGCAGGTCTGGAACCACACCTTCTACTGGAACTGCCTGTCGCCCAACGGCGGTGGCAAGCCGGAAGGCAAGCTGGCCGACGCGATCAATGAAGCCTTTGGTGATTTCGACAAGTTCAAGGAAGAGTTCACCAAGACCGCCGTCGGCACCTTCGGTTCCGGCTGGGCCTGGCTGGTGCAGCGCCCGGACGGCAGCGTCGCGCTCGTGAGCACTTCCAACGCCGCGACCCCGCTGACCGGCGAGGACACCGCGCTCCTGACCTGCGACGTGTGGGAGCACGCCTACTACATCGATTACCGCAATGCCCGCCCCAAGTACCTGGAGCATTTCTGGAATCTGGTGAACTGGGACTTCGTCGCCAAGAACATGAAGTAAGCGCGCATCGCGCCTTCATTCTGGAACGGCCGGCGCAATCCGGCCGTTTCCGTTTCCGCTCAACGCACGTCGTAGCCGTATTGGCGCGCCAGTGCGGCGTCATCGCCCCATTCGCCGTGGCAGGTGGCGAAATACAGGTTGGCCACGCCCTGCTCCGGGCCGGAGACGCCGTCGGGACCCAAGGCCAGGCGATGCTGGCGATCCCCGAAGCGGACCAGCGGCGCGTCCTTCGAGCAATCCACCTCGGTCGCGGCCTGCGGCTCGGCATCCCAGCGGATGGCCACCCCCTCGGCCTGCAGCGGATACGGATCCGGATGCGGCCCGGAATCACCGACACGCACCTGCAGGCGATAGCGCGGCGGCATCCGTTCGTCAACCTGGACGGATTCGAAGCGGTACCACCAGCAGCCGCCCATCTTGCAGTTGGCACGGATCACCTGGCCGACCTGCGGCGCGGCAGCGAATCCGCCGATGCCCGGATCCGATGGGGGCGCATCGGCCGGTTCCGTCTTCGTGACCGTTGCCTCGACTGCCGGCGCTGCCGGGGCCTCGGCTGCCGGCCTTGCCGGCGTCGACTCCCCATCCATGGCCGCAGGCGGAGTGCAGCCGCCGGCGACCAGCATGGTGATCACGACGAGTGAAAGCAGACGCCGAGGCGAGGCTTCCAGATGATTGCAATCGGGCATGGCAGGCGATTCCGTGCGAATTCGCCCACCAGCCTCGCCTGCCGGGGTCAAACGCGGTGTGAAGCAGGCGCCAGCGCCGCGATGACCGGCGCCACCTGCTCCTCGCGGCCGAGGCCGGCACCGACCCGTTGCAGGGCCTGCGCCAGCGCTTCCACCGAGTCCGCGCGAATCGTCGCGTGACCGACCTTGCGGCCCTCGCGCGGCGCCTTGCCGTAATCGTGCCAATGGCCGCCGGGTTCGCGCAGGACCGGCGTGGCGTCGGGCATCGCGCCGATCCAGTTGAGCATGCAGGCGTGGCCGATCATGCGGGTATCGCCCAAGGGCAGGCCGAGCACGGCGCGCAGGTGGTTCTGGAACTGGCTGGTCTCGCTGCCTTCGATGGTCCAGTGGCCGGAGTTGTGCACCCGTGGCGCCATTTCGTTGGCCAGCAGCCGGCCATGCTTGCAGAACAGCTCCAGCGCGAACACGCCAACGTAATCCAGCGCTTCGGCCAGGCGGCGGGCATGCTCGATCGCGGTCCGCTCCATCTGCGCATCCACACGCGCCGGCGCCAGGCTGGCGGAGAGCACGCCATCGACATGCCAGTTGGCGGTGAGCGGCCAGCTGCGGAACTCGCCATCGCGGCCACGCACCGCCACCACCGAAAGCTCGCGCTCGAACGGCACCAAGGCCTCGAGGATCAAGCCGACCCGCCCCGCCTGCTCACCCAGCGCCGCCCAGGCCGCGTCGAGCGCGGCAGGCGTGGCTTCGCGGATGCGGTGCTGGCCCTTGCCGTCGTAGCCAAGGCGGCGGGTCTTGAGGATGCACGGGGCACCCAAGCGCGCCACGGCCCGGTCAAGGTCGGCGCGCGAGGTGATGTCGGCGAAATCCGGCACCGGGATGTCGAGCTCGCGGAACAGGCTCTTTTCAGCGAGGCGGTCCTGCGCGACGGCAAGCGCCCGCGGGTTGGGGAACACCGCGGCCCGCGCACCAAGCCATTCGGCTGCGGCAGCCGGGACATTCTCGAAATCGAAGGTGGCCACGTCGATGCGGCCGGCGAACTCGGCCAGTGCGGCCTCGTCGCCGTATTCGCCCACCACCATCGGCGCGAACTGGCCGGCGCAGGCATCGGCGGCACCGTCGAGCACGAGGAAACGCAGGCCCAGCGGGGCACCGGCCAGTGCCATCATGCGAGCGAGCTGTCCGCCGCCGAGGATGCCGACGGTCGTTGCGGCCCCTGCCTTCATGCCGAGGCGACCGGTTTGCGCGGATCGTCGTTGTCGGCGACATCGCGGCTCTGGCGTTCGCGGAACGCGGCCAGCGCCTCGGCGATTCGCGGGTGGTCGTGGGCCAGCATCGCCGCGGCAAACAACGCCGCGTTGGCGGCCCCGGCATTGCCGATGGCGAAGGTGCCGACCGGAATGCCGGCGGGCATCTGCACGATCGACAGCAGCGAATCCATGCCGTTCAGCGCCTTCGATTGCACCGGCACGCCCAGCACCGGCACCGCGGTCTTGGCCGCGAGCATGCCCGGCAGGTGCGCGGCGCCACCGGCACCGGCGATGATCGCCCGCAGGCCGCGGCTTTCCGCACTGGCGGCATATTCGAACAGCACGTCCGGGGTGCGATGCGCGGACACCACGCGCACCTCGTGCGGCACGCCGAGCGCCTCGAGCTTTTCCGCCGCGTTGCGCATGGTTTCCCAATCCGAACGCGAGCCCATCACGATGCCCACCTTGGGCGAATGGTCAGCAGTCATGGCTGTCCCCGTACCTAAAGACGTATTCTAACGATCCCGGAACCACAAGCCACGCCATGGACAAGAAGCTGCTGGACATCCTCGCCTGCCCGGTCACCCGCCAACCGCTGGCGCTGCTCGATGCCGCCCGCCTGCAGACGCTGAATGCCGCCATCGAAGCCGGCGGCGTGCGCTTCGGCGAGCATCCGCAAACGGAAAAGCTGGCCGAAGCACTCATCACCCGTGATGGCAAGCGGCTTTACCGCATCGACGACGGCATCCCGGTGCTGCTGCCCGAGGAAGGACTGGAAACCGCCGGCATCGCCGGCTTCGCGGCATGAGCGCACCCCGCATCCGGCCGCCCGATCCGGCTCAGGTGCTGGAAGATGTCCGTCGCGCGCTGGCCGAGGACGTCCGCGATGGCGACGTGACCGCCGATCTGCTGCCCGACGGCCCCGACATCGCCTATCTGCTGTGCAAGGAGGATGCGGTGATCGCCGGGCGGCCATGGTTCGACGCCACCCATCGCGAGCTAGACCCGGAGGTGCGCATCGACTGGCGCATCGCGGAAGGCGACCGGGTGCCGGCGGGCACCGTCATCGCCACGCTTTCGGGCCGCAGCCGCGCGCTGGTCACCGGCGAGCGCACCGCGCTCAATTTCCTGCAGACGCTGTCCGGCACCGCCACGATCACCGCGGCGCATGTGGACGCGGTGGCCGGCACCGGCACCCGCCTGCTCGATACCCGCAAGACCATTCCCGGCCTTCGACTGGCGCAGAAATACGCGGTGCTGATGGGCGGCGGGCACAACCATCGCATCGGGCTGTTCGACGCGGTAATGCTGAAGGAAAACCACATCCGTGCGTTCGGCTCGCTCGCGGCCGCCGCCGGGGCCGCGCGCTCCCGCCATCCCGGCCTGCCGCTGATCATCGAAGTGGAAACGCTCGAACAGTTGCGCGAAGCCCTCGAGAGCGGCTGTACGCGCATCCTGATCGACGATTTCGACGATGCCGATCGCCGCGAGGCCGTGCGCATCGCCCGCGAGTCCGGCGCCGGCATCCCGCTGGAGGTCTCCGGTGGCGTGGACATGGAAACCCTGCGCGGCATCGCCGCGGACGGGGTGGACTTCATTTCCATCGGCGGATTGACCAAGCACGTGCGCGCCATCGACCTGTCGATGAAGCTCGGCCCGCCGCCGTCCACGTCCGGTTGAGCATCGCCATGCGAGGCTGTGCGTCCCCTTCCCGCAAGCGATGACGATGATCCCCACGACTCGCCTCCTCCCGATCGCCGCGGCCTGCCTCTGGCTCGCCGCCTGTGCCAGCACCCCGCCGGTGCCACCCATGCCGGTCCCAGTGCCGCAACCCGTCCCCTCGCCCGTCCAGCCGACGCAGCCGGATCCGGGCCTGCCGAATCGTCCCGCGTGGCGCGCACCGCCGATGGCCTTCCCCGCGGGCACGCCGGCGGTCGAGCGCATCGTGCAGGTGGCACTGCGCGAACACGCGGCCTGGTACCGCCCCTTCATCGACACCAACGGCCGCCTTGCCAGCCGCCGCGTGGCCGAAGCCGAGCGCTCGCGCCTGGATGACGGGAGCGAAGCCTGGGAGCGCGTCGTCGCCTACTGGCGCGACAGCGGCACCTTGGGCGAAATGCAGGCGACCGCCCCCGGCGCCAGCCTGTGCCAGAATCCCTTCGCCTCCACCTACGCCCGAAGCGAATGCCGGGTGTTCGTGATCGATACCCCGTGGTCGGCCGCCTTCGTTTCGTACGTGATGCTGCAGGCCGGCATCCCGGGCTTCCGCGCGTCACCGCGCCATGCCGATTACATCCGCGCGGCGCATCGCGGCAGCGGCCCTTACGGATTCGAGGATCCCAATCTCGTTCCCGTGGCCCGCGGCGACATGCTCTGCTACATCCGCAACAACCCGGCGATGCCCGGCCATGGCGGCCTTTCCGCCTTCCTCGCCGGCGGCGGCGGCGGCTTCGCCTCGCATTGCGACATCGCGGTCCAGGTCGAAGCCGGCGAGGCCTGGCTGGTGGGCGGGAACGTCGCCAACATGGTCACCATGCGCAAGCTGAGGCTGGACGCGCAGGGCCGCGCGCAGCTGCCGCGGCCGATCAGGGGCCAGTGGGTGGCTGCCGACGAGGAAGGACAATCGCCGGCCTGCAGTCCGTCGAACGAGGCGGCCTGCAGCATGAACCGGCAGAATTGGGCGGTGCTGCTGAAGTTGCGACAACCGTAGGGATTCGATGGAAACGATGCTCTGGGGCGTGCTGGCAATCGGCGCGGTGATGGTCTGGGTGGATGCCTCGCGCCGGGCGGCCGAGCGCGCGCAGGACATCGGCCGGCGCGCCTGCCGCCGGGCCGGCGTGCAGTGGCTGGACGAAAGCGTGCATGCCACCGGCGTCCGCTTCCGGCGCATGGCCGATGGCCGCACGGGGCTGGAGCGCAGCTATCGTTTCGAATACTCGCGCGACGGCAGCGACCGCCACGCCGGCAGCATGTCGCTCCTGGGCGGCGAGCTCACGCGTTTCGTCGGGCCGGTACGGGAAGACGGCCAGGTATCGAGCCTGGACATGGGCGGCGCGGACTGAGCCGCGCCAGCGGATCGGTCACTTGACGACCCGCAAATGCCCCCGTCGCGGCGGGGACGGAGGCGAAGGCTCCGGCGGCGCGTCGCCACCTTCAGCGCCGTCCGGATCGCTGACGATCCCGATCTCCACCGGCGCTTCGTCTTCCACGGCGGGGCTCGCCGCGGCCCCGGACTCGGCCAGCGCGTCATCCGGCAGCGCCATGCCCTGCCCGGTCTCGCGCGCGTAGATCGCCAGCACCGCCCCGACCGGGACGAACACCTCGTGGCTCACGCCGCCGAAGCGCGCGTTGAAGGTGACGTATTCGTTGCCCAGGCTCAGCATGTGCACCGCACGCTCGGCGATGTTGAGCACCACCTGGCCATCCTTGATCGCCTGTGGCGGCACGTGCAGGCCCGGGAAGCGCGCGTTGACCAGCAGGTGCGGCGTCAGGCCGTTGTCGCTGATCCACTCATGCAGCGCGCGCAGCAGGTACGGGCGCTGGCTGGTCATGGCGATGTCGCTCACGACGGGCTCCGGCGCGATTCGGGAAACACGGGATGCGGCATTACTCGGGGATTTCCCGCAGCTTCTTCTCTTCTTCGGTCAGGCTGCGGATGAAACCGGGGTTGCGGAAAATCCGGTTGCCGTATTCCTCGATGGCCTTGCCGCCATCCTTCGGCAACGGGATGCCGAGCGAATCCAGTCGCCAGATGATCGGGGCCATCGCGCAATCGGCCAGGCTCATCTCGGTATTCAGGTAGAACTTGCTGGCCTTGAACACCGGGGCAGTCTGCACCAGCAGCTCGGTCAGGCGCTTGCGCGCGGCGTCGGACTGGGCCTTGGTGCCCAGTTGCATCGCCTGCAACTGCGGCACCCAATCGTGTTCGATGCGCAGCATCGCCAGGCGCAGGCGCGCGCGGGCCAGCGGCTCGATCGGCATCAGCGGCGGATGCGGGTAGCGCTCGTCGATGTATTCGCTGACCACCGAAGCGGCGTACAGCACCAGATCGCGCTCGACCAGCGTCGGTACCGAGTGGTAGGGATTGAGGTCGATGAGATCCTCGGGCGGGCGGGTCGGATCGACGGCAATGAAGTCGTAGCTCACGCCCTTGGCCGCCAGCACCAGCCGGACCCGGTGCGACAGCACGTCGTCCACGCCGGAAAACAGGGTCAGGTTGTTACGTACGCGGGAACTCGTCGCCATCATCCTCGTCT
>JAEXAG010000054.1 GCA_023394655.1 Pseudomonadota bacterium
GCTACGACACCTACGGCCAGTATCGCGGCCAGCGCTTCGAGGACGTCGAAGCGGATCTGGAGCGCAACTGGGAGGCCACCAAGGCGAATTCGCGCCTGGCCTGGAATGATGCCAAGGGCGCCGTCCGCGACGGCTGGCACTACATCGAGCGGGCGATGCCGGGCGATGCCGACGGCGATGGTCGTTGATTCGCGAACACTGCACTCGCAATCCGCTTGAACACTCTGGCCCTCCGGGGCCAGAGTTTTATCCGGCCGGGGGCGCGAGCGCATCACCGGCAAGTCACATCCACCGGGGAGCACCATGGCCGAAAACGATGCGCAAAGCGGAATCGCCCGCACCGCCCAGATCCTGAAGTTCCTGTTGAAGTACCGCAGCGCCGGGGTGTTTTCGGGCCTCGATGCCACGCGCGTGGCCGCCGATCCCGTCGAGATCGAGCCGGAGGGCATGCCGGTTGATTTCGCTGCCGATCTCGAAGCCATGGGCCCGACCTTCGTCAAGATTGGCCAGGCGCTCTCCACCCGGCCCGACATGGTGCCGCCGGACTACCTCGCCGCGCTGCAACGCATGCAGGACCACGTGGCGGCGGTGCCGTTCGAGGAGATCAAGCCGGTCATCGAAGAGGCGCTGGGCACCCGGCTCTCGAATGCGTTCTCCGAATTCGACGAAGTGCCGGTGGCCGCCGCGTCGCTCGGACAGGTACATCGCGCCCGATTGCGCGATGGCCGCGAGGTGGCGGTGAAGGTGCAGCGCCCCGGGATCGAAGCCGGCATCCACCGCGATCTCGACGCCCTTGCCGGCTTGGCCGATGCCACCGACCGCTGGACCGATGTCGGCCGCCGCATGCACTTCGCCGACTGGATCCACGAGTTCCGGCGCACCCTGCTGGCCGAACTCGATTACCGCGTCGAAGCCGGCAACCTGGTGCGCTTCAACGAGCATTTTTCCGGCTACCCGGAGCTGTTCGTGCCGCTGCCGGTGCCCGATTACACCCATGCGCGCGTCCTCACGATGGACTGGGTGGATGGCGTCAAGGCGACCGAAATCGGCGGCCTTCGACGCACCGAGGCGCCGCTGGGCGAACTCGCCTCGGCGCTGATGCGCGGCTATCTGGACCAGGTGTTCGTGCATGGCGAGATCCACGCCGATCCGCACCCCGGCAATCTCCTGGTCACGCGCGATTCGCGGATCGCCCTGCTCGATCTCGGCATGGTCGCGCACGTTCCGCCGCGGCGTCGCGAGCAATTGCTGAAGCTGCTGTTCGCCGCCGTCGATGGCCGCGGCGAGGAGGTGGCCGCCGAAACCATCGCCATGGGCACGCGTCTCGAGGATTTCGAGGAAGAACGCTACCTGCGGGAAGTGGGCCAGATGGTGACCCGCTACGCCGCGCAGACCGATGGTGCGGGCCGCTCCGAAGGCCGTCTGGTGCTCGATCTCACCGTGCTCGGCAGTGCCTGCGGGCTGCGCACGCCGCCGGAACTGGGCCTGCTCGGCAAGACCCTGCTCAACCTCGAAGCGGTGAGCAAGGCGCTGGACCCGGAACTCGATGCCAAGCGCGTCGTGGAAAAACACCTTGAACACATCATGCGCGAGCGCTTCCGCAAATCGTTCTCGCCGGCCAAGCTGGCCAGCGAGGCGATGGAGCTGCAATCGCTGGTCCGCGACGCACCGCGCAAGCTCTCCGACATCCTCTCGCTGCTGGCCGAGAACCGCATGCAGGTCCGGATGACCGGGCTCGAGGAATCGCGGCTGATGGAAAACCTGCAGAAGATCGCCAACCGGATCAGCACCGGGGTGATCGTCGCGGCGCTGATCCTGGCCTCGGCCATGCTGATGCGGATGGAAGGCGGGCCCCGCTTGCTGGGCTACCCGGCGCTGGCCTTCGTGCTTTTCAGCATCGCCGCCCTGCTCGGCCTCGGCATCGTCGTCAGCGCGATGCTCCGCGACCGCCGTGCCAGACCCGACGAGAAGCGCGGCCCCGGCTGATGCCGGCGGCCGGACGCCGCCGGGCGTCCGTGCGATCATTCGCACCCTGCCCGGATGGCGAAACCGGTAGACGCAAGGGACTTAAAATCCCTCATCCGCAAGGGTATGTGGGTTCGAGTCCCACTCCGGGCACCAATCCGCCCCGCCTTTCCCGGCGAGGCCGCCTCCGACGCACGACCAAGGAGCCATGGTGCTGCGCTACCTCGCTTACATCCTCAGCCTTCTCGTCACCGCCCTCACCCTCTGGGCCGCCCTCACCGGCAGCGCGGCATGGTGGTGGGCCTTCGCGGTTGCCGCAGCCATCGCCACGCTCGGCACCGGGGACCTGCTGCAGAAGCGCGCGACACTGCGCCGGCTCTACCCGGTGCTGGCGCATTTCCGCTACGGGCTGGAATCGATCGGGCCGGAGATCCGCCAGTACTTCATCGAACGCGATACCGAAAAGGTGCCCTTTTCGCGCGAGCAGCGCGCACTGGTCTACCGGCGCGCCAAATCGGTCAGCGATGTCGTCCCGTTCGGCACCAAGCTGGACGTGTACGGCCCGCAATACGAGTGGATCAACCATTCGATGACGCCGGTGCCGCACCACGATGCGGATTACCGGATCGTGATCGGTGCCAGTCGCGCGCAGCCCTACAGCGCCAGCGTCTTCAACATTTCCGCGATGAGCTTCGGCTCGCTTTCCGCCAACGCGGTACGCGCGCTCAACCTGGGCGCGAAGCGCGGCGGCTTCGCCCACGATACCGGCGAAGGCTCGATTTCCCCCTACCACCGCGAGCACGGTGGCGACCTGATCTGGGAAATCGGTTCCGGCTACTTCGGCTGTCGCAACGACGACGGCACCTTCAACGCCGAGCGTTTCGCCGCCAACGCGACCGATCCTCAGGTGAAGATGATCGAAATCAAGCTCTCGCAGGGTGCCAAACCCGGCCTCGGCGGCATGCTGCCCGGCCCGAAGGTCACCGCGGAAATCGCCGCCACCCGCGGGGTGCCGGAGGGCCTGGATTGCATTTCCCCACCCACCCATTCGGCCTTCGATACGCCGATCGGGCTGTTGCGCTTCCTGGATCAGCTGCGCGAGCTCTCGGGCGGCAAGCCGACCGGCTTCAAACTCGCCATCGGCCATCCATGGCAGTGGTTCGGCATCGCCAAGGCGATGCATGAAAGCGGCATCCTGCCGGATTTCATCGTGGTCGATGGCGCCGAGGGCGGCACCGGCGCCTCGCCGTCGGAGTTCATCAACCACGTCGGCGTCCCGATGCACGAGGGCCTGCAGCTGGTGCACCACACGCTGGTCGGCCTGAACTTGCGCGATCAGGTCCGCATCGGCGCCGCCGGCATGATCGTGAGCGCCTTCGACATGGCACGGACGATGGCGCTGGGCGCGGACTGGTGCAACGCGGGCCGCGGCTTCATGTTCTCGCTGGGCTGCATCCAGTCGCTGAGCTGCCACAACGACCGCTGCCCCACCGGCATCGCTACCCAGGATCCGCGCCGCTGGACGCGCCTGCACGTGCCGGACAAGGCGGCGCGCGTGCATGCGTTCCACGACAATACCCTGAAGGCGCTGCGCGACCTGCTCTGCGCGGCGGGCCTGGAGCACCCGAGCGAGCTCGGCCCCGAACACATCCTGCGCCGCGTCTCGCCGACGGAAGTCCGCTCCTACAGCGCGCTGTTCTCCCGCATCGAGCCCGGCTCCCTGCTCGGCGGCAGCGTCCCCCGGCACGCGGTATTCAAGGAATACTGGCCGCTCGCCCGGAGCGACAGCTTCGCGCCGCCGGAAAGCCTGATTCGCCTGCGTGCCAGCAAGACGATCTGAGCCCCTCAGCCTGCGCCGCGTTCCCCGGCCCGGAGCACCGGCCACGCGGCACGCAGGTAAAGGAAGCCCGACCACAACGTGAGGATGGCGGCGACCGCCAGCAGCCAGTCGCCGATCAGGAACACCTCGCGGCCCATCCACAACCAGTCGGGCAGGTTGCGGTTCGAGGGGGAATACAGCAGGCAGGCGATCGCCACCATTTGCACTACGGTCTTGATCTTGCCGATCGCCTGCACCTTCACCTTGGCGCGCTGGCCCAGCTCCGCCATCCATTCGCGCAGGGCCGAAACGGCGATTTCGCGCCCCACGATCACCGCCGCCCAGCAGGCCATCCACGGCGTGGGGTGTGCCTGCACGATCAGGAACAAAGCGGTCGACACCATGAGCTTGTCGGCGACCGGATCGAGGAAGGCGCCGAACGCCGAGAACTGGTGGTAGCGGCGCGCGATCCAGCCGTCCAGCCAGTCGGTGAGCGCCGCCAGCACGAACAGCAGCATGGCGATCACGCTGGTCCACTTGAAGGGCAGGTAGAACACCGCCACCAGCACCGGGATCATCACGATCCGGGCCAGCGTCAGCATCGTCGGGATGGTCAGCTGCATTTTCACGATGCGGCATTCTCCCCCAATCCGTGCAAGGACGTGTAGATGCGTTCCGCCAACGCGGCGTTGATGCCGTCCACGCGGGCGATCTCGTCGACGCCCGCCGCCTTGAGGCCCGCCAGGCCACCGAAGTGCTTGAGCAATGCGGCGCGCCGGCGCGGCCCGATGCCGGGGATGTCCTCGAGGCGGCTGGTGCTGCGCGCCTTCTGCCGACGGCCGCGATGACCGGTGATGGCGAAGCGGTGGGCCTCGTCTCGCACCTGCTGCACCAGCTGCAGGCCGGGCGATTGCACGCCGGGCGACAGCGAGCGGCCATCGGGGAGCAGCAGGGTCTCGTGGCCGGCCTTGCGCTCCTCGCCCTTGGCCACGCCGACGATGGCGACGCCGTCCACGCCCAGATCACCCAGCACCTGGCGTGCACGCGCAAGCTGGCCTGCGCCTCCATCGATGAGCAGCACGTCGGGCACGACGCCGCCCTCCTCCGCCGCCCGCCGGAAGCGACGCTCCAGCGCCTGCTGCATGGCGGCGTAGTCATCACCCGGCTCGATGCCGGCGATGTTGTAGCGCCGGTACTGCGCGCGCAGCGGCCCTTCGGCATCGAACACCACGCAGGAGGCGACGGTCGCCTCGCCCATGGTGTGGCTGATGTCGAAACACTCGATCCGTGCCGGCGGCGCATCCAGTCTGAGCATCGCCTGCAGGTCGGCCAGTCGCGCGGCCTGCGCGGCCCTGCCGGAGAGCTCGGTGGCCAGGGCCACGCGGGCGTTGCGACGCACCAGCTCGAGGTAGCCGGCGCGCTCGCCGCGGACGCTGCGCTTGATCTGCACGCGCCGTCCGGACGCGGCCGAAAGCGCCTCTTCGATCAAATCGACATCCGGGATCTCGCGATCCAGCACGATTTCCCGAGGCGCCGGCTGCTCCGCGTAGTACTGGGAGATGAAGGCACCCAGCACTTCCTCGGCATTGTCGGCACCGTTCAACTTCGGGAAATAGCCGCGGGTGCCGAGATTGCGGCCATCGCGGAAGGAAAGCAGCATCACGCAGGCACGGCCGGATTCGAGCTCGCAGGCCAGCACGTCCAGCTCCGCGGCGCTGCCATCGACGAACTGGCGCGCCTGCACGGTGCGGATGGCGGCGAGGAGATCGCGGATGCGCGCGGCCTCCTCGAAACGCAGCGCGCGGCTCGCCACCTCCATCTCGTCGCTCAGTTCGCGGGTCAGGTCTTCGCTGCGGCCTTCCAGGAACATGGTGGCGCGGCGCACCGAGTCGGCATAGGCCGCTTCCTCCACCAATCCGACGCAGGGCGCGCTGCAACGGCCGATCTGGTACTGCAGGCAGGGACGCGAGCGGTTGCGGAACACGCTGTCTTCGCAATTGCGCAGGCGGAACAGCTTGTGCATGACGTTCAGCGTCTCGCGGACCGCACCGACGCTCGGGTACGGGCCGAAGTAACGCCCGGGGCGTGAACGCGCACCGCGATGGGCGGCGATCCGCGGCCACTCCTCGCGCGTGACCAGCAGATAGGGATAGCTCTTGTCGTCGCGCAGCATCACGTTGTAGCGCGGCTTGAGCGTCTTGATCAGCTGGTTTTCCAGCAGCAGGGCTTCGGCCGGCGTGCGCGTGACGGTGATGTCCATCCGCGCGATCTGCGCCACCATCGTCGCGATGCGATGGCTCAGTGCCTTGTTGAAATAACTGGCGACGCGCTTCTTGAGCGAGGCCGCCTTGCCGACGTAGAGCAGGCTGTCGTCGGCGCCGTACATGCGGTAGACGCCGGGCGCACCGGGCAGGTTGCGGGCGTAGGACTTGCCGTCGAACGGCTTGGGCACGGTTTCGGACACCCGGGGATTATGCCCCGCTGCCCGCCAGGAGCCGCGCGATGATCGCTTCGCCGCCCTCGGCCACCCGCTCCCATGCGCGCTGGAAGCCGGCAGCGTCGCCGTAGTACGGATCGGCCAGGTCGGCATCGCCGGGGACACCCGCCCATTCCAGGTAGCGGCCGATCTTCACTTCGTCCACGTCGGCGGCCCTGGCCAATTCGAGCCCGTCGCGCAGGGTGTCGGCATCGGCGAACAGCACCAGGTCGAAGTTCACGAAATCCGCCGGCACGAGCCGTCGGGCGCGCTGCCCGGAAATGTCGACGCCGTGGCGCGCGGCAACCGCGATCGCACGCGGATCGGGCGGGCGCCCGACATGCCAGGGACCGATGGCCGCCGAATCCACCCGGACCCGCCCTGCCAGCCCGGGCTGCCGTGCCAGCGCATCGGCCAGCCAGCCTTCCATCATCGGGGAACGGCAGATGTTGCCGAGGCAGACCATCAGGATGTCCATGCTTGCTCCTTTCGACGTGGCGACCGGCGCGGGGGTCGGGATCTTGCCGGGATCAGGCGCCGGCAAGATGCCGCTCCGCGCGCAGCAGGTCTTCCGGCGTGTCCACACCCGGCGGGAACGGTTCCGGGCTGGGCGCGACCGCGATGGCATGGCCAGCCTCCAGTACCCGCAGCTGTTCGAGGGATTCGACGAGTTCCAGCCGCCCCGGCGGCAGCGCCGCGAACCGCTTCAGGAAACCGGCGCGATAGGCATAGATGCCGATGTGGCGCAGCCAGCTGCCCGGCGGCAGCGCGTCGTCGGCGGGCGCATCGGCGGAGAACGCCGCGCGATGCCAGGGAATCGGCGCACGGCTGAAATAGAGCGCGCGTTCGTTCGCATCCGCGACCACCTTGACGGCGTTGGGATCGAACAGCATTTCGCGCGAGGTGATCGGCGCGGCCAACGTGGCCATTTCGCAGCCACTGCGTGCGAGCAGCGCCGCCACCGCGCGGATGCCGGCAGCCGGCGCGAACGGTTCGTCGCCCTGCAGGTTCACCACCGCCAGATCGTCCGGCCAGCCGGCGATGGCCGCGCATTCGGCCAGGCGATCGGTGCCGGAGACATGCGTCGGCGAGGTCATCGCCACGTTCACGCCCGGCAGCATCGATACCGCCTCGGCGATCGCCGGATGATCGGCCGCCACCCAGACTTCGCGCGCACCGGCCGCGAGCGCACGCTCGGCGACATGCCGGACCAGCGGCTGGCCACCGAGCAGGCGCAGCGGCTTGCCGGGCAGGCGTGCCGCATCGTGCCGGGCCGGGATCGCCACGACGAATTCACTCATCCCCATTCCTCCGCAAGGCGGCAAGGCGATCCTCCAGCGCCAGCCAGAACGCTTCCGGCAGGCGCGCCTCGATCGCCACGCACCAGCTGTCCTCGGGCGCGAAAGCGGCGCATTTGACCGCATCCTTTTCGGTCATGAAGACCGGCAACGCGCTGCCCAGCTCGAAATCCTCCGGCTGGAAATCATGGTGGTCCGGGAAGGGATGCGGGACCACGCCGAGACCCTGCGCCCGCAGCAGCTCGAAGAAACGCTCGGGGTGGCCGATGCCGGCGATCGCATGCACGCGACGGCCGGAGAAATCGGAAAACGGCCGTGCGCGCGCGCCATGCAGGGGAAACGGATGCCCGAACACCTGCCGCATCGGCCATTCGTCCAGCTCCGGCTCCGGCAAATTGGCCGCGATGCCGTGGTTGACCACGCGGAAATCCGGTCGCGGCGCATCCGCCGGATGCTCCCGCAAGGGACCCGCCGGCAGGAGCCGGCCATTGCCGTAGCGGCGCGTCGCATCCACCACTTCGATGGCGATGTCGCGGGCAAGGCGCAGGTGCTGCAGGCCGTCGTCGCAGATCACGACGTCGCAGCCTTCGGCCACCAGCGCGCTCGCGGCCGCGACGCGATCGGCATCCACGCGCACCTTGCAGCCGCTGCGCCGGGCGATCAACACCGCTTCGTCGCCGTGAGTGCGTGGATCGCTGCCCGCTTCCACCCAGCGCGGCGTTCCCGGCTCGCTGCGGCCGTAGCCGCGGCTGGCGATGCCCGGCGTCCAGCCGGCGGCTCGCAAACGGTTGGCGATGGCGATCACCAGCGGCGTCTTGCCGCTTCCGCCCGCGGAGAAATTGCCGACCACCAGCACCGGCGCATCCACCCTCCGAGTCTTCAGCCAGCCGCGCCGGTACAGGCTGCGCCGCATCGCCACCAGCCGACCATAGAGCGCGGACAAGGCACGGGCATGCCAGGGCACGCTCGCGCCGCCCTGCCACCACGCCGGCGTGCCGCCGCCCCGGCGGTTCACGCGCCCTCCCGGAACTGCATGCGATGCAGGTGGGCATAGACGCCATCGCGGGCGATCAGCTCGGCGTGCGTGCCCTGCTCCACCAGCCGGCCTTCATCCAGCACCAGCACCTGGTCCGCGTGTTCGATGGTGGAAAGCCGGTGCGCGATCACCAGCGTGGTGCGGTCGGGCATCAGCTGGTCGAGGGCGTCCTGCACCAGCCGCTCGGATTCGTTGTCGAGCGCGGCGGTGGCCTCGTCGAGGATCAGGATCGGGGCGTCCTTGAGCATCGCGCGGGCGATCGCCAGGCGCTGGCGCTGGCCACCCGAAAGCCGCGCGCCGCGTTCGCCGACCTCGCTGTCGAGGCCATCGGGCAGGCGCTCGACGAATTCCATCGCGTTGGCGGCACGGATCGCCGCTTCGATGCGCTCCGTTCCGGCATCGCCCATTTCGCCGTAGGCCACGTTTTCGCCGATGCTGCCATCGAACAGCATGACCTGCTGGCTGACCAGCGCGATCTGGCGGCGCAGATCGGCCAACCGGTATTCGGGCAGCGGGTGGCCGTCGAGCAGGATCGTGCCGCCTTCCGGCTCGTAGAAACGCGGGATGAGCTTGATCAGCGTGGATTTCCCGCTACCCGAGCGACCGACGATTGCGGTCACCGTGCCGGGCCGCGCGGTGAAGCTGAGACCACGCAAGGCCGGGGGTTCCTGGCCTTCGTAGCGCGCGGTGACATCGCGGAATTCCAGCACGCCCCGGGCACGTTCCAGCGCAAGCCGGCCCTGGTCGGCCTCGTCGGGCGCATCCAGCACCGAGAACACGCGATCGGCGGAATTGATGCCGCGGTTGAGCAGGCTTTGCACGTTGGTCAGCTGGCGCAGGGCCGGCACCAGGCTGATCATCGCGGTCATCACGGCCATGAAGCCACCGGCGCTGAGATGCCCGGCCGCGGCCTCGCGGCCCGCGACCACCAGCATCACCGCAAGCCCGATGGCGCCGAGCGTCTGCACGAACATCGACAGGGTGCCGCGGGTGACTTCCACCTTCAGCCCCAGCCGCACGTTGCGCGCGGTCTGCACGCCGTAGCGGCCCATCTCGGAAGCCTGCGCGCCATAGGCCTTCACTTCCTGCTGCGCGTGCAGCGCCTGGTCGGCGGTCTGCAGCATGTCGGCGGCGGATTGCTGGATCTCGTGGTTGAGGCGGCGATAGCGCCGGCCGACCTTGCCCATCATCCAGGCCATCGCCGGCGCCAGCACCAGCAGCACCAGCGAGACCTTCCAGCTGTTCCAGAACATCACCGCAAGCAGCGCCACCACCTGCAACACGCTGCTCACCATCACCTTCAGCGCATCCACCGCGGCCTGCGCCACCTGGTCGGTATCGGGGCCGAGCCGGGTCAGCATCGAAGGAACCGCTTCCTTGTCGAAGCGGCCGCCGGGCATCCGCAGGTACTTGGCCATCAGCTGCATGCGCAGGTCGCGGGCGACGTTGCGGCCGCTGCGCGCGATGGTGTAATCGCTGACCAGCCCGAACAGTCCGCGCCCGAACAGAAGCAGCACCATGCCGAGCGGCAGCCACCACGAAAAACGCTTGGCGACGAAGATGTCGTCCACCACGTATTTCAGGAGCTCGACCACGGCGGCGCTGGCGGCGGCTTCCAGCGCCAGCGCCAGCGCGGCCACTACCAGCAGCCCGCGATACGGACGCGCGTAGCCCTGCAGGCGTCGCCAGGTGGCGCGGGTGGCCGAAGCCTCGCTCATTGCGCTGCTGCCGTCCCGGTCGGCGCGGTGGCGATCATGATCTGCCGGAAGCCGAGTTGGCCCAGCGCCTCGTAGGCGGTCACCACCGACTGGTGCGGGGTTCGTGCATCGGCGCGCAGCAGCACCGGGCGGGCGCGGTCGGTGCCGGCGATCTCGGCGATGCTGCGCTTGAGTGCTTCCACGTCGGTGCGCAGCACCTCGCGCTCGCCGACGAAATAGCGGCCATCGGCATTCACCAGCACCGAAAGCGGCGCGGCGGCGGCCGGTGCCGGCTCGCCATCGGCACGCGGCAGCTGCAGCCTGAGCACCGCGCGGCTGTCGAAGGTGGTGGTGACCACGAAGAAAATGATCAGCACCAGGATCACGTCGATCAACGGAACCAGGTTGATCTCCGGCTCGTCGTCCGCGCGATGGTCGCGAATGCGCATCCTTCAGCTCCTGCCGCGCGGGTCCAGCACGTCCAGCAACTGCACGGCCTCGTGCTCCATCTCGACGATGTAGCCGGCGATGCGGCCCTTGAAGTAGCGATGGACCATCAGCGCCGGGATCGCCACCACCATGCCGGTGGCCGCGCAGACCAGCGCCTTGCCGATGCCGGCGGCCAGCTGGTTGACATCGCCGACGCCGTGCTCGCCGATGACGAGGAACATCTGGATCATGCCGACCACGGTGCCGAACAGCCCAAGCAGGGGACCGGCCGACGCGATGCTGCCCAGCGTGTTGAGGTATTTCTCCATGCCGTGCACGAGATGACGGCCGGTGTCCTCCACCCGCTCGCGGATGGCATCGCGGCCCCGGTGGCGGACCTCCAGCGCGGAGGCCAGCAGGGCGCCCAGCGGCGATGTCGCGCGCAGGGATTCGATGTGCTGCGGATCCATCTGCCCGCGCGCCGCCCACTCGCGCACTTCGCGGCCAAGGCCCGGTGGCAGCACGGCGCTGCGGCGCAGCGACCAGAAGCGTTCGACGATGATCGCCAGCGCGGCGAAGGACAGCAGCAAGAGCGGAATCATCGGCCAGCCGCCGGCCTTTACCAGTTCGATCATCGGATGCTTTCGGGACGCTCGGGGGTGGCGGATAGGATAGCCGAGCGTCGACGCCCCCGGCTGCCAGGCCGGGTTCAGGGCCGCGAACCATCCCAGAAGCGGCGCCGGCGATCACGTTCGCCCTGCCAGCGGATGCCGTCCGCACCCAGCCTGACCCGTACCGCGCCATGCTCGAAACCGACCACCGGCTCCGCCCCGGCCTCGGCCCAGCGATCCAGCACCGACGCCCGGGGATGCCCGAAACGGTTGCCGTGACCCGCCGAGACCAGCGCGATGCTGGCAGAAGTCGCCGCCACGAAACCGGGCGACGACGAGCTGGCACTGCCATGGTGCGGCACGCTGACGACATCGGCGCGCAACGCCGTCGCATCGATGCGCAGGAGGCGCGATTCGATCAGGTCATCGATGTCGCCGGTGAGCAAGGCCGTACCTCCCTCGCCTTCCACCCGCAGCACGCAACTGGACCGGTTGCGGAAATACGGAAAGCCCTCGCTCGGATGCAGGAAGCGGAACTCGACGCCCGCGCCATGCCGGCTTTCGCCGGCGATGCAGGGGACGGCGCCTTCCACGCCCGCATCCGGCGGCGCCAGCAGCTCGCCGACCGGAAACGCGGCCATCACCGCCGCCAGGCCACCCGCGTGGTCCTGGTCGGCGTGGCTGATGACCAGGGTGTCGATCCGGCGAACCCCGAGCGCATGCAGCGCCGGCACCACCGCGCGCTCCCCGGCATCGAATCCGTCCGGCACGGCGGGGCCGGCATCGTAGAGCAGCACGCGGTCGGCGGTACGCACCAGCATCGCCGTGCCCTGCCCCACGTCCAGCTGGACCACTTCGAAGCCGCCCTTTGCCGGCAGGGACAGCGCCGGCCACAGCATCGGCAGGCACAGCAAAGCCGCCAGGGCCTTGCCCGGCACGCCGCGCGGCAACAACCAGACGAAGATCGCCAGGAGCGCCAGCGGCAGCGCATGCCACGCACCTTCCGGGAGCCAGTGAAAGGCCAGCGGCGAAGCGGCCATGCGCTGGAACAGCCACCAGCTCGGCTCGAATGCGAGGCCGGCAAGACGCCAGAACAGGCTGCCGGCACCTTCCACCAGCATTTCGGCCATGACCCCGAGGATCGAGAGCGGCACCACGATCAGGCTCCACAACGGCACCGCCAGCAGATTGGCCAGCGGCCCGGCGAGCGAGGCCTGGCCGAAGAACACCACCGTCAGCGGCAACAGGCCGAGCGAGGCGACGCCCTGTGCGGCGAGGAACTGGCGGATGTGTCCGGCACGCGCCGATTGCAGGCACCAGGCCAGCCAGACCACGCCGCCGAAACTCAGCCAGAAACCGGGCTGGAGCACGGAGAAGGGATCCATCAGCAGCATCGCGATGATCGCCAGCGCCACCGATTGCGCGATCCCGGTCTGCCGCCGGAGGATCATCGCGCCGGCGACGAAGCCGATCATCAACACGGTCCGCACCGTCGGCAGCGAGGCACCGGTGGCCAGCAGGTAGGCGAATGCGCCGAGCGTCGAGGCCGCCAGCATCCAGATCCGCCGCGGTGCCCGCAGGGTCAGCGAGGGCAGCAAGCGGCACAGGGCCCAAGCCAATGCCGCGGCGGCCATCCCCACCAATCCGACGTGGAACCCCGAGATCGCGATGAGATGGGTCAGGCCGGTCGCGCGCAGCTCGCGCCAATCGGCTTCCGAGAGCCCGCGCGTATCGCCCAAGCCCAATGCGGCGACGAAGCGCGCGGAATCAGGCCGGCTGCCGCCGACGATCCGATCGGACATCCGCTCCCGCCATGCCTGAAGACCGGTGGCCGGCGCGAGGCGACGCGCTTCCTCGACGTTTCGCAAATGGCCACTGGCCGCCACGCCTTCCAGCAGCATCTGCCGCTCGCTGTCGAAGCCGCCGGGGTTCCGGAGGCCTCGCGGCGGCCTCAACCGCGCCTCGAAGCGCCAGCGCTCGCCCGCCCGCAACTGCCACCGCGGCGATTCGGCCAAGGCACTCGCATCTGTCGGATCCGCCCCGCGCGCGGGATCGAACCACGCCAGCCGGATCCGCCGGCCGCGCAGCTCCGGCGGCTGTCCGGCATCGTCATCGACCCGGAAATGGAAGCGGGTCCGCCGCTGTTCGTGGACCGGCAGCGAGACGATGGTGCCGGTGATGCGGAAATCGGTTCCGGCAAGCTCCGCGGGCAAGCGCACCGCCATCCGGGCGTTGCCCTGCGCCGCCAGCAGGCCGGCACCAAGCAGGAAGGCCCCGAGCGCGCGCCACGCATCCTTGCGCCTCGCCCAGACGACGGCACCGGCGAGCATCGCCATCACAGCGACCGCCATCGACGGCAATGCGGGCAACCGGGTCGCGGAAAAGATGCCGGCCAGCAACGCGGCGGCCGTCAGCGGTGAGAACAGCGGCGTCCTTGCCGCGACAGGCATGGCTACACCTCGTCGTTCGGGATTTCCCTGAGCTTGCCTTCGTGGAGTTCGAGCACGCGGTCCAGACGGCGTGCCAGGCGGCGATCATGGGTCACCAGCACCAGGCTGGTGCGCTGGTTGCGGTTGAGCCCGAGCATCAGGTCGAACACGGCGCTGGCCGTGCGGTCGTCGAGATTGCCGGTGGGTTCATCGCCCAGCACGCAGGCCGGCTCGTTGACCAGCGCGCGCGCCACCGCCGCGCGTTGCCGCTCGCCGCCGGAAAGCTCGCCCGGCTTGTGGCCGAGCCGATGGCCCAGCCCCACCTGCTCCAGCAAGGCACTGGCACGGCGCGTGGCTTCCGGGACATTGGCGCCCGAGACCAGCACCGGCAGCATGACGTTCTCCAGCGCGGTGAACTCCGGCAGCAGGTGGTGGAACTGGTAGATGAAGCCCAGCGCGCGATTCCGCAGCTTGCCGCGGGCCGCATCGGAGAGCCCCCCCATGCGCTGGCCGGCCACGTGCACTTCGCCGGAGGTGGGCGTGTCGAGCCCGCCGAGGAGATGCAGCAGCGTGCTCTTGCCCGCCCCCGATGCCCCGATGATCGCCACGGTTTCTCCGGCGTGGACGGTCAGGTCCAGGCCATCGAAGACCGGCGTGCGCATCTTGCCTTCGGCGTAGGTCTTGCCGAGCTTCTCGGCGCGCAGCACTTCCTCGCCCGGGCGAATGACGTCATTCATAGCGAAGTGCCTCCGCCGGCGGCGTACGCGAGGCGCGCCAGGCCGGGTAGATGGTGGCCAGGAACGCCATGACCAGCGCCACGCAGGCGATGATCACCACGTTGTCCGCGCGCAGTTCGGTCGGCAGGCCAGTGATGTAATAGACATCCGCCGGCAGCAGCTGCACGCCCAGCATGGACTCGATCACCCCGAGGATCGACTCGAGGTTCAGCGTGAGCAGGATGCCGCCGATCACGCCGGCGATGGTGCCGATGACGCCGATCAGCGTGCCCTGCACCATGAAGGTCTGCATGACCTGCGCCGGGCTCACACCGAGCGTGCGCTGGATGGCGATATCGGCCTGCTTGTCGGTCACCAGCATCACCTGCGAGGACACCAGGTTGAACGCGCCCATCGCGATGATCAGCGAGAGCAGGATGCCCATCACCGTCTTCTCCATCTTCAACGCATGGAACATGTTGGCGTTCTCGTACATCCAGTCGCTGACCCGATAGGCGCCACCGAGGTTGATGGCCAGATCGGTCGCCACCCGACCGGCATCATCCATGTCCTTCATCTTCAGGCGCACGCCGGTCACCGAGTCGCCCATCCGCAACACCCGCTGGATGTCGTGGATGTTGACCAGCGCCAGGCCCTTGTCGAATTCGTTGTAGCCGGCGTCGAAGATGCCGGAAACCGTGAAACGCTTGGTCTGCGGCACGGCGCCGACCGGGGTGGCGCTGATCCGCGAGGTCATCGCGATCACGCTGTCGCCCACCGAGACGCCCAGCCATGCCGCCAGCTCGCGGCCGAGCACGATGTTGAACTCGCCGGCGCGCAGCGAGGCAAGCTCCCCCCGGCTCATCTTGCGGTCGATCATCGAGACCTCGCCTTCCTGCGCCGGATCGATGCCGCGGATCATCGAGGGCTGCTCGCGCGGGCCCTGCAGGAGTCCCTGGGTGTCGATGAAAGGCGCCGCACCGGCCACCCGCGGATCGCGCTTGGCCAGGTCGATCGCCTCGCGCCAGTTGCCCATTTCCGCGCCTTCCGCGCTGACCGTGGCGTGCGCGACCATCGAAAGCATGCGGTCGCGGATCTCGCGCTGGAAGCCGCCCATCACCGAGAGCGTGGTGATCAGCACCGCCACGCCCAGCGCGATCCCCAGCATCGAGGCCAGCGAGATGAACGAGATGAAGCCATTGCGGCGCTTGGCGCGCAGGTAGCGCAGGCCGATCGCGACGGGCAGCGGTTTGAACATGGCG
>JAEXAG010000012.1 GCA_023394655.1 Pseudomonadota bacterium
ATCTGTCCTACCGCTCGGAGACCTGGCTGAGCGTGGACAACGCGCCGGGCCTGCGCCAGGGCGCCTATACGTTGGCCGGCCTCTACGGCGGCTGGGATTCGGCGGATGATCGCTGGCAGCTGCGCGCAGGCGTGCGCAACGCCACCGACGAGGTCTATCGCACCGATGGTCAGGAGTTCTCCTCCATCGGCGGCATCCAGACCGTCTACTACGGCATGCCGCGCAACTACTACGCATCGATCCGCTTCAACTTCTGACCGGAAAGAGGGCAGGAAGGCGCCACCGGAAACGGTGGCGTTTTTCTTTCCGGCGTCGGCTGCCATGACGGGGCTGGCACCATATGCTGACACCATGAACCCCGAGCCCGACGCCCGATGCTGAGCGTGCCACTGGTCATCGCGACCAGCTTCGGCTGGCTGCTGCTGATGTTCGCGGTGGCCTTGCTGGCCGAGCGCCGGCCGCACCTGCTCGCCGGGCGCTGGCGGCATGTCTATGCGCTGTCGCTGGCGGTGTACTGCACCTCCTGGACCTTCTTCGGCACTGTCACCCAGGCCGCGCGCTACGGCTGGCCGCTGCCGCCGACCTTCGTCGGGACCTTGCTGCTCTATGCACTCGGCGCGGCCCTGCTGGTGCGGCTGGTCAAGCTGTCCCGGAGCCTCAACGCCACTTCACTGGCGGATCTCATTGCCTCACGCCTGGGCAAGGACCCGTGGCTGGCCGCGACGCTCACCCTGGTTGCTGCACTGGGCCTGATTCCCTACATCGCGCTGCAATTGCGGGCGATCAGCTCCGGCTTCGAGCTGCTGGTGGGGCGTTCCGCCGCCGCCAGCCAGCCCTGGCCCGACAGCACCCTGTTCGTGGCGCTGGCGATGGCCGCTTTCGCAATCGCCTTCGGTGCCCGCCACGCCGATGCGACGCAGCACAATCGTGGCCTGGTGCTGGCGATGGCCTTCGATTCGATCTTCAAGCTGGGGGCGATGCTCGCGCTGGGCGTGTTCGCGTGGCGACACTACGGTGAACGCATCGTCACGCTGGACGTGCCGCCCACCTCGGGCGACGGCTTCGCGCCGCTGGTCATGCTGGGCGTGCTGGCGATGTTCACCCTGCCGCACCAGTTCCACGTCGGCGTGGTGGAGTGCCGCGATGCTTCGCACGTGCGCACCGCGCGTTGGCTGTTCCCGCTTTACCTCGTGCTGATCGCGCTGCCCGTGCTTCCGCTGGCGCGCGCCGGGCAGGCCGCGTTCGGTGATGGCGTCCCCAGTGATCTTTACGTGCTGGCGCTGCCGCTGGCCGAGGGCAATGCCGCGATGGCGCTGCTGGCCTTCCTTGGCGGCCTGAGCGCGGCGGCCGGAATGGTCGTGGTCAGCACGCTGACCCTGAGCGTGATGATCGGCCATCACTGGTTGCTGCCGTGGTTTTCCCGCGAATGGGGGCGCACCGGCCACGGCGATCTGCGCGGCGCGGTGCTCGCGCTGCGCCGGGTCGGGATCGTCGCGCTGCTGCTGCTGGCGTGGAGTTTCAGCCGCTCGATCGCCGGCAACGCCGCGCTCGCCGATGTCGGTGCGATGTCGTTCTCGGCGCTGGCCACGCTGGCGCCGGCACTGGCCTTCGCGGTGTGGCGGCCGCAGACGCCACCGCGCGCGGTGGCGCTGGGGGTGCTGGCGGGTTTCCTGGTCTGGGTCTGGGCGCTGCCGCTTCCGCTGATCCTCGGCAACCTGCCCGAGCCGCCGGCGTGGCTGGCCGCCGGCCCCTTCGGCCTGCAATGGCTGGCACCCGACAGCCTGTTCTCGCTGACCGGCTGGAGCCGGCTCGGACGCGCGGTGGCGGCGAGCCTCCTGATCGGCACGCTTGCCACTTGGTGCCTGTCGCTGTGGCAGCCGCCTGCCGAGCGCCGGGCGCGGCGGGGGCTTTCCGTGCAGGTGCTGCGCCCGCTGGCCCAGCGCTTCCTGCCGCCATCGCGCGTGGACGCATTGCTGGCGCGGCTGCCGGTCAATGCCACGGTGCCGCGCGCCGAAGAAGAAGAGGTCGAGCGCGAACTGGCGGCGGTGATCGGCGCGGCCTCCGCGCGCGTGCTGCTCAACGCCGCGCGCCAGCAGGGCGGGCGCGAGCTCGATGCCGTGGCCGACATCGTCGGCGAAACCGCGGAAGACCTGCGCTTCAACCAGCGGCTGCTCGAAGCCGCACTCGAGAACATGAGCCAGGGCATCAGCGTGGTCGATGCGGAACTGCGGTTGGTGGCATGGAACCGGCGCTATGCGGAAATGTTCGACTTCCCGCCATCGCTGCTGCGGGTGGGCCTGCCGATCGCCGAGGCCAGCCGCTGGGCCCTGCAGCGCATGCCCGCGCGCCATGACCCGGAAACCGCGCTGACGCGCCGCCTCGACCACATGCGCGCCGGGACGCCGCATCTTTCCGAGCGCGTGCTGCCCGATGGCAGCATCGTCGAGATCCGCGGCAACCCGATGCCCGGCGGCGGTTTCGTCGCCACCTTCACCGACGTCACCGATTTCCGCCGCGCCGAAGCCGAGCTGCTCCGTGCCAACGAGACGCTGGAGCAGCGCGTGGAGGAGCGCACCGCCTTGCTCGAACGCGCCAAGCACGAGGCCGAACGCGCCAACGAAGCGAAGAGCCGGTTCCTCGCGGCGATCGGCCACGATCTGCTGCAACCGCTGCATGCCGCGCACCTGTTCGTGGATGCGTTGCAACAGCGGGTGCGGACCGATGAATCCAGACGGCTGGCCGACCAGGTCGGTGGCGCGCTCGATTCCACCACCGCGCTCCTGACCGACCTGCTGGACATGTCGCGGCTGGAAGCCGGTGGCCTCGCGCCGGCACCGCGCGCCTTCGCCCTGCGCGACGTGCTCGAGCCACTGCTTTCCGAAGGCCACGTGCTGGCCTGCGAGCGCGGCCTCCGCCTGCGTTTCGTCGCCACCGACGCATGGGTGCACAGCGATCCCCAGCTGCTGCGGCGCATCGTGCAGAACTTCCTCTCGAATGCCCTGCGGCATACCGCGCAGGGCAGCGTGCTGGTCGGCGTGCGTCGTGCCGGCAACCGCATCCGGATCGAAGTCCACGATACCGGCCCCGGCATCGGCACCGCGCAGCAGGCAGTGATCTTCGAGGAGTTCCGGCGCGGCGAGCACGCGCGCGGGCAGGGGCTTGGCCTCGGGCTGGCCATCGCGCGCGGCATCGCCGGATTGCTGGATGCGCCGATCGGCCTGCGCAGCCGTCCTGGCACGGGCAGCGTCTTCCACGTGGAGGTGCCGCGTGCCAAGGCCTTGCCGGTGGCCCGCCATGCGCAGGGGCGCTTGCGCGATCTGCGGGTGCTGGCAGTGGACAACGATCCGTCCGCGCTTGCGGCGCTGGCTGCCGTGCTGCGCGGCTGGGGCTGCGATGTCGCCACCGCCGCCAGTGGTGCCGAGGCCGAGGCGGCATTGCGCGAAGCGCCAGCGGACCTGTGGCTCTTCGACTACCACCTGGACGATGGCGATGACGGCATCGCCCTGCACGGCCGCCTGCGCGAAGCGTTCGGGTCGCGGCCGGCCCTGCTGCTCAGTGCCGACCAGACCGGCGCGGTGCGTGCCGCCGCCCAGGAGGCGGGATTGCCGCTGCTGATGAAACCGGTGCGCCCGTTGGCGCTGAAATCGATGCTGGACCGCGTGCTGGCCGCGCATCGGGGGGCTTGAGGATGTCGCCGATCTGCTTCCGATTCTCCACAACCGATGTGGACGTGGCTGTCTGCAGCCCTGTGGACAACTCCGCGGGACATTGCCCGGCATGGCATTCGCCGGCGTGGCGAAAAAATGACCAGGGCAGGCGGGTGCGTGCGTGGCGATCCGCGGCGCCGCGATCAACCGACCTGGCGTGACGGATCCTGGAGTTCGAGTTCGCGCAACACCACGCCGGCCTGGGTGCGGTTGCGCACGCCGAGGCGTTCGAAGATCGCCGAAAGATGCGCTTTCACCGTGCGTTCCTGCACGCCCAGGCGGTCGGCGATCTGCTTGTTGAGCAGCCCTTCGGCCACCAGTGCCAACACCCGGAACTGTTGCGGCGAGAGGCTGGCAAGGCGCGAGGCCAGCGCGGCATCGGCGGGTTCGGAAGCAGCGCCGGCCACCGCCGCGCGCAGGCTGGCCGGCAGCCAGGCCTCGCAGGCGAGCACGGTGCCGATGGCATCGCGCAACTCGTCCAGCCCGGAACTCTTCGGCAGGTAGCCGGCCGCCCCGTGATCCAGCGCGCGACGCACCACGCGCGGGTCGTCGTTGGCGGAAACCACGATCACCGCGACGCCCGGATGCTGCGCGCGCACCGCCGCCAGCCCGGCCAGTCCGTGGCTGCCGGGCATGTGCAGGTCCAGCAGGACGAGGTCGATGGCCGGGTCGCGGTCGAGCAGGGCCAGCACTTCGTCCAGCGATCCGGCTTCGACCAGCCGCACTTCGCCCAGCGCATCGCGCGCGGCCTGCTTGAGCGCGGCGCGAAACAGCGGGTGGTCGTCGGCGATCAGCAGCGATGTCGCGGTCATCCGCCCAAGTTAGCAGCTTGCACGCGCGATGGACTGGTACGAAAGTACGATGCATCGATCCGCGCGCCTGCGTATGCTCGGCCCATGAACAAGACCGTCCTTGCACTGGGTGCCGCCGTGTTGCTGTCCGCGTGCGCGGGCACCGGAGGCACGATGTCCCCGACTCCCGCCGATTACCTCGCCACCGTCCACCGCTCGGGCGATGACCTGCTGACCGCCGGGCTCGGTGCCGCCGGCCTGCGCGCGATGGTGCCGCCGGCCTTCGCCGATGCCGAAAACCCGACTGCCGCCGAACTCCGCCGCCGCGCGATCTGGTCGAGCTGGCGGGGCATTGCCGATCTGTCGCCGACCGGCGGCTACGGCGAGCTGTACGGCAGCCTGGCCGATATCCCCGGCCGCGAATACTCCAGCGTCGCCTTCGTCCCCGGCGCCGGCCATCCGCATCGGGTGCTGGCGCAGGTGCCGGACGCCTTCGATGCAGGCAAGCGCTGCCTGGTGGTTTCGGTCGCTTCCGGCTCGCGCGGGGTCTATGGCGCGATCGCGGTCGGCGCCGCCTGGGGCTTGCCACGCGGCTGCGCGGTGGTGCATACCGACAAGGCGGCGGGCAGCGATTACTTCGATATCGATGCCGGGCTCGGCCACGGGCTCGATGGCCGGGTGGCGGCCGCCGCCGACGCGGTGTTCAAGCCGGCCACGCAGGCGACGAACGGCGTGGCGTTCAAGCACGCCCATTCGCAGGACAACCCGGAGGGCGACTGGGGGCACCACACCCGCCAGGCCGCCGAGTTCGGCCTGCGCGCGCTCGCGCTGGCGTTCCCGGATGCCGCGCCGTTCACCTTCGACAACACGCGGGTGATCGCGGTCGGCATCTCCAACGGCGGTGGCGCGGTGCTGCGCGCGGCCGAGCAGGCGGAAGACTGGCTGGATGGCGTGGTGGCCGGCGAGCCGAACGTGATGGTGGCCGGGCACGGCAGCCGTGCGCTCTACGATTACACCACCGAGGCGGCGTTGTTGATGCCCTGCGCGCTGCCTGCGCTGGGGCTGCCGGCCACGCCGCATGCCGGGCTCTTGTGCAATGCGATGGCCGAAGCCGGCCTGATCGAGGGCCGCGACGAGGCCGCCCGGCAGAAATCGGCGCTTGCCCGGCTGGAAGCGGCGGGCTGGACCCGCGATGCGCTGGTGGCCGGCGCCGCCAGCACCGGTTTCGACCTGTGGCGATCGGTGGCGGTGGCCTATGCCTCCGCCTACGCCCGCACCCCGTTCGGCGCACACCCCTGCGGGTACGGCTACGCGGCGGCCAGCGACGGCCAGGCACGGGCGGCCACGGCCACCGAGCGTGCCGCCTGGTGGTCGGACGCCAGCGGCATCCCGCCGGGCAACGGCGTGCAGATTATCGACCCGGATCCCGCCGCCGCCGCCGGCATCCCCGGCCTGCAATGCCTGCGCGCGCTCTGGACCGGGCAGGGCGAGCTTGCCCGCCGCGTGCAGGAAGGCGTGGCGGCGACGCGTGCGGCACCGCCGCGGGCCGGCCTGCCGGTGATCGTGGTGCACGGCGAGGCGGACGGGTTGATTCCGATGGCGTTCAGCGGCCAGCCCTACGTGGCCGCCGCGCGCGCGGCCGGCCGCGGCGACGTGCGCTTCTGGCAGGTGCGTCGTGCCCAGCATTTCGATGCCTTCCTGGCGCTGCCGCAGGTCGCGGCCCAATACGTGCCGTTGCTGCCCTACGTCCATGCCGCGCTGGATCGGCTGGATGCCCACCTCGATGGCAAGGCGCCGCTGCCAGCCGATGCGGTGATCGATGCCCGGCCGCGCGCCGCGGGCAAGGCGCTGGAAGCCTCGGACCTGAAGATCCCGCGCTGACGCGTCTTGCCGGGCAGCGGGCGGCGCGGTATCATGCGCTGCTTGATCGGTGGCACTTCGCCACCGGTTTCCGTCCGGCACGATGGCTTTCGCCTCGATCCGGCTCGGGCCGCCAGGCGCACCGCGCCGGCACCGGAAAATGTCTGTACCGGAAGGGGCCCACGCGGCCCCTTCGCGTTTTCGCGCAACAGGAATCCAGAAGGATGGACAAGGCTCGACAAATCAGCGCCCTGCTGGCCCCGACGGTGGCCGCACTCGGGCTCGAACTGCTCGGCGTGGAATACCTGACCATGCCGGGCGGCGCGGTGCTGCGCTTGTACATCGACGTGCCGGCCGCGGAAGCCGACGAATCCGGCGAAGCGCGCGCGGTCGGCATCGAAGAATGCGAGCAGGTCAGCCGCGAAGTCTCCGCCCAGCTCGACGTCGAGGATCCGATCTCCGGCCACTACACGCTGGAAGTCTCCTCGCCCGGGCTGGACCGCCCGCTGTTCACGCCGGCGCATTTCGAGCGCTTCATCGGCGAAAGCGCCAAGGTCGGGCTCAAGCTGCCGCAGGACGGCCGTCGCCGCCTGACCGGTCGCATCCTCGCCGTGGAAGGCGAGACCATCCGTTTCGAAATCGATGGCCAGCCGTTCGAGGCCGCCTTCGACAACATCGACAAGGCCCGCCTGGTTCCGGACTGGGCGGCCATGGGCTATGCCGCCGGCAGGCCCCGCAAGAACAAGGCCGGCACCAGGCCGGGCAAAACCGAATCCACCAAGCAGGCGGGCAAGGCCGCCGATGCGGAGTCTGAAGAATGAGCAAGGATCTGTTGCTGGTCGTCGAAGCGGTCGCCAATGAAAAAGGCGTCCCCAACGAAGTGATCCTCGAGGCGATCGAGGCCGCGCTGGCCTCGGCCGCGAAGAAACGCTACCCCGAGCAGGACGTGGCGATCCGCGTGACCATCAACCCCAAGGACGGCAGCTACGAAACTTTCCGCCGCTGGGAGGTGGTGGCCGATGACGTGGTCATGGAATCGCCCGACCGCCAGATCCGCCTGATGGATGCGGTGGACGAAGCCGATGGCGTGTCGCTCGGCGATTTCATCGAGGAGCAGATCGAGAACGCCGAGTTCGGCCGCATCGCGGCGCAGGCCGCCAAGCAGGTGATCGTCCAGCGCGTGCGCGAGGCCGAGCGCCAGCAGGTGGTGGATGCGTGGAAGGATCGCGTCGGCGAGCTGGTCACCGGCACCGTCAAGCGCGTCGAGCGCGGCAACGTGTACGTGGACCTGGGCGGCAACGCGGAAGCCTTCATCCCCAAGGACAAGGGCATTCCGCGCGACATCCTGCGCACCGGCGACCGCGTCCGCGGCTACCTCTACGATGTGCGCAGCGAGCCGCGCGGCCCGCAGATCTTCATCAGCCGCGCCGCGCCGGAATTCATGATGGAGCTGTTCCGCCTGGAGGTGCCGGAAGTCGGCCAGGGGCTGGTGGACATCAAGGCCTGCGCCCGTGACCCGGGCGACCGCGCCAAGATCGCCGTGCTGGCCTACGACAACCGCACCGATCCGATCGGCGCCTGCATCGGCATGCGCGGTTCGCGCGTGCAGGCGGTGACCAACGAGCTCAACGGCGAGCGCGTGGACATCGTGCTGTGGTCGGACAATCCGGCGCAGTTCGTCATCAACGCGATGGCGCCGGCGGAAGTGCAGTCGATCATCGTCGACGAGGAAAAGCACTCGATGGACCTGGCGGTGGCCGAAGAGCTGCTGGCCAAGGCGATCGGCAAGGGCGGCCAGAACGTGCGCCTCGCCAGCCGCCTGACCGGCTGGCAACTGAACGTGATGACCGCCGACCAGGTGCAGGCCAAGAGCGAAGCCGAGCAGGCCGCCGCGCGCGAGCTGTTCGTCGAGAAGCTGGAAGTGGACCAGGAGATCGCCGGGATCCTGGTGGGCGAAGGCTTCAGCACGGTCGAGGAAATCGCCTACGTGCCGGTCGGCGAGCTGCTGGCCATCGACGGTTTCGACGAGGACATCGTCGAGGAACTGCGCGCCCGCGCCCGCGACGCGCTGATCAACGATGCCCTGGCCGCCGAGGAAGAGCTCGCCGAGCAGCAGCCGGCCGAGGACCTGCTCGAGCTCGAGGGCATGGACGAGGCCACCGCCCATGTGCTGGCAAGCCGTGGCGTGCGCACCCGCGAGGATCTCGCCGAGCTGGCGGTGGACGAGATCACCGACATCGAGGACATGGACGAAGAACGCGCCTCGGCCCTGATCATGGAAGCGCGCAAGCACTGGTTCGAATGAATCGCCGGCGCCGCGCGCGCTAGAATCGAAGATTGGCCGCGTGAATCCGCGCGGCCCGCAACACGGAAAACGCATGTCGCAGAAAACCACCATCCGCAAGCTTGCCGAACTGGTCAACACGCCGGTCGAGAAGCTGCTGGAGCAACTTTCCGAAGCCGGTATGCCGTTCAGGGATGCCGACGAGGAAGTGACGAGCGCCCAGAAGATCAAGCTGCTCGGCTTCCTGCGTCGCGCCCACGGGCGGGGCGATGAAGCCGCGGCGGAAACCGCCGCGCCGAAGAAGATCACACTCAAGCGCCGCCAGACCGAGGAGCTCACCGTGGGGGGCGGCAAGAGCCGCCAGACCGTGGACGTGACCGTGCGCAAGAAGGTCGTTCTGACCCGCAAGCCCGCCGCCGACGCCGCGACGGGCGGCAAGGGCGCGGCCGGCGGCGACGACGAGCGCGCCGAGATCCTGCGCAAGCTGGAGGAATCGCGCCAGCGCAACCTCGAGGAGCAGCAGCGCCTTGCCGAGGCCGACCGCCAGCGCGCGGAGGAAGCCGAGGCCGCGCGTCGCGCCGCCGAGGAGGCTGCACGTCTGGCCGCCGAAGAAGCCGCCGCCGCCGCCGCGCCGGCCGCCGATGCGGCGGCACCGCGCAAGAGTGGCG
>JAEXAG010000034.1 GCA_023394655.1 Pseudomonadota bacterium
AGGTACCGGTGAGCGGGCTGGTGGTGACCAAGCTCGACGGCACCGCGAAGGGCGGCGTGGTGTTCGCGCTGGCCCGCGAGTTCGGCATCCCGATCCGCTTCGCCGGCATCGGCGAGCGCCCCGAGGATCTGCGCGTGTTCGATGCCGCGGCCTTCGTGGATGCGCTCCTGCCCGAGTCGCTCGGCCAGTGAGCCCCGGCGCGGCAGCGGATGTCGCGTCGCCCCGCAAGCGCCGCCGGCTGTACTGGCTGCTGGCCGCCATCGTGCTGCTCCTCGCGGGCAGCGCCGGGCTGCGGTTCCTCCTTCGCCCCGAGTTCGCGACCGGGGTGATCCTGGACGCGGCCGGCAACGCGCTCGGCCTGGAGATCACCGCCAGCGGCCCGGCCGAGTACGACATCCGCGGCACGCCAAGGCTGGTGTTGCGCGGCATCCGCGCCCGGCAGCCCGGTGCGGCCATCGACGTGCTGCAGGCAGACCGCCTGCTGCTTTCCGTGCCCTGGGAAACGCTGCGCCAACGCGGGGAAGCACTGGATGTCGATCGCGTCGAGCTGGATGCGCCCGTGCTGGATCTCGCCGCGCTGCAGGCCTGGCTTCGGACCCGGCCGGAAACCGGGGCACGCCGATTGCCGAATTTCGAGCGCGGCCTGCACGTCAGCGACGGGACGCTGGCCGGCGATGGCTGGCAGGTCGGGCAGTTGTCGATCGACCTGCCCCGCTTCGTGCCCGGCCAGCCACTCGCCCTGCGGCTGGAAGGCCGGCATCTCGGCGATGGCCTGCAGGTGCCGTTCCGGCTGGCCGTGGCGATGAGCCGCGCGGCTGCGGAATCCGGGCTCGGCATCAGCGGCACGCTGGCGCCGCAGGCGGCCGAATGGCGGCTGCCGATGCGATTGCGCCTGCGCGCGCGCGCTCGCTTGCGCGATGGCGGCATCGAACTGCAGCCTGCGCTGCTTGGCCTGTCCGCACGATTCGTCGGCGCCCACGAGAACGAAGGCACCGATTTCGCACTGGGCGCCCACGGCCCGGCGCGGATTTCCGCGGAAGGACTGGACTGGCCGGCGCTCGCGCTCGCATTGCGCGGCGGCGGCACCGTGCCGGCGCTGGATGCGCGCGGGCATCTGCATTTCAAGCAAGAGCTCAACCTGGCACTCGCCGGCGAGATCGCCGATTGGCCGGCGCGATGGCCGCGATTGCCCGAGCCGCTGGCACGATCGCGCTCACCGCTTCCGTTCACTCTGGCGTATCGCGGCGATGCCGGCCTCGACGCCCCGCTGGCCTTGAGCCTGCAACGCGACCGCAGCCGCTTCGAAGGCCGCCTGCGGCTGCCGGACATGCTGGACTGGAGCCGCGCCCCGCTCTCGGGCTCGCCGCTGCCGCCCCTCGACGGCAGGTTGGTGTCCGATCGGCTGGAAATCGGCGGTGCGGTGCTGGAAGGCGTCCAGCTCGACATCGACGATCCCGGTCTCCCGGAGCCGCCACCGTGAGCACCTTCGCCGAACGCCTGCTCGAATGGTTCGATGCCCACGGCCGCCGCGGCCTGCCATGGATGCAGCCACGCACGCCATATCGCGTCTGGCTTTCGGAAATCATGCTGCAGCAGACCCAGGTGGCGACGGTCATTCCCTACTTCGGGCGTTTCGTCGCCGCCTTGCCCTCACTGCCGGCACTGGCCGCCGCCGAACCCGACGAAGTGCTGGCGCTGTGGTCCGGCCTCGGCTACTACAGCCGCGCGCGCAACCTGCATGCCGCCGCGCGCCAGTGCGTGGCGATGCATGGCGGCGAACTGCCGCGTGATTTCGATGCGCTGCTGGCCCTGCCCGGCATCGGCCGCAGCACAGCCGGCGCCATCCTCGCCCAGGCGTGGGGCGATCCGCGCCCGATCCTCGACGGCAACGTCAAGCGCCTGCTTGCGCGCCTGCATGGCGTCGAGGGCTGGCCGGGCCTGCCGGCGGTGGAGCGGCAGCTGTGGGCAATCGCCGAGGCCGCCCTCCCCGCTTCCGCGCCGGCGCGCGAACGAATGGCCGATTACACCCAGGCGCAGATGGATTTCGGCGCCACCCTCTGCAGCCGCGGCCGGCCGCTATGCAACAGCTGCCCGTTCGCCGTGGATTGCGTGGCGCGAAGGGAGGGCCGCACCGCCACGCTGCCGACGCCCCGGCCCCGGAAACCCTTGCCGCAGCGCGAAACCCGCATGCTCTGGCTGCGCGATGCCGACGGACGGACGCTGCTCGCGAAACGGCCTGCGGCCGGCGTCTGGCCTACGCTGTGGTCGCTGCCGGAGGCCGATGACGAGGCCACGCTGATGGCGCTGGCCCGTCGCCACGCCGACATCGCCACGAACGGGCGGGCACGCCCCTTGCCCGGCATCGAGCACGTCTTCACCCACTTCAAGCTGCGCATCCACCCGCTTCTCGTCGAAGGCGCGAACGCGCGCACGGCGGTGGGCGACAATGACGCGTGGCGCTGGGTGCCGCCCGAGGATCTGTCCGCGCTCGGCATCCCCAGCCCGGTACGCAAACTGATCGAGGAGCCAAACGCATGAGCCGCACCGTGTTCTGCCAGCGCGAACAGCGCGAAACCGAAGGTCTGGATTTCGTCCCGTGGCCGGGCGAGATGGGCAAGCGCGTGTTCGAGAACGTCGGCAAGCCGGCTTGGGCCGAATGGCTGGCGCACCAGACCATGCTCATCAACGAGAACCGCCTCTCGCCGCGGAATCCGGAACACCGCGCCTTCCTCGAGCGCGAGATGGAGAAGTACTTCTTCGGCGAGGGCGCGGAGAAGCCCGCAGGCTACGTGCCGGAAGCCTGAGCCTGCCGCTCAGTCGCCCGTGCGCGCGGCACGCTCGGCCGCACGCACCGCATCCAGATCGACCGGGCGGATCTCGCGGATCGTGCAGCGCAACCCCGGGCGCGAAAGCGAGCCGACCGAATCGAAGTTCGCGCTGATCCGGCTTCCGCTGGAATGGATCACCAGCCGTGGCGAGGTGCTGTCGTCGTCCAGGCAGGGCGGGTCGATGCGCAGCAGCCAGTTGCGACGCGGGCTCTGCATCAGCAGCAGGTGCTCGCCATCGATCGTGGCGAAGCCGCTGGCCGGCGACAGATACGGAATACTGGCGACCGGCTCGCCGGCGTGGGCCAGATGCCTTTCAAGTCGCGCGGGGTCGGCTGCGGGCGTGCTGGCGCAGGCAGCGAGCATCGCGCCTGCCAGTAACGGCGCCGTGGCGCGCAATGCGGATCGTGTGTCCATCGTCGTCCTCGGTATGCGTGCGGTTTCAGCCGATCATGCGCCCGGCAAACGCGCTTCGGCCAACCTTTCCCATCCGAGGGTATTGCCCGATTCAGATTCAGCCCGTATCATGCCCGGCTCGGGTCGACCCGCAGCCACATTGGCCGGGTAGCTCAGTTGGTAGAGCAGGGGATTGAAAATCCCCGTGTCGGGGGTTCGATTCCCTCCCCGGCCACCACTGCGGAAGTCGATTTCCCCGTTCAAGATCAAGGGCTTGCAGAAATGCAGGCCCTTTTTTTTCTTTCCGGCAGGCAGATTCCCTGCGGCTCCGGTTCGCCGCGAATCGGCCACGTACCCCTATGCCGCTGCCCTGCCTCCTCCTTCTCGCTGCCCGCCGCATCCATTCGCGTTATCCTTCTGGACGATCCCGTACGGAGTGGAACGGATGAAGATTCTGGTGCGTCTTGCCCTGCTGCTCGCCCTTGCCACGCTGCTTTCCGCCTGCGCAAGTTCGGGCGGGCGCCGTGTCTCCGAGCCGGCCGCGAGCCTGCAGCAAGTCACCGTGGATGCCGCCGGCAACTGGTCCGTGCAACTGCGCCTGCAGAACTACAGCAGCATGCCGATGCGCTTCGAAAGCGTGGATCTGGCACTGGTGCTCGGTGGCGTGGCCGCCGGCAACCTGGTGGCACGGCCGGCACTGGACATCGGCCCCGAATCCGCCGACGTGCTGGCTCTTCAACTGGTACCCGCCCCCGCGGCGCGCCTGCAGGTGGCCGACGCACTCGCATCCGGTCGCTCCATCGCCTATTCGCTTGAAGGCAGCGTCGCGGCCCGCCCCGAGTCCGGCGGCAGTCGCCAGTTCCGCATCCGCCGCGACAGCGAGCTGAGCCCCGCGCCCGGCCTGCCCGGCGTGCTGCGCTGATCCCGAATCCCATTTCCTGACGGAGACATCCATGAGCCAGTACCGCGCCCCGCTCGACGACATCCGCTTCGTCCTGTTCGACGTCCTCGATGTCGAAGGCGAATTCGCCCGGCTCGGCCTGGAGGATGCCGGTCGCGAACTGATCGATGCGGTGCTGGAGGAAGGCGCGCGCTTCACTTCGCAGGTGCTGGCACCGCTCAATGCCGCCGGCGATGCGGGATGCCGCTTCGATCCGGAAACCGGCGAAGTCGCCACGCCGGAAGGTTTCCGCTCCGCCTACGAGCGCTTCGTCGAAGGTGGCTGGCCGGGCCTGAACGCACCGGTGGAATACGGCGGCCAGGGCATGCCACACGCACTGGGCGGCGCGATGAAGGAGATGATCGATGCCGCCAACCTCGCTTGGGGCAACTTCCCGCTGCTCTCGCACGGGGCCACCGAAGCCCTGCTCCACCACGGCGAGGAATGGCAGCGCGAAGCCTTCCTGAAGCCGCTGGTGGAAGGCCGCTGGACCGGCACCATGTGCCTGACCGAGCCTCACGCCGGCACCGACCTCGGCCTGCTGCGCACCCGCGCCACGCCCGCCGACGATGGCAGCTTCGCGATCGAAGGCACCAAGATCTTCATCACCGCCGGCGAGCACGACATGGCGGAGAACATCGTGCATCTGGTGCTGGCCAAGCTGCCCGACGCGCCGGCCGGAAGCCGCGGCATCTCGCTGTTCGTGGTGCCCAAGTTCAAGGTCGGGCCGGATGGCGCGATGGGCGAGCGCAACGCCGTGCGCTGCGGCGCACTCGAACACAAGATGGGCATCCACGGCTCGGCCACCTGCGTGATGAACTTCGACGGCGCCCAGGGCTGGCTGGTCGGGCAGCCGCACAAGGGCCTGATGGCGATGTTCACCATGATGAACTCGGCACGCCTCGCGGTCGGCCTGCAAGGGCTGGGCCTTGCCGATCGCGCCTACCAGAATGCGCTCCGCTACGCCCGCGAGCGCCTGCAGATGCGCGCGCTCTCCGGTGCGAAGTTTCCGGACAAGCCGGCCGATCCGATCATCGTCCACCCGGACGTGCGACGGATGCTGCTCACCCAGAAGGCGCTGGTCGAAGGCGGCCGCCTGCTGGCGAGCCACGCCTTCCTCAACCTCGACATCGCCCAGCACGACGCCGACGAAACCCGACGCGCCAACGCCGATGCGCTGGTCGGCTTCCTCACCCCGATCGTCAAGGCTTGCCTGACCGAATGGGGCAACGAGTGCACCTACCACGCGCTGCAGTGCTTCGGCGGCCATGGCTACATCGCCGAGCACGGCATGGAGCAGCTCGCCCGCGATGCCCGCATCACCACGCTCTACGAGGGCACTACCGGCATCCAGGCGCTCGATCTGGTCGGCCGCAAGCTGCTGCAGCTCAAGGGCACGGGCCTGCGCCTGTTCCTCGAAGAGGCTTCCGCGTTCTGCAGCCGCGAATCGGCGAACCCGGCGCTGGCGGAATTCCTGCCCACGCTCATCGCCCGTCTGGGCGAGTGGCAGCAGCTTTCGGAGCGCATCGCCGGCGATGCCGCCCGCGATCCGGAGGAAGTCGGCGGTGCCGCGTGGGATTACCTGTTCTACAGTGGCTACGTCGCACTCGCCTACTGGTGGGCGCGCAGCGTGGCGGCGGCGGAAGCTTCCGGCCACGCACAGCCGGTCAAGGATGGCAAGCGCGAAACCGCGCGCTTCTATTACGCCCGCATCCTGCCGCGCACGCTGATGCACAAGGCGGCGATCGAGAGCGGCGTCGGCAACCTGATGGGACTCGATGTCGAGGCGTTCGACTGACGCGGGACTTGCATTCGCAATTCGTGGGTAGTATTACTACTGACATGCACAAGCCCGCGCTCTCCGACGTCCAGCAGGCCATCCTCGGCTTCATCGCCGAACGCATCGAAGCCGACGGCTTCCCGCCCGCGCAACTCGAAATCGCGCGGGCCTTCGGCTTCAGCGGCGTGCGGGGTGCCCAGTACCACCTCGAAGCCCTGGAAGCCGCGGGGATGATCGAGCGCAAGCCGGGCGTCGCCCGCAGCCTGCGCATCCTTCGTCCACTCCCCTCGCCGCAGGCCACGCTTCCGTTCGCCACGCAGCCCCCCCTGCCCGACGATGCCCTGCAACTTCCCGTGCTGGGCCAGGTGGCGGCCGGACAGCCCATCGGTGCCGACATCGGCAGCGACCAGGTGCTGATCCTCGACCGTGTGCTGTTCTCGCCGCGTCCGGACTACCTGCTCAAGGTCAAGGGCGATTCGATGATCGACGAGGGCATCTTCGATGGCGACCTGATCGGCGTGCATCGCACGGCCGACGCACGCAACGGCCAGATCGTGGTCGCCCGCATCGACGAGGAAATCACGGTGAAGCTGCTGAAGAAGACCCGCGATCGCATCCGCCTGCTGCCGCGCAATCCCGATTACGCGCCGATCGACGTCCTGCCCGGGCAGGATTTCGCCATCGAGGGCCTGTATTGCGGACTCGTCCGGCCCAACCGTTGAGCTTTTTCCCACACTTCACCCGGCTTTCCCCGGGTGCCGGCGGCCGGTCGAGGCAATTAATTTCGATCCCGGGCAACCCGTCGCAGTCCGTGCGACACCCCTGCCCCATGATGGCGACATGACGAAAGCACGCAAGAATCCCCCCACTTCCGAGGACACCAAGATGGACGAGAACCGCAAACGTGCGCTGACCGCAGCGCTCGGCCAGATCGAGAAGCAATTCGGCAAGGGCTCGGTGATGCGCATGGGCGACCGTGCCATCGAGCAGGTCGAGACCATCGGCACCGGCTCGCTGATGCTGGATCTCGCGCTCGGCATCGGCGGCCTGCCGAAGGGCCGCGTGATCGAGATCTACGGCCCGGAATCCTCCGGCAAGACCACGCTGACCCTGCAGGCGATCGCCGAATGCCAGAAGGCCGGCGGCACCGCTGCCTTCATCGACGCCGAACACGCGCTCGACCCGATCTATGCCGCCAAGCTGGGCGTGAACGTCGACGACCTGCTGCTCTCGCAGCCGGATACCGGCGAGCAGGCGCTGGAAATCGCCGACATGCTGGTGCGCTCCGGCGCGGTGGACATGGTGGTGGTCGATTCGGTCGCCGCCCTGACCCCGAAGGCCGAGATCGAGGGCGAAATGGGTGACCAGCTCCCGGGCCTGCAGGCCCGCCTGATGAGCCAGGCACTGCGCAAGCTGACCGGCAACATCAAGCGCAGCAACTGCCTGGTGATCTTCATCAACCAGCTGCGCATGAAGATCGGCGTGATGATGCCCGGCCAGAGCCCGGAAACCACCACCGGCGGCAACGCCCTGAAGTTCTATGCCTCGGTGCGCCTGGACATCCGCCGCATCGGCGCGATCAAGAAGGGCGACGAGATCATCGGCAACCAGACCCGCATCAAGGTCGTCAAGAACAAGATGGCACCTCCGTTCAAGCAGGTGGTCACCGAGATCCTCTACGGCGAAGGCATCAGCCGCGAAGGCGAGCTGATCGAAATGGGCGTCAACGCCAAGCTCGTGGACAAGGCCGGCGCCTGGTACGGCTACGACGGCGAGCGCATCGGCCAGGGCAAGGAAAACGCCCGCCAGTACCTCAAGGAGAACCCGGCGGTGGCGGCCAAGCTCGAAGGCCAGCTGCGCGAGAAGTTCATCCCCGAAGAAGCGCCGCGCGAAGAAGGCGGCGAAGACGAGGCATGAGCAAGTCGCCCGGCGCCGGCGCAGACAAGGAAAGCCCGCGTCGGCGTCGGGCGGCGCCCGAGCCGAGCCCGGCGCAACGCGCGCTGGGCCTGCTCGTCAGGCGCGAGCACTCGCGCAAGGAACTGACCCGCAAGCTGCAGCTGCGCGGCGTGGAACCCGAAGAGGCCACGGCGGCGGCCGAGCGCATGGCGGAGGCGGGCTGGCAGGACGATGCGCGCTTCGCCGGGTTCCTCGTCCGCAACCGTGCCGCGCAGGGCCACGGGCCGGTGCGGATCCGCGCCGAGCTGGCCACGCATGGGCTGGATGAGGCGATCGTGCAGGCGGCGATGGAAAGCCACGAGGGCGACTGGCAGGAATCCGCCAACACGCTGGTGGCGCGGCGTTTCGGGCCCGCACTCCGGAATGACCGAGCCCTGCAGCGCAAGGCCGGCGAGTTCCTGCTGCGGCGCGGCTTCACCATGGAGCAGATGCGCCACGCCACCAACGGCGACGCCTTCGACGATCTCGAAAGCTTCGATTGAATCGATGCCCCTGAATCAACGCGCTACGCGCCGACCTCAGCCCAGTGCCGCCTCGATCATCCGGCGCAGCAAGGGCTGCAAGCGGGCCGCCTTGTCGTCGTCCCACTCGAAGCTCGACTCGTCCATGTAGCAGCGCTGGCTGATCTCCAGCTGGACCGCCTCGACGCCTTGCTCCGGCCGCCCGTAGTGCCGGGTGATGTACCCGCCCTTGAAGCGTCCGTTGGTCACGAAACCGTACTCCGCCTGCGACAACAGTTCGTCTTCGATGCGCGCCTGCGTCACCGGCGTGCAACTCATGCCGCCGACGGTGCCCAGGTTGAGATCCGGCAGCGGGCCATCGAACAGGAAAGGCAGCTCGCCGCGGATCGAATGCCCTTCCCAGAGCAGCACCCGGCCATGCGCCGTCTTCAGCCGATCGAGTTCTTCCGCCAACGCAGCGTGGTAGGGCCGCCACCAGCGTTCCACGCGCTCGCGCACTTCCGCCTCGTCCGGCTCCTGCCCTTCCAGATACACCGGCCCGCCATCGAACCGCACCGTGGGGCAGAGCCCGGTGGTGTTCTGTCCGGGATACAGGGAGACATCGTCCTCGCCGCGGTTGAGGTCGATGACGTAGCGCGAATGGGTCGGCACGATCATCGAAGCCCCCATCGTCCGCGCGAATTCGTACAGGCGGGCGATGTGCCAATCGGTATCCGGCACCGGACGCGCCTCCGGCGTCAGCCGCGCGGCAATCGCCTCCGGCAACCGGGTTCCATCATGCGGAAAGCTGACGAGCAAGGGCAGCGTCCCGCGATGCAGGGTGAAGATGTCGTTTTCCATCGCCCCAGTCTAATCCCTGTCGACATCGCGCCGACCCGCGGGCCGGTTATGCTTGGGCGCATCACAGGGAGGGCACGGCAATGGCATTCACGATGGGCTTGATCCTGCTGGCGATCATCGTCGGCGTGTTGCTCTGGGGCATGGGCATCTACAACGGGCTGGTGACCGCGCGCAACGCGTTCCGCAATGCCTTCGCGCAGATCGACGTGCAGCTCCAGCGCCGCTTCGACCTGATCCCCAACCTGGTCGAAACCGCGCGTGCCTACATGTCGCACGAACGCGAGACGCTGGAAGCGGTGATCGCGGCACGCAGCGCGGCACAGAGCGGGCTGGCCGCCGCCAAGGCCAATCCGGGCGATCCCGCCGCGATGGCGCAGCTGGCCGCCGCGCAGAACCAGCTCAACACTGGCCTCGGTCGCCTGCTGGCGGTTGCCGAAGCCTACCCCGATCTCAAGGCCAACCAGAACATGATGCAGCTCACCGAAGAGCTGACCAGCACCGAGAACCGCGTCGCGTTCGCGCACCAGGCCTACAACGACGCCGTCATGGCCTACAACAACCGCCGCGAGGTGTTTCCTTCCAACCTCGTGGCCAATGCCTTCGCCTTCGCGCAGGCCTCGCTGCTGGACATCCCGGAGGAGAAGCGCGAGGCGGTGCGCGAGGCACCGAAGGTCAGCTTCTGATCGACCATCCCACCGGCCCTTCGCGCGGCAGCCTGCCGTGAACTTCTTCGAGCGCCAGGCGGCCGCGCGCCGCCAATCGAATCGCCTGCTGCTCCTGTTCGGGCTGGCGGTGATCGGCATCGTCCTGGCCGTGGTCGGCGGCATCTGGCTGGTCTTTGGCCCGGAGCCGAAGCTGCTGGCTTTCGCGGCGCTGTCCGCGCTCGTGATCATCGCCGGCGGCTCGCTGTTCCGAATCAGCTCTCTCTCCGACGGTGGCGAGTCGGTCGCCCGCCAGCTCGGCGGCGTGGAAGTCCCCGAGGACACCATCGACCCCCATCTGCGCCGACTCCGCAACGTGGTGGAAGAGGTGGCGATCGCCTCCGGCGTGCCGATGCCGCGCTTGTTCGTGCTCGAACGCGAGGCCGGCATCAATGCGTTCGCGGCCGGCTATTCCCCGAGCGATGCCGCGGTCGCGGTGACCCGCGGCGCGCTGGAGCGCCTCAACCGCGACGAACTGCAAGGCGTCATCGCGCACGAGTTCAGCCACGTGCTCAACGGCGACATGCGCCTGAACATCCGTCTGGTCGGCGTGCTGTTCGGCATCCTGATGATCGGCCTGGCCGGACGGAAAGTCCTGGAGGGCCGCTGGATGCGGCGCAACGCGGGCGTGGTGGTCTTCGTCGCGTTCGCGATGATGGCCATCGGCTACGTCGGCCTGTTCTTCGGCCGCCTCATCAAGGCCGGCGTCAGCCGCTCGCGCGAGATGCTGGCCGATGCCTCCGCCGTGCAGTTCACCCGCCAGACCAGCGGGCTGGCCGGCGCACTCAAGAAGATCGGCGGTTTCGGTGACGGCTCGCGCCTGGCACACCGCGAAGATGCGGAGGAAATCAGCCACATGCTGTTCGGCGATGGCGTCGGCTTCAACGGGTTGTTCGCCACGCATCCGCCACTGTTGCAACGCATCCGCGCGCTGGAACCGGGCTTCGATGGCGACAAGCTGGCGGAACTTCGCAGCGGCTGGCTCCAATCGCCGCCGGACGGATTGGCGGAAGACCGGCTGCTCGGGCTGGCCGGAGAAGCATCTGCCCCCTTGCCCTCGCCCGCGCGTGAAATCGCGGTCACGCCCGGTGCGGTGGTCGAGCAGGTCGCGCAACCGGCCGACGATGATTACCACGCGGCGGAACGCATCGTCACCGTCCTGCCCGAGACGCTGCGCGCCATGGCCACCCGTCAGGATCAGGCCGTCGACCTGCTGCTCGGTCTCTTGATCGATGCCGACACCGCCATCGCCGATCGCCAGCACGCCGAGATCGGCTCACGCCTCGGCGAGCAGCATGCGGACGCGGCCATCACGCTGGCGCGCGGCGCGCTGGCGGCGCTGCATCCGATGCTCCTGCTGCCGCTGGCCGCGCTCGCCTTCCCGGTGCTGCGGCGCCGACCGCGCGGGGAACTCGATGCCTTCCTCGACACCATCGATGCGGTGTCGCATGTCGATGGCGACATCTCGCTGTTCGAATACTGCCTGGCGCAAATGCTGCGGGTGCAGGTCCGCGAGGCGCTGGACCCGGCCCGGCACGCACGATTCGGCATGAAGAAGCTCGTCGCGCTCCGCCACGAGGCCACCACCCTGCTCACCGTCGTCGCACAGGCCGGCCACGCCGACGAGGCGACCGCCCGCCACGCCTACAACGCCGGCATTTCGCGCTTGTTCCCGCGCGATCCACTGCCGTTCCGGCCGCTTCGCGGCGGCGTGCAGGCGCTCGATGGCGTGTGGTCGCCACTCGATCGCCTCGATCCGCTTGCCAAGCAGGCCCTGCTGGAGGCCCTGACCACCACGGTCAGCCACGACGGTCGCATCAGCGTCGCCGAATCCGAATTGCTGCGGACCCTGTGCGCGGTGCTGCACTGTCCGCTTCCGCCCTTGCTCGGCGAACCGGGCAAGGGCTGAGCCGGATGGCCGGCCTCAGGGCAGCCGGCGACGGGAACGATCGCGGGTCGTCCTGAAACCGAAGATGCGGTAGAGCGGACAGAACCCGACCACTGCGGTGAGCAGCGGGATCACGCCCAGCAGGCCGACGTAGCGCTGCGGTGCGGGCAGCATCGCGAAAGACGCCAGCAGCCCGATGCCCAGGACCGCACGAATGATGCGGTCCGTCTCCCCCATGTTGCTTTTCATTGAAGTAATCCCCCCGGAATACGCCTCGGAAAGTACTCCAGGGCATGTTTCAGATCAAGACCACTTCCTCGGCGCTGGTCGGGTGGATCGCCAGCGTCCGCTGCAGATCGCGGCGGGTCATGCCCATCCGCATCGCCACCGCGAAACCCTGAAGGATTTCGTCGCTGCCCGGCCCGACCAGATGCAGCCCGACCACGCGCTCGTCTTCGCCAACGCAGACCAGCTTGAACACGCTGCGATGCGGGCCATCGGAAAGCGCCTGCAACATCGGGCGGAAATCCGCGCGGAACACGCGCACCGCCTCGTCACCATGGCGCTGGCGGGCCGCTTCCTCGCCGAGGCCGAGCGTGGCCAGCGGCGGATGCGCGAACACCACCGTCGGCACCTGCGCAAGCTCCAGCCGCGATTCGGCATCGCCACCGAACAGGCGATCCATGAGCCGGCGCGCGGCCGCGATCGCCACCGGCGTCAGCGGCGGCTGCGGCGTGACATCGCCCACGGCGAACACGTCCGGCCGGGCGCTGGCCTGCCACGCGTCGATCTTCACCCTGCCCTTGTCGTCGCAGCTGATGCCGGCCTCGTCAAGGCCGAGGCCGGCGGTCGCGGGACGGCGACCGGTGGCGAACAGCACGCGCTCGAACGGGCCATGCGCGCTGCCATCCGCATCGAGCACACGCAGGCCCTCGCCTTCCGGCTGCAGGGCGGAAACCGCCGTGTCGAAACGGATGTCGATGCCGGCCTGCCGAAACGATTCCGCCAGGCGCCCGGTGATCTCGGCGTCGAAATCGGCGAGCAGGCGCGACTGCCGCACGAACAGGCTGACCCGGCTGCCGAGCGCCTGCAGCACGCTGGCCAGCTCCACGCCGACATAGCCGCCGCCGATGATGGCCACCCGCGACGGTGGCGCCTGCCAGGCGAAGAAATCATCCGAAACTTCACCGAGCTCGGCACCCGGGATGTCCGGCCTCGTCGGCTGGCCGCCGGTGGCGAGCAGGATTTTCGGCGCGCGCCAGCGCAATTCGCCGGCGATCACCGTTCCCGGTTCCGCGCACAGCCGCCCGCGTTGCGGGAACACCGCGATGCCGGCGGCTTCCAGCCTGCGCCGGTAGGCGGCGTGGATGTTCTCGATGTAGCTGCCGCGGCGCAGCAGCAACTGCTTCCAGTCGAGCGGCGCATCGGGCGGCAGCGCGAAGCCGAAGCCTCGCGCGGCCCGCAGTTGTCCGGCGAGTTCGGCGGCCTGCCACATCGCCTTCTTCGGCACGCAACCGACGTTGACGCAGGTGCCGCCAAGGGCGCCGGGCTCCAGCAGCGCCACCTTCGCGCCATGGCTGGACGCGCGGAAAGCCCCGGCAAGGCCGCCGCTGCCACCGCCGATCACGATCAGGTCGAAATCCTCGCCCACGTCCATCTCCTTGCACCGGGGCATCCAGCCTAGACGCGACGGCGTTCGCCGCGGGTGAGGCCGGATCAGGCGAAGCGCTGCGGTGCGTAGGGTGCGGGATCGATGGCCGGCGCGCGGCCGGTCAGGAGATCGGCCAGCAACTGGCCGGTGCCGGCGCTCATGCCCATGCCCATCATCCCGTGCCCGGTGGCAAGCCAGGCATGGCGGCGTCCCGGCACCCGACCGATCAGCGGCACGTCATCGAGCGACATCGGCCGCCAGCCGTACCAGCGCTCGCGCACTTCCGGGCCGACCGGATCATGCAGGTATTCCGCCGCCGCGCGCTCCAGTGCCGCCAGGCGGCGCTCGTTGAGCCGGCTGTCGTAACCGGAGAACTCCATCGTGCTGCCCAGGCGATAGCCGCTGCCCCAAGCGGTGACGCACACCGAGCGCTCGCGCAGGATCAGCGGCCGTCGCGGCACGCGCGGCGGCGGCGAATAGGTGATCGAATAGCCCTTGCCCGGCTGGATCACGCCGCGCAACCAGCGCGCGCCGACGATATCGGCCAAGAGCGGTGACCACGCACCCGCGGCCAGCACCACGTCAGCCGCGCGCATCGTGCCGCGGCTTGTATGGACAATGCTGCCATCCGCCGTCTCTTCGAGTTGCCGCAGCGCGCAGTCCTCGATGATTTCCACGCCCAGCGCACGCGCGACCCGGGCCAGTTCGCGCACGTAGGCATCCGGGCGGAACATGGCATCGCCATCGAAACGGATGGCGCCTGCGACACCGGGCTTCACCGCAGGCTCCTCGCGCTCGTAATCGCGGCCGTCGATCAGCCGTGCATCGATGCCCAGCTCGGCCAGTAGCGGCAACTCGTGCTGCCCGGCCTCGAACATCGCGACATCGCGGAACACGTAATCCTCGCCGCTCTCGATGAACTCGCAACTCAGTGCGTGGCGCGCCACCCATTCGCCGATCCGCTCGCGCGAGTCGGCCAGCAACGCGTGCTTCGCCAGTGCGCTGCGCCGCCAGTCGCGCGGGTTGCAGCGCAGTGCGTAGCGCAGCAGCCAGCGCCAGAGCCTTGGGTCCATCCGCGGGTGCACGTACAGCGGGGCATCCGGCGTGCTCATCCAGCGCAAGGCCTTCATCACCGTGCCGGGGGCGGCCAGCGGCGGCGCATGGCTGGGCGTGAGCGTGCCGCAGTTGCCGTGCGAGGCTCCGCCGCCGATCTTCCCGGCATCGATCACGGTGACCTGCCGGCCCGCCTCCGCCAGCGCCAATGCACAGGAAAGGCCGATCGCCCCCGCGCCAACCACCACCACGTCATGTCGAGCATCCGCCATCCGGCAATTCTAGGGGAACCGGCTTCCACCGAGGCGCGTCCAGACCCGACACGCCAGTCGTCCGACGTCAGGCAAGCCGGGGTCATGGTGGTGACAGGTGCATCGGCGGACATGACAGTTCCCCTGGCTGCATGTCCCGCCATCGTAGCGGGCGGGCAACACGCACCGTCCGTCGGAAAGCACGACGGCCGCACCGGGCGGCCGTCGATCAGCGTGCCGGGCGGACCCGGTCAGTGCTGGTGGCCGCCTTCACCGTGCACGTGGCCGTGCTCGATTTCCTCGGCGCTGGCCTCGCGCACTTCGACGATCTCGATTTCGAAATCGAGGTCCTTGCCGGCCATCGGGTGGTTGAGGTCGATGTCGACGGTGGTCATGCCGACCTTCTCGATCGTGACCGCACGCGGGCCGAAGTTGGTGTTCAGCACCACCTGCATGCCCGGCTCCAGCTTGCTGCCCTGGAAGTGCTTCTTCGGCACGCGCTGGGACATGCCCTCGCGGCGCTCGCCGTAGGCTTCCGCGGCCGGCACCTCGACGCTGAACTTGTCGCCGGCTTCGCGGCCTTCCATCGCCTTTTCCAGACCCGGGATGATGTTGCCGTGGCCGATCAGGATCGCCAGCGGCTCACCGCGCTCATGCGAGTTCTCCACCGGTTCCTGGCCCTTCTCGGCAACGGAGTAATGGAAGCGGACGGCCCGGTCTTTTTCAATCTTCATGAGGTTCTCGCAATAAGCACTTGAAATGCAAAGGGGATTGGGGGCAAACTCCGACCCATCGGCCATCAGGAAAGCCCCGCATGTCCGCCCATTATCCCGGCAGCCTGCCGACAGCGCCAGTTCGGATGCACCCGAGCGCCCTCGCCACCCTGCTGCTCCTTGTGTCTCCGGGAGCCTTCGCCGCCGAAGGGCCGAGCGCCGGCGCCGCTTCGATGGAATCGGCAAGCCCGACCACGGCGCCCGCGCGCGCGATGCAGGCCAATGCCGTGCTGATGCGCGCGATCAGCCTGGTCGGCACGCCTTACCTGTGGGGCGGCAACACGCCCGAAAGCGGCTTCGATTGCAGCGGCCTGGTCAATTACGTCTTCCGCGACATGCTCAACCTGCGCCTGCCGCGTACCTCGCGCGAACTTTCGGCGCTTTCGGCCCCGGCAATCGATTTGGCGGCGCTCGCCACCGGCGATCTGGTGTTCTTCGCCACCGGCGGCACCGTCACCCACGTGGGCATCTATGTCGGCGATGGCCGCTTCATCCACGCCCCGCGTACTGGTGGCACCGTGCGGATGGAGCGTCTGGATGGCCGCTATTGGCAGGCCCGGTATGCGGGCGCGCGCCGGGTTCTGGCCGGCGTTTCCTGAATGCGGGAACTGTGCTCCGGGCGTGAAGCGGGAATGATGGAGATGTGACGCAAACGTCAATATTTGTGACACGCACCCCATCATTTAACCAATAATTAACGAAATCACAACACTTCTCTCGCGCTTCGTCGGCAAACTCACCGCTGGTTTAGCACAGTGAAGACCGCGTGATGAAGTTGTCGCTTCTCCCCGGCCGCTCCGGCGCCCAGAATTCCGTTGCACGCTCCACCCGCCACAAGCTGATTTCCCGCCTTTCCGCCCTCGCCCTCATGGCTGCGTTCTCCGCGCCGGCGATGGCCGCGCCGCCCGCCACGCTGGCGCAGACCACCACCACCCCGGCAGCGGCGATGACCCGGATCGATCCGGCCACGCTGCAGGCGATCCTCGCCCAGGCCACCAGCGAGCAGGATGCGCCCGCCGCCGCCTCCGCCGACAACCGCGTGCAGAAGCTGCTGAAGGGCGCGCTGGCGCTGCTCGGCACCCCGTACCGCTGGGGCGGCACCACCACCGACGGCTTCGATTGCAGCGGCCTGGTGGGCTACGTGTTCCGCACCACCCTCGGCATCGAGCTGCCGCGCGTCTCGCGCGACATGGCCACCCGCGGCGAGCGCATCGCCAAGGATCAGATGAGCGAAGGCGATCTGGTGTTCTTCAGCCGCACCGGCGGCCGCATCGACCACGTCGGCATCTACGTCGGCAACGGCCAGTTCGTGCACGCCCCGCGCACCGGCCGCGACGTCTCGGTTTCGCGTCTGGACACCGGCTACTGGGCCGGCAAGTTCATGCAGGCCCGGCGCATGCCGGTCGGCTGAGGCCACTCGCCCCGACCGATGCATCGACGAAGCCGCCTCCGGGCGGCTTTTCGTTTGGTCGCCCCGCCCCGCCCGATGGCGCGGCTTACACTATGCGGATGCCTTACACACCGATCACAGGCACGCTCGGCTACATCCTCTCCGCCGACGGCCGCCAGGTCCTCATGGTCCATCGCAACGCGCGGGCCGACGACGAACACCTGGGCAAGTACAACGGCCTCGGCGGCAAGCTGGAGGCGGACGAGGACATCCTCGCCGGCATGATCCGCGAGATCCGCGAGGAAGCCGGCATCGAGTGCACCGAGCTTTCGCTGCGCGGCACGATCAGCTGGCCCGGCTTCGGCCGCAATGGCGAGGACTGGCTGGGCTTCGTGTTCCTCGTCACCGCCTTCGAGGGCGAGCCCTATTCGGAGAACCCGGAAGGGCCGCTGGAATGGGTGCCGCTGGAACGCCTGCACGAACTGCCGATGTGGGAGGGCGACCGGCACTTCCTGCCGTTGGTGTTCGATGGCGACCCGCGCCCCTTCCACGGCGTGATGCCCTACCGCGACGGGCGGCCGGTCAGCTGGTCTTTCAGCCGGCTCTGAGCGCCTTGCGGGCGCGGCTCAACGCAGCTGCGAATCCTTGCTGCCGCGCCGGTTGTAGCCGCTGAACACGGCCTCCTCGGCGTCCGCGGCTTCCTGGCAGGGCACGCACAGGCGCACGCCCGGCACCGCGCGGCGGCGGGCTTCGGGGATCGGCGCTTCGCATTCCTCGCAATGCCGCAGGCTTTCGCCCTTCGGCAGCCGGCGCCGGGCGCGCTCCACGGCATCCTTCACCGTGGCATCGATCTGCTCGTGCACCGCGCCATCGCCGGCCCAGCCCGTCGCCATCGCCCCGTCTCCGCTCAGGCCTTGAACGGCGCGATGTCGCCCGGACGCCGCAGCATCTTGTTGACCTCGTCGGCGTGCAGCTCTTCGCTCTCGATCATCTGCCGGGCGTATTCCTCCAGCAGCACCGATTTGCCTTCCACCAGTTCCAGCAGCGTGTAGTAGGCCTTCAGCGCCTTTTCTTCGTGCGCCAGCGATTCGCGCAGCATGTCGCCGATGTCGTGCTGCTCGGTTTCCAGCAGCGGGCCGATCTTCAGCGAAGGGTGGCCGCCCAGCAGCGTCACCAGTTCGCCGGCCTTCTGCGCGTGCGCCAGCGATTCGTCCGCGTTGGATTTCATCCACGAGACGATCGGGATTCTGTTGTAGCCATAGACCATCAGCGAGTAATGCGTGTAGCGGACCACGCCGGCCAGCTCCAGCTCCATGATGGTGTTGAGGGTATCGATGGCCCGGGCCTTGATGTCGGGATCGATGGTGCGGCTCATGGCATCTCCTCGGCGGCGGGTGAAAACGGAATCATCGCCGTTCAGGCGTTGGAATCGCGTGAAGCATCGCCGGGCCCGCGTTCGATGCCGACATCGGCATTGGCGGCCTCGAACGTCGCCCGGTCCAGCATCCCGGTCTCCTTGGCCACCAGCACCGGCACCAGCACCTGCCCGGTGACGTTGGTCATCGTCCGCATCATGTCGAGCACGCGGTCGATGGCGTACAGGTAGCCGATGGTCTCCAGCGGCAGGCCGGCGGCGCTCAGCACCACCGTCGCCATGACCACCGCGGTGCCCGGCACGCCGGCGGTGCCGAAGCTGCCCAGCACCGAAGCGAGCATGATGACCAGGTACTGGTTCACGCTCAGCTCGATCCCCATGTACTGGCTGATGAAGACGGCGGCCAATGCCGGGTAGATGGCGCCGCAGCCGTCCATCTTGATGCTGGCACCCAGCGGCACCGCGAAGCTGGCGTAATCGCGGTTGACGCCCAGGTTGTGGGTGGCCGCGCGCAGGCTGACCGGCAGTGCCGCGAAGCTGCTGGACGCCACGAAGGCGACCTGCATGGCCGGGGCCGCGCCGCGGAAGAACTTCAGCGGGCTGAGGCCGTGGGCGATCAGCAATCCGCTGTAAACCACGACGATGTGGAACGCGCAGGCGATGTAGAGCGCGATCACGAAGTTGCCGAGCGGCAGCAGCTTCTCGAAGCCGTAGGTGCCGACCAGCGCGGCGATCAGGCCGAAGGTGCCGAACGGCGTGAATTCCAGCACGTAACGGGTGATCTGGATCCAGATCTCGCTCAGCTGGTCGGCGAGGCGCCGCGCCTCCGCCACTTTCTCGCCCAGCTTGACGATGGCGAAGCCGACCAGCCCGGCGACGAAGATCACCGGCAGGATCGAGCCACGTCCCGCCGCCAGCACGGTTTCACCGGCGGCATTGGTGCTGGTGCCGATGCCGGTCAGCGCGTGGAAGACGTTGGCCGGCACCACGCCCAGCAGCACCTGCATGACGCTCGGCACTTCGCGCGGCTTCCAGTTGTCGGCCACCGCGAGCTGGCCGACGCCGCTGCCCGGCTGCAGCAACAGGCCGGCACCCAAGCCGACCAGCACCGCCAGCACCGCGGTGAGCGCGAACCAGAGGAAGGTGCGGCCACCCAGCGCCGCCATGGATTTCTGCCCGGAGAGCGCGGAGACCGCGCTGACCACGGCGAAGAACACCAGCGGCACCGCGATCATCTTGATCAGGGTGACGTAGAGATCACCCAGCCAGCCGAACCATGTCCCGGCATCCTCGCCCAGCAGCCAGCCCGCCAGCCCGCCGAGCACGAAGCCCAGCACGACGCGCTTCCAGAACTTGATGCGGAACCACCAATCGAACATCGGAACTTCCCCGGACGGCAATCGGGCGACGATACCCCAGCGCAAGGGGTGTCACAAAGGGCGCGCATAATGCCTTGTCCGCATAAGCCGATACCTGCAGCCGCCATGTCCCGAATCCAGCACCGTTCCCTGCCCTTCCTGACCACGCTCGCCGCCGCCCTGCTCTCGGCCTGCGCCAGCACGCCGGCGCCGCGTCCGGTGCCGGAAGCCTTCGCGCCCGTGGCGATGCCGGGCCTGCACGTCGCCGTGCCGGCCATCGCCCGCCCATCGGGGGAGACTGCGGCGTGGTGGTTCCGCCAGGGCGCCGCGCAGGCTGCCGAGCGCGGCGCGATGCAAGGCAAGGCGAAAAACCTGATCCTGTTCGTCGGCGATGGCATGAGCCTGCCGACCGTGGCCGCGGCGCGCATCCTGGAAGGCCAGCGCGCCGGCCATCCGGGCGAGGAACAACGCCTGGCCTGGGAAGACTTCCCGGCCACCGCGCTCAGCCGCACCTACAACACCAATGCGCAGACCCCGGATTCCGCCGGCACCATGACCGCGATGGCCACCGGCGTGAAGACGCGCATGGGCGTGCTCTCGATCGGCCAGGATGCAGCGCGTGGCGATTGCGCTGCCGCCCTGCAATCACCGCTGCTCAGCCTGTGGCAGTTGGCCGCCTCTTCCGGCCTCGCCACCGGCGTGGTCACCACCACCCGCGTCACCCATGCCACCCCGGCCGCCACCTTCAGCCACAGCGCAGACCGCAACTGGGAGAACGATACCGATCTGCCGGAAGCCGCCCGCATTGCCGGTTGCCACGACATCGCCCGGCAGATGGTCGAATCACGCCATGGCAACGGCCCGGACGTACTGATGGGGGGTGGCCGCAGAAACTTCATGACCTTCGAGCAGGTAGACCCGGAATACACCGACAAGGTAGGCGAGCGCATGGATGGCCGCGATCTGATTGCGACCTGGAAAGCCCGTCATCCCGGAGGCGCCTACGTCTGGAACGCCAAGCAGCTGGCCGAGGCTCCGGCCGACGCGCCGCTGCTGGGCCTGTTCGAGCCCGACCACATGCAGTACGAGCACGATCGCCCCGGCGATCGCGGCGGCGAGCCCTCGCTGGCCGAGATGACCCGCGCGGCCATCACCCGCCTGCAGCGCAACCCGGAAGGCTTCGTGCTGCTGGTGGAAGCCGGCCGCATCGACCATGCCCACCACGCCGGCAACGCCCATCGCGCGCTCACCGACACCATCGCGCTTTCCGATGCGGTTCGCGCGGCGGTGGAAATGACCTCCGATGCCGACACCCTGATCATGGTCACCGCCGACCATTCGCACACGCTCAACTTCGTCGGCTACCCGGCGCGCGGCAACCCGATCCTCGGCAAGGTGAAGGGCGGCAGCGGCGAGGACGGCGACCCGGATCGCCTGGCGCTCGATGCGCTCGGCCTGCCCTACACCACCCTGAGCTACGCCAACGGCCCCGGCCATGCCGGCGCCACCGACGGCATGCCGGAAGGCCCGAAGACCTTCAACCACGATGCCCGCGGCTGGAAGCAAGCGCAGGCCGGCCGCCCCGACCTGACCCACGTCGATACCACGCATCCGGATTACCTGCAGGAAGCCACCGTGCCGCTGCGTTCGGAAACCCATGGCGGTGACGATGTCGGCATCTGGGCACGCGGCCCCGGCAGCCAGGCAGTGCGCGGCAGCGTGGAGCAGAACACGATCTTCCACTTCCTGCTTCAGTCCCACCCGCACCTGCGCAAGACACTGTGCGATGCCGGCTACTGCGATGGCAACGGCGTGCCGGTGACGCTGCCGGCAACCAGCCGCTTCGAGGATCAGGTGAAACGCTGATCGATCCCTGGCGATGCCAGCACAAAGCCGGCATCGTTCATTCCGGGGAGCACACTATCCATTACGATGCCGCACATCATTGCTGCACAGCACCAAGGAGTTTGTTGATGGCAAATATCCAATTGAATGGCAAGGTCTGCCTGGTCACCGGCGCCGCCAGCGGCATCGGCAAGCGCATCGCCGAAACCTATGCCGCCGCCGGTGGCCGTGTCGCGATCGCCGACCTGAAGCTGGATGCCGCGGAAGCCGCCGCCACCGCGATCCGCGAATCCGGCGGGCAGGCGATGGCCGTGGCGATGGATGTCACCAGCGAAGCGCAGGTGGTCGAGGGCGTCGCGCGCGTCGTCGCCGAATGGGGGCAGGTGGACGTGCTGGTGTCCAACGCCGGCATCCAGATCATCAACAAGATCACCGAGTTCGCGTTCGAGGATTGGAAGAAGATGCTCGCCATCCACCTCGACGGCGCCTTCCTGACCACCCGCGAGTGCATGAAGGACATGGAAAAGCGCGGCGCACCCGGCGCGATCATCCTGATGGGCTCGGTGCACTCGCACTTGGCTTCGCCGCTGAAGGCGCCCTACGTCACCGCCAAGCACGGCCTGCTGGGCCTGGCCCGCACCATCGCGAAGGAAGGCGGCAATCTCGGCATCCGTTCCAACGTGATCTGCCCGGGTTTCGTGCGCACGCCGCTGGTGGACAAGCAGATTCCCGAGCAGGCGAGGGAATTCGGCATCAGCGAGGAAGAAGTGATCCGGACGATCATGCTGAAGGACACCGTCGATGGCGAGTTCACCACGCTCGACGACGTGGCCAATGTGGCGCTGACGCTGGCGGCGTTCGAAACCAACGCGCTGACCGGCCAGAGCATCGTCGTGAGCCACGGCTGGTTCATGCAGTGAAACTCCGGGCCACGCGCGGCGTGGCATGATCCTGCGCCATGGACACTTCCCCGCAACTGCTGGAGAAAGTCGCGCAGTATCCGGCCATCGCCCTGGTGCTCCAGGGCGGCGGCGCGCTCGGCGCCTACCAGTGCGGCGTCTATCAGGCGCTCAACGAAGCCGGCATCCGCCCCAACTGGTACGCCGGCATCTCGATCGGCGCGATCAACGCGGCGATCATCGCCGGCAACCGGCCCGAGGACCGCATCGAGCGGCTGCGTGATTTCTGGGAAACGATCTGCGAACCCGCGGGCCTCGCCAGCTGGCCGGCGATGGGCGTGCGCGCCGGGCTGTCGATGCTGCCGATGAACCCGGCGCTGGAAACCTGGGCGGCCACGATGAGCGCGATGGCCGCCTTGTGGCAGGGCCAGCGCGGCTTCTTCACTCCGTGGCCGGCGTCGCCCTTCCTGCGCTGCGACGGCACGCCGCAGGCCACCAGTTTCTACGACACCACGCCGCTTCTGGCGACGCTCGAGCGGCTGGTGGATTTCGATCGCATCAATGATGACCGCACGGTGCGCCTGACCGTCGGCGTCACCGACGTGGAAAGCGGCAACTTCCGCTATTTCGACAGCCGCGACACGCGGATCGGCCCCAAGCACATCCTGGCCTCCGGCTCGCTGCCGCCGGCCTTCGCGCCGGTGGAGATCGAGGGCCGCCACTACTGGGATGGCGGCGTGGTGTCGAACACGCCGCTGGAACACATCCTCGACGAATGGCCGCGCGAGGACACGCTGGCCTTCCAGGTGGATCTGTGGAGCGCGCGCGGTCAGCGCCCGCAGACGATGATGGACGTGCTCGAACGCGGCAAGGACATCCAGTATTCCAGCCGCACCCGCCACGGCACCGATACCGTCGCCCGCACCCAGCAGCTGCGGACGGCGCTCAACGATCTCATCGCCCGCCTGCCCGAAGGCGGCATGCCGGAGAGCGCCCGCGAGGCACTGGCGCCGTGGCTGGACGATCGCGTCATCAATATCGTCCACCTGATCTACCAAGCCAAGCCGCACGAGCAGCAGTTCAAGGATTACGCGTTCGGCCGCATCAGCATGGAGAGCCACTGGCAAAGCGGCTTGGCCGACACCCGGCAGACGCTGTCACGACCGCGCTGGTTCGAGCTGCCCGACCGCGACCACGGCTACGCGGTGCATGACGTGCACCGCGCAACCCAGAAGAAGCACCTGACGCGCTTCTAGACCGGCCGGAGCCGGCTTCAGAACGGCTTGCCGACCACCAGATAGACGATGCCGACCAGGAGCACCAGCGGGATCTCGTTGATCCAGCGCAGTGCGCGCGCCGAGGGCAGCGGGCGGCCGGCTTCGGCGGCCTTGAGCCAGCGCGCGATGACGATGCTGAAGACGAACACCAGCGCCACCAGCAGCAGCTTGGCGTGCAGCCAGCCGCCGGCGAAACCGAAATGCAGCCACAGCGTCAGCCCCATCAGGAGCGCGATGCCGAACAGCACGTGCCCGAAGCGGGAGAGCCGGCGTCCCATCAGCAGCAGCCGCTCGCGCACCGCGGGATGTTCGCCGGCCTCGGCCAGGTTCACCAGGATGCGCGGCAGGTACAGGACCGCCGACATCCAGCCGATCACGAACACGATGTGCAGGGTTTCGACAAGCAACTGCGGATGCATGGAATCTCCTCCTCGGCGTCGCTGGGCATGGTAGCAATCCCGCGCGACCATGGGCCGGTTACGATGCCGGTCCGCGATGCAGGGAGTGAGTGGCCGATGTCCGCCGGGAAACGCTACGACAGGGAATACTTTGACCGCTGGTACCGGAACGAAGCCATCCAGTCGCCACGACGGCTGGCGCGCAAGGTGGCCTTGGCGGTGGCGATGGCCGAATACCATCTGGAACGACCGATCCGCAGCGTGATCGACATCGGTGCCGGCGAGGCCGCTTGGCGCGCACCGCTGCTCAAGCTGCGTCCGGGCATCGAATACCTCGGCTTCGATTCAAGCGCGTACGCGGTGCGCCGCTACGGCCGCACGCGCAACCTGCATTTCGCCCGCTTCGGGGATTTCCGCTACCTGCGCCCCTGCGCGCCGGCGGATCTCCTGGTCTGCAGCGACGTGATGCACTATCTCGATGCCCGCGAGATCGGCCAGGGCCTGCCCGGGCTCGCCGAGCTGTGTGGCGGCGTCGCCTTCCTCGAAACCTTCACCGCCGAGGATGCCGCGCTGGGCGACGAAGAGGGCTTCCACGCCCGTCCGGCGCGCTGGTACCGGCAACGCTTCGCCCGCGCGGGCTTCGTCCAGATCGGCTCGCACGGCTGGCTGTCGCCGGCGCTGGCCGGCCATGCGGCCGCGCTGGAACACGCCGGTCCGCCGATGCGACAATCGATTTAACGACTCCGCCCCACGGGAGGAGTATGCTGCAATGCAGCATACGAAGAGGATTCCCCATGCTGCTGTACCAGATGCACGAAAACGCCCGCGCCTGGATGGCGCCGATCACCTACTGGTCCGAAGCCGTCGCCAAGATGTACACCGCGCCCGGCAGCTGGCTGAGCAGCCTGCCCGGCTCGCAGCGGATCGCCGCCGGCTACGAGCTGGTGCACCGCATCGGCAAGGATTACGAGAAACCGGATTTCGCCATCCACGACATCGAAGTGGAAGGCCTGTCGATCCCGGTGGTCGAGCGCGTGGCGATGGAAACGCCGTTCTGCCGCCTGCTGCGCTTCAAGCGCTACCACGACCAGGCCGACGGCCTTTCGCGCATGAAGGACGACCCGACGGTGCTGATCGTCGCGCCGCTCTCCGGCCATCACAGCACGCTGCTGCGCGACACCGTCAAGACGATGCTGAAGGACCACAAGGTCTACATCACCGACTGGACCGACGCGCGCATGGTGCCGAAGGACGCCGGCGCCTTCCATCTGGAGGATTACGTCGCCTGCATCGAGGATTTCATCCGCCACATCGGCGCCGAGAAGCTCCACGTGATGAGCGTCTGCCAGCCGACGGTGCCGGTGCTGGCCGCGGTCTCGCTGATGGCCGCGCGCGGCGAGCCCACGCCGCGTTCGCTGATCATGATGGGCGGCCCGATCGATGCCCGCGAATCGCCCACCCAGGTGAACGCACTGGCGATGAAGCGCCCGCTCTCATGGTTCCGCGACAACCTCATCCACGCCGTGCCGGCCAACTACCCCGGGCGTGGCCGCAAGGTGTATCCGGGCTTCCTGCAGTACATGGGCTTCGTCGCCATGAACCCGGAGCGCCACGCGATGTCGCACTGGGATTACTACCAGGACCTGGTGAAGGGCGATCTCGAGACCGCCGCCGCCCACCGCCGCTTCTACGACGAATACAACGCGGTGCTGGACATGCCGGCCGAGTACTACCTCGACACCATCCGCACCGTGTTCCAGGACTACCTGCTGCCGCGCGGCCTCTGGGACGTGCGCGGCGAGCGCGTCGATCCGGGCGCGATCCGCGAAACCGCGCTGCTGACCATCGAGGGCGAGCTGGACGACATTTCCGGTGCCGGCCAGACCCGCGCCGCGCTGACGCTCTGCGGCACGGTGCCGGAGGCGCGCAAGAAGCACATCACCGTCGAAGGCGCCGGCCATTACGGCATCTTCAGCGGCCGCCGCTGGCGCAACATGGTCTACCCGCAGGTGCGGGATTTCATCGACTCGAACGACCACGCCTGAGCCGGGCCGCGCGCCCCCGGCGGCGACCGGCGTGGCGATGCGCGCTATGCTCGCCTGCATTCCACGACCGCCCGGGACCGTACGCATGCTCCGCAAAAACGCCCTGTTCCTCGCCTTCGCCGCCATGCTGCAGCCCGTCGCCGCCAGCGCCGGGGATCCGCCGCCCTATCGCACCGCCAAGCAGATCATCGATGCCGCGCCGGACAGCGCCTGGCGCACGCCGGATCCGGAAAACCTGCTGTACATGGAGTTCGGCGAGGGCCGCCTGGCCATCATCGAACTGGCGCCGGCATTCGCGCCGCGCCACGTCGAGAACATCCGCCGGCTGGCGCGCGCCGGTTTCTGGGATGGCACCTCGATCTATCGCTCGCAGGACAATTTCGTCGTCCAGTTCGGCGATGCCGATGCCGACGAGCCGGCACGCGCCAAGCCGATGCCCGCCGACGTGGCCCGGCAGCTGCCGGCCGAATTCGAGCGCGATGCCGCCGGCCTCGCCTTCACCGCGATGCCCGACCGCGACGGCTGGGCTGCCGAAACCGGCTTCGTCGACGGCTTCCCCGCAGCGCGCGAAAGTGCCGGCGGCAAGGCGTGGATGGCGCATTGCTACGCCAACCTCGGCGCCGGACGCGGCAATGCGCCGGACAGCAGCATCGGCGCCGAGCTCTACGTGGTCACCGGGCAATCGCCGCGCGCGCTCGATCGCAACATCACCAGCGTCGGCCGGGTGCTGCGGGGCATGGAATACCTGAGCACCATCGCCCGCGGCCCGGAGCCGATGGGCTTCTACGAAGATGCCGCCCAACGCACGCCGATCACCCGCATCCGCCTCGGCAGCCAGGTGCCCGCCGCCGAACGCGTCGAGCTGGAAGTGATGCGCACGGACTCGGCGGATTTCATCGCGTCGGTGGAATCCCGGCGCAATCGCCGCGATGCCTGGTACGCGCGTCCCTCCGGCCACATCGACCTGTGCAACATCAGCGTGCCGGTGCGCCTGCGCAAGGGCAGCTGACGGCCCGCTGACCGGCCGGCGGCCGGCGTGTCGGAATCGTCACGCCGGGCCGGGCGCGGGCTGCTAGGCTCCGGGAAACCCGAGACGAGGCCACGACATGCCGCTCCTGAGAATGCGCATCACCGGCAGTGAAGACGATGTTCGCGTCATCACCAATCTGTTGCAGAGCCTGGACGGCATCGAGCACGTCGAGGAAATCAACGACCTGATGCCACACATGGACGATGCCGATTCCAGCTCCGCCGGCCTCTCCGACGTCAGCGGCCCCAGCGTGCATTCGCTGGAAGTGGATGCCCCGAATCCCGCCACTGCCCGACGCGTGCGCGAAGTGCTCGAAGAGCTGGCCTTCGATCTGGACGCGATGGTGGAGTTCGAGGAAGACGAAGACTGAGGCCCTCGCTCAGGCCGGTCCGGTGGCGATCGGTCGCGCGGGATCGGAGATCCACCCGCTCCACGAACCCTTGTAGAGCCGCGCGCCGTGCAGGCCGGCATGCGCCATCGCCAGCAGGTGATGGCAGGCCGTGACGCCGGATCCGCACATCACCACCAAGTCGGAAGGCGTCCGCCCGCCGAGGAGTTCGGCGAACTCCGCGAACAGCACGTCGGCCGGCTTGAAGCGGCCATCGGCACCAAGGTTGTCGGCAAACGGCCGGTTCAACGCGCCAGGGACATGGCCGGCGCGCGTGTCGATCGGCTCGAACTCGCCCCGGAACCGCTCAGGTGCGCGGGCATCGACCAGCACGCCGCCGTGCGCCAGGTGCGCGATGACATCCTCGTGGTCGAACAGTCGCGCCGGGTCGAA
>JAEXAG010000093.1 GCA_023394655.1 Pseudomonadota bacterium
CCTGCTGGGCTTCGGCGGCGGCGGCGTTGGCGTCGGTGGCGGCGTCAGCGGCCTGCTCGGCGTTGTTGGAGCAGGCGGCCAGGGCCAGGCCCATGGCCAGGGCGATCAGGGTCTTGTTCATGGTCATCTTGATGTCCTCGAAGGAATTGTGGCAACGCGCGGCGTTGCGCGTTGCCGACATGATGACAAACCCATGAACGTTGTCAAGCCGTTTGGCCGGATTTTTTTTCTTTTCCGTTTAGGCGTGTTTAGCGGGACTTAAGCCCCGCCTTCACGCCACTTCGACGGCCATCGCCGTGGCCTCGCCACCGCCGATGCACAGGCTGGCCACGCCGCGCTTCAGGCCGCGCGCCTTCAGGGCATGGATCAGGGTCACCAGCAGGCGGGCGCCGGAAGCGCCGATCGGATGGCCCAAAGCGACCGCGCCGCCGTTCACGTTGACCTTGTCATGGGGGATGCCGAGATCGGTCATCGGTGCCATCGCCACGCAGGAGAACGCCTCGTTGATTTCGAACAGATCGACGTCCTCGACCTTCCAGCCGGCCTTGTCCATCACCTTGCGCAGCGCATCCACCGGTGCGGTGGTGAACCATTCCGGTGCCTGCGAGTGTGTGGCGTGGGCGACGATCCGGACCAGCGGCTTGAGGCCGGCGCCAGCGGCCGCATCGGCGGACATCACCACCAGCGCAGCGGCACCATCTGAAATCTTGGAGGAGGACGCGGCGGTCAGCACGCCTTCCTTGCCGAAGGCGGCGCGCAGGCCCGGGATCTTCGAGACATCGATCTTGCCCGGCTCTTCGTCGGTATCGACGGTCACTTCGCCCTTGCGGCCCTTGACCACCACCGGGGCGATCTCGGCCTTGAAGGCGCCATCCGCCTGGGCCTTCACCGCGCGGTTCACCGACTCGGTGGAATAGGCGTCCAGCGCTTCGCGGTCGTAGCCGTACCTGGCGCAGGCCTTGTCGCCGAACACGCCCATCGCCTGGCCGTCGTCCGGGTTGGTCAGGCCGTCGAAGGCCATGTGGTCGATGAAGGGGGCATTGCCGTAGCGGATGCCGGTGCGCGAGCCATTGAGCAGATGCGGCGCGTTGGTCATCGATTCCATGCCGCCGGCGACGACGATCTTCGCGGAGCCGGCCTTGATGAGGTCGTGCGCCAGCATCACCGCCTTCATGCCGGAGCCGCAGACCTTGTTGATGGTGGTCGCGCCCGCGGCATCGGGAATGCCGGCGGTGCGGGAGGCCTGGCGGGCCGGGGCCTGGCCGAGGCCGGCCGGCAGCACGCAACCCATGATGACTTCCTCGACCGCTTCGGCGGGAACACCGGCCTCGGCCAGTGCCGCCGACATGGCGGCGGCGCCGAGCGTGGGCGTGGGCACGCCGGTGAACTGGCCGAGCATGGAACCGATGGCGGTGCGCTTGGCGCCGACGATGACGATGTCAGACATGGAGATTGCTCCGAATTGGGGTGTCGATGCCCCGATTATCGCCGTTGGCGGCTCCCGGCGATACCGTCCGGAAAACCGGGGCGGACGAGGCGGGTGAACGAAGCGGCATGGGATCGGCCGGATGAATGGGCGACGCAGTTGTACGCGACGTGCAAGTGCCGGATTATCGGGGTTCGAGTCCCGTGGGGCGGGCGTTGACGGAGGCGAAACATGACATCCATGCCATTGCAGAAGAAGGGCCTGGCCCTTGCCATCACCGGGGCGCTGACCCTCATGCTGAGCGCCTGCGGCGGTGGGGGCGGGGGCGGCAACATCGTCCAGCCCGCGCCGGCTCCGCCGCCACCGACCGGCGGCACGCCCTCGGTGCCGGCCGACAGCAGCCTGACCCGGCCGCTGCCGCCGACCATGCCCGGCACGGCCGCGCCGCTGGTCTTCGCCGACCCTTCGGTCAACCAGCATTTGATCCTCACCAACGCCGCCGGCGCGCTGGCCGAAATGCCGAAAGGCAGCGGGGTGACGATCGGGTTCGTGGATTCCGGCGTGAACACTCGGCACGTGACGCTGGCCGGCCGGGTCACCCGGAACTTCATCCGGGTGAATCCCGATGCCAACAACACCAGCGTGGATGACGTCGTCGGGCACGGCACCACGGTGGCTTCGCTGGCCGCCGGGCGGCCGGTGACCGGCAACTACGTCAATGAAAGCGGCGCCACGGTGGGCACCGCGCGATGGGGCGGCGGCATCGCCCAGAACGCCACCATCGTGTCCAGCCGCATCATCGCCGACAAGGCACCCGAGGATGATGGCTCCGGTGCCGGCAACGAGATCCGCGCGGGCCAGAACTATGGCCCGTTCTTCCGAGACGTCAATGCGCAACTGGCCAACGCCGGCGCGCGCATCATCAACAACTCCTGGGGCGGTCTGTACTGGAACGATCCGGCGCTGACGATCGAACTTGCCGATGCCTGGAAGGATTTCGTGGTGAACCGCCAGGGCATCGTGGTGTTCGCCAGCGGCAACTCCGGTCGGGATGCGCGCTATCGCGCCAAGCCTTCCGACAACGCGATGCTGCCGAGCATGGACGGCGGCGATCCGGTGCTGGAGCGCGGCTGGATCACCGTCGGTGCGCTCGATCCGGACAATCCCACTCAGCTCACCGCGTACTCGCAGGAGTGCGGCCCGGCGAAGAACTACTGCATGGTGGCGCCCGGCACCAACGTGTTCATCGATCCGGATGCCACCACGCAATCGACCAGCACGCTCTGGCGCGGCGGCGGCACGTCCTACGCGGCGCCGCTGGTCTCCGGCGCGCTGGCGCTGGTGTGGTCGCATTTCCCGTGGCTCACCAACGACCAAGTGCGGCAGACCGTGCTCGGCACCGCCAAGGATCTCGGTGCACCGGGCGTGGACGATGTCTTCGGCTGGGGCCTGCTCGATGTCACCCGCGCTTCCTGGGGGCCGGGCAACTTCGCCTGGGGCGACTTCGATGCCAACGTCAGCGGCAACTCGGTCTGGCGCAACAACATCGTCGGTGCCGGCGGCCTCATCAAGCGCGGCACCGGCACGCTCACGCTGGCCGAATCGCAGAGCTACACCGGGGCCACGCGCGTCGATGCCGGCGCGCTGGATATCCGCAAGGGATTGGCGGCATCCGCGCTCACCGTCGGCACGGGTGGCACCGTGTATGCCAGCGGCCAGTTCGCCCGCAACGTGAGCAACGCCGGCCATTTCTTCAACGACCGCAACGCCGGGGCGGTGCTGGCCGGCAACTACCAGCAGACCTCCGGCGGCAATCTCGGCGTCTGGCTGGGCACGCCGTTGCAGGTGCGCGGCACGGCCACGCTCAATGGCGGGCAGGTGAGCGTGCTCGGCATCCGCAGCGGCTACACGACCCAAGCGAAGGAAATCCTGTTGAAGGCCGATGGCGGGCTCAGCGGCACCTTCGCGCGCATCCGTTCCGCGCCCAACGTGTTCCTCGATGCCACGCTCGGCTACGACGCCAACAGCGCCTTCGTCAACATCACCCGCGTCAACGTGCGCGGCGCGGCGATGGCGATGGGGCTCTCGGCCACTTCGCTCTCGGGTGCCGGTCGGGTGGAATCGGCGATGGGCGCGATCGATGCCGGCGCGCGCGTCGGCAACGGCTTCCTCGCGGCGGCCGGCGACATCCAGCAGACGCCGGATGCGCGCTGGGCCGAACGCACCCTCGGCAGCCTGTCCGGCCAGATGCACGCGGCCTCGCTGGCGATGACCGCAGAAACCGCCGATGCCGCGCGGCGCAGCATGGCCGAACGTTTCGATGCGCTGGCCGAAAACCCGCGCCTGGCCGGTGCCTGGGCGCGCGATCTGCGCGCAAACGGCAATCTGGCCCAAGCCGGGCAAGCCGCGCTCGGCCATGATGCTGCCGGCCTCCTGCTCGGCCAGGACGTGCGCATCGGCCGGAATGGCGTCGTCGGCCTTGCAGTGGCCCAGGCCGACAGCAGCAGCTGGATGGGCACGTTGGGCGAGCGCAGCCGTGGCCGCCAGCTCGAAGGCCGTGCCTATGCCGGCTGGCTCGGGGCAGGCGCATGGCTGCAGGGCGGACTCGGTGCCGGGCGCTTCGATCGCGGCATCGAGCGACACCTGCAGCTGGGCCTGCGCGGCGAAGGCGTGGAAACCCGTGCCGGCGGCCGCTACCTGTTCGCCAATCTCGAAGGCGGCCACCGCTTCGGGCTCCTGGGTGGCCATGTTTCGCCCTATCTCGGCACCCAGTATCTCGATGTCCGCAATACCGGCTTCCACGAGTTCGGCGGCGATGGTTTCGGGTTGCGCGCGGAAGGCTGGAGCAGCCATCGCTGGCAGGCGCACGCGGGCCTGCGGGCGACGCGCGACTGGCGCCTCGCCAACGGTTGGCAGCTCGGCCTCGATGGCCGCGCCGAATGGCAGCGCACGCTGGATTGGCGCGATGGCCTGATGGCCAGCTTCACCGGCATCGAGCAATGGTTGCCGGTCACCGGGCTGGGACTGGCCGAACGCGGACGCCTGCTCGCGCTCGGCATGGATCTGCGTACCGATGCGGATCGCAGCCTGCGGCTGGATGTCTCGCAACGCGACACCGTGCTCGGCAGCGACCGCGCCTGGGTCCTGCGCTATCGCCACGGATTCTGATCCCGGCCCCGGAAACGAAGAACGCGGCCGATTGGCCGCGTTTTTCGTGGAGCCTTCGGACGTTCTCAGCCGTGGCCGTTGAACAGCTCGCGGCCGATCAGCATCCGGCGGATTTCGTTGGTGCCGGCGCCGATCGCGTACAACTTGGCGTCGCGCAGCAGGCGACCGGTCGGGAACTCGTTGATGTAGCCGTTGCCGCCAAGCGACTGGATGGCTTCCAGCGTCACCTGCACCGCGGCTTCCGATGCATGCATCAGGCACGCGGCTGCATCCACGCGGCTCTTGTGGCCGGCATCGTAGTCGCGCGCCACCTGGTAGGCGAAGGCGCGGCTGGTGGCGAGCGCCGTGTACATGTCGGCGACCTTGCCCTGCATCAACTGGAACGTGCCGATGGCGACATCGAACTGCTTGCGCTCGCGGACGTAGGGCAGGGTGATGTCGAGCGCGGCCTGCATCAGGCCGATCGGGCCGCCGGTCAGCACCAGCCGTTCGGTGTTGAGGCCGGCCATCAGCACCTTGACGCCCTGGTTGACCTCGCCCAGCACGTTTTCCGCCGGGATCTCGCAATCCTCGAACACCAGTTCGCAGGTGTTGGAGCCGCGCATGCCGAGCTTGTCGAGCTTCTGCGCGGTGGAAAAGCCCTTCATGCCGCGCTCGACGATGAAGGCGGTCATGCCGCGGCTGCCGGCTTCCTTCGGCGCGGTGCGCATGTAGACCACCAGCACGTCGGCTTCGGGGCCGTTGGTGATCCACATCTTGTTGCCGTTGGCGATCCACACGCCGTCGCGCAGTTCGGCGCGGCAGGACATCGAGCCGACCACGTCGGAGCCGGCGCCCGGTTCGCTCATCGCCAGCGCGCCCTTCCACTCGCCGCTGCAGAGCTTCGGCAGGTACTTCGCGCGTTGCGCGTCGTTGCCGTTGGCGTAAAGGTTGTTGACGCACAGGTTGGAATGCGCGCCGTAGGAAAGACCGACCGAACCCGAGGCGCGGGAGATTTCCTCCATCGCCACCAGATGCGCGAGGTAGCCCATTTCGCTGCCGCCGAACTCGCCGGGAATGGTCAGGCCGAGCAGGCCCATTTCGCCCAGCTTCGGCCACAGATCCTGCGGGAACCAGTTTTCCTCGTCGATGGACGTGGCGCGCGGGGCGATTTCGGCTTCCGCGAAACGGCGGACGGCGTCGCGCAGGGCATCGATGTCCTCGCCGAGCTTGGGGATCTGCATGGATACTTTCCTTGTCGGGTGATGGTTCGCGCGCTCGGGCGCGAGGATTCGTTCGGGCGCCTGGGCCGGAAACATTCCGGGGCCGCATCGCGACCCCGGAAACGACGGCTTCGGGCCGGGCTCAGTTGCCCCGGATGCGGCCCTGGAAGCGCGGCGCGCCGCGGCCCATCGAGAGCTTCAGCTTGCCGATCTGCGCGATGCGCTCTTCGGCCAGACGGTCGGCGGCCTGGTAGGTCGGGATGCCGTCGCGGTCGGCGATCTCGTAGATGCGCGTCAGGTTGTGGTAGATCGTGCGCATCATGCGCATGGCGCGCTCGCGGTTGTAGCCGTCCAGCTCCAGCGCCACGTTCATCACGCCGCCGGCGTTGACCGCGTAATCCGGCGCGTACAGCACGCCGCGGCGGGTCAGTTCGTCACCGATGGCATTGTTGGCCAGCTGGTTGTTGGCCGCGCCGCAGATCACCTTGGCCTTGATGCGGTCGATGGTCTTCTCGTTGAGCGTGCCACCCAGCGCGCACGGCGAATACACATCGACCGGCACGTCGTAGATTTCGTCCAGGCCGACGGCTTCGGCGCCGTATTCCACGACCGCCTTGTCCACCAGCTTCTGGTTGATGTCGGTGACGAAGATCTTGGCGCCGCGCTCCTTCAGGAGCTTGACGTATTCCATGCCGACGTGGCCCAGGCCCTGCACGGCATAGGTGTACTTGCCGACTTCCTCGTCGCCGAACTTGCGCTGCAGCGTGGCCAGCAGGCCCTGCAGGCTGCCGTAGGCGGTGAACGGCGAGGGATCGCCCGAACCGCCGTGGACCTGGTGCACGCCGGTCACGTATTCGGTTTCGCGGTAGACGAATTCCATGTCGTTGACGTCGATGCCGA
>JAEXAG010000136.1 GCA_023394655.1 Pseudomonadota bacterium
AAGCATTCGCTCGATTGGCGGCCGAGATCCTGCGCGGCCAACGGTGCCGCCGCCAGCGAGGCCACCAGCAGCCATGCGCGATGGAGACGAAAGCGGGGCATCGCCATCACTTCTGCTTCCAGCTGCCACCAGACTGGTACCACCAGCCGCTGCGGGCGCGCTCGATCCACTGGCTGGCGAACACGTCGCGGATCTGGGCTTCCCATTCGGGATGGCCGTTGGCCACGGCGACTTCGCGATACAACGCCTTGCGGTCGCGGTTGTCATCGGCGACCGCACTGTTCATCGCCACGCGCTGGCGCAGCTCGAGCTTCGAGGGATCACGCACGGTCACCAGGCCATCGGAGGTGAAGCCGAGGGCGCCGGAATCGAAGCCGGCCCGCAGCGTGCCGTCGAAGCGCGCCTGCATGGACGACTGGATGGCGCGGATCGACGGCGTGTTGATGGTGATGTCCGGGCGCGATTGCGCCTGCGCGCTGCCGATGCCGACCAGTGACCACGGGTCGATCCGCTTCTGCAGCCACGCCATGCCACCGCCTCCGCCGCCGCCTTCGACCGGCTTGCCGTCCTCGCCGATCACCTTGTCGACGAATTCGCGCGCCGCTTCCTTGGCCTCGGCGGCCGGGAAATACACGTTGATGGTGACGCAGGCCACCAGTGCCAACGCGGCCGGGACCGGTATCCAGTGTTTGATCGCCATGTGCATGTCCTCAATCGATGACGGGTTTGACATCGCCGCTGCCAGCGGCCTTGAGCCGATCCAGGAACGTCGGCCAATCGACCCGGCGGTTGTGGCCGATCACGCTCAGGCGCGGCAGGCCACTGCCTTCGACGATAGTAAAACCCGAGGAATCTGAACCGGGGGTGTTTGCATCATCCAGCCCGCCCATCAGGCAGACCTCGTTTTCCAGCCGGCAGCGGATGCCGATGCGGCGGTAGCCGAAATCATCGAACAGCCCGATCAACTGGCCCTGCAGGCTGCCGATGAAACCGGCATCGCCCACGCTGGAAATGTTCTGCACGGCGCGCTGGCTGATGCGCTGGCGGATGCCGGGCTTGCGGTCGGTGAGCAGGCGGGCATCGAAGCGCACCGGCGTCCAATCGACCAGACGCAGCCCGTGGATCCGGCCATCGAGGCGGCCGGTGATGCTGCCGAACCCGAACACCTCGGTGAGCCGCAGCAGGTCCAGGTCGTTGAAATCGATGTCGGCGTTGAGCGTGGGTGCGGTGCCGAACGGCCGCTCCATCGACAGCCCGGTGACCTGCCCCCCGCCATCGAACAGGCCGATGGAGATGCCGCCATCGAAGTGCATCACATCATCCGCGTAGAGCACGCGCGGGATCTCGCCGTTGAGTTCGCCGCGGAAGGCCGGCAAGCCGAGTGCCTCCGCCATCTGCCCGACATCGATCTCCTCCAGCCAAAGCCCGGATTCCAGCTGCAGGCCCTGCCCGGCCCGCGGTGGGGTGAGGCGCAGTCCATGCAGGCGCAGGATACCGCCGAACAGCGGGATGTCGGCATCGCGGGCCAGCATGAGCACGCCATCGCGGCTGGAAAACGGCAACTCGGTGGCCCCGAAGCGCAAGCCGAACAGCTCGGCCGCGCGCCATTCAAGACGTGATGCCACCGGCGCCGCGCCGGAGATCGCGACATCGCCGCGCATGCCTTGCAGGGCGAAGCGGCCGCGAGGATCGTGGATGGCAAGATCCTCCATCCGCAGGCGCAGGTCACGAATCCGGCCCTCCTGCCAGCCGAACTCGCCTTCGAGGCCGCCTTCCATCTCCGCATCCTCGATGCCGAAACGCCCGAGCGTTCCGTCGAGGTAACGGTCCCGCAGGGCCGCCGCCCGTTCGCTGCGGAAGCTGATCCGCGCATCGTCCAGGGTGCCGCCGCGGGTGAACGCCAGGCTGCCGCGGGCGGTCAGCGCCGGGCCATCGCGCCAGTCGATCGACGGCAGCGACCAGCCCTGCCCTGGCGTGCGCCGCGCCAGCAGGGAGAACTGCGCCGGCCTTTCCTGCAGCGCGAGATAGGTTTCGCCGAACAGCGCCTCGCCGCCGACCCGGCCTTCCAGCGCCAGCCGGTCGTTGCCGGCCTGCCCGCTGTAATCGATCTTCACCCGCGCGTTCAGCCCCTCCATCACGGTGGCGGCGTCTCGGGTCTGCAGGGCGCCGTCGGCCAGTGCCAGCGTGCCGCGGATCCGCAGCGGCGCGCCACGCCCGGCGAGGATGTCGAGGCCGCCATCGAGCCGGCCGGAGTCCAGCTTCGCGGCAGGCCAGGCATTGGCCAGCAGTGCATCGGCCCAGACCACCGGCACACGGGCGAGATCGAGCCGTGTCAGGTCGGGACGGGCATCGCGCCGGCTCACCGACAGGCGCGACGCGCCCTTCTCCAATCGTGCATCGAGTCCGGCTTCACCCAGGTGGATGGCCAGATTCACCGGCCCGCCGCGATCACTGCGGACCCATCCTTCGCAAGTCCACCCACCATCCGGGCGATGCCGCAGCGGACACTGCCAGTCCAGTCGCCGGAATCGATAGCCCAGCCCCTCGGCGTGGAGTTGGCGGGCCTGCAGGCTGAGCCGCCCCTGCGGCGAGCCTTCCGGCCACTCCAGCCGCACCCGGACATCGTCCAGCGTGGCCATCGGGGTGGTCACCCGATCGATGCGCGCATTTGCCGTACGCCCTTCCGCGACACCGACCGACAGCGCGACGCACGCCAGCAGGGGTAGGATTCGGGAAGGCATGGAGCGAGGATACGGAAGATGGAAGGTCCGAGAATGAACCCCCGCCTGTTGCTGGTCGAGGACGAG
>JAEXAG010000090.1 GCA_023394655.1 Pseudomonadota bacterium
CGGACGGCGCCCTTGGCATCATTCCAGGCCAGGCGCGAATTCGCCTTGGTGGCCTCCCAGTTGCGCTCCAGATCCGCTTCGACGTCCTCGAAGCGCTGGCCGCGATACTGGCCGTAGGTGTCGTAGCCGTACTTGTAGGCCGGCTCGTAGTCGTTCCAGTCGCGATCGGCGACGTAGTAGTCGGCGCTGTCGTAGCTGCGCTGGAAGTGCTCGTTGTAGGTGGTGGGGTTCACCGCCTCGGCGATCGCACCGCCGGCCTTGGCGCCACCGATGGCACCGGCGACCGCGCCGACCAAGGTGCCCACCGGGCCCGCCGCGGAACCGATGGCAGCGCCCGCGATGGCGCCTGCGCCCGCGCCCGTGCCTTCACCGATGCTGTGATCCTTCTTGACGTTCGTCATTTCGAGTAACTCCTGTGTGGGGGGGATTGCGGCGGTCGTTGCGCCGACGGGTCCACCTTCTCGCGCCGGGCGTCTGTCGAAGGTGAAATTAAGGCGGTGCGGCTTTTTGCGGTTCAGCGCCCGCGTGTGTTCGTCCATCCGGCGTGAACGCCGTCCCCGATCACCGGCGGATCACATGGCCGAGGCTTGAATGGCCTCACACGGAGGGTGGCCATGGCATCCACGGATTACGAACGCAAGCGGGATTTCCGGCACACCCCGGAGCCTCGGGGTGGCGCCGCCGCCGGCGGCAGGCCGATATTCGTCGTGCAGCTTCATCATGCGAGCCGACGCCATTACGATTTCCGGTTGCAGGTTGGTTCGACGCTCAGGAGCTGGGCCGTGCCGAAAGGCCCGAGCTACGACCCGGCGGTCAAACGCATGGCGGTGGAAGTCGAGGATCACCCGCTCGCCTACGCCGATTTCGAAGGCGACATCCCGCGAGGGCAGTACGGCGGCGGACACGTTGCGCTGTTCGATCGCGGCACTTGGGCTACGGCCGCCGACGTCGAAGCACAGCTGGCGAAAGGCCATCTCGAGTTCGAGTTGTTCGGTGATCGCCTGAAGGGCGGCTGGCACCTGATCCGCACCGGCAAGCCTGCGCGGCAACCTCAATGGTTGCTGGTGAAGGCGAAGGATGCCTGGGCGGGATCGCTGGAAGCCGACGATCTGTTGGCCGGGGTGACGCCTGCCCCGGCGGCGGACATGGCGCGCGCCGGCAGCGGGAAAGCGCGCAAGGCGAACCGCAGCCGGGTGGACGCCCCCGCCGGGCAGGCGGCAGTTCACGGTGGGCAATTGGCGAAAAAGGCGGCGGCCTTGCCCGGCGCACGCCACTCGGCGCTGGTGCTGGAGCCGATCGCACCGCAACTGGCCACGCTGCACGATGCGCCACCGGCCGGAGACGACTGGATCCACGAAATCAAATGGGATGGCTACCGCCTGGTGGCGATGCGAAAGGGCCCGGAAGTGCGGATCTGGTCGCGCAACGGCCTGCCTTGGCAGGAGCGCGTCCCGGAGCTTCGTGATGCGCTGCTGCAATTGCCCGTGAACGAGTTGGTGCTGGATGGCGAGCTGATCGCCGGGCGCGGCACGCGCGAAGACTTCAACCTGCTGCAGCGCGTCTTGTCCGGCGAGGCGCAGGGCGCGATCGGCTACGCCGCCTTCGACCTGCTGCATCTGGCGGACATCGACCTTCGGGCTTGCATGCTCGAAGACCGCAAGGCGCTGCTCGCCGAACTGCTGGAACAACCGCCGGCCCACGTGTTCCTCAGCACGCACGTCCATGGCCATGGCGCGCTGGCCTTCGAAGAGGCCGTGGCGGCCGGGTTCGAAGGCGTGATCTCCAAGCAGCTCGGGACGCGGCATGCCGCCGGCCGTTCCGACCGCTGGCGCAAGACCAAGGCACTGGCCAGCCAGGAATTCGCGGTGGTGGGCTGCACGCCGCCCAAGGGCAGCCGGCGCGGGATCGGTGCCTTGTTGCTGGCCACGCCGGATCCCGAGCATGGCTGGCGCTACGCAGGGCGTGTCGGTAGCGGCATCGGCGACGCACTGCTGCGGGAGCTGGGTCACCGGTTCGACGGCCGTGGCAGCTCCGTGCCGAGCGTGCACGTGCCCGCCAACGATACCGACCTTCGTGCCGCGAAATGGTGGCCGCCCGAGGGCGTGGTGGAAGTCTTCGTCCGAGGCACGGGCAGCAACGGTTTGCTGCGCCAGGCATCCTTCAAGACACTGCGGCCGGACAAGTCGCCGGCCGACCTGCAGGGAGAGACGCAGATGGCGACCTGCCGCCGAACCACCCGAAGGGGAACGGATCGTGATCCCGAACCGGGCGTTGAAACGGGCGATGACGGGCTTCCGGCCATCAGCAGCGGCGACAAGCTGCTGTTCCCGGACGATGCCATCAGCAAGCAGCAGCTGGTCGATTACTGCCTCGAAATGGCCGATTGGCTGCTGCCGGAAATTGCCGGTCGGCCACTCTCGGTTGTCCGCTGCCCCGGCGGAATCGAGGCGCAGTGCTTCTTCCAGAAACACGCCACGCCGGGCATGGAGCGCATCCGGCGGGTGCCCCTGAAGGAGGAATCGGGTGCGACGGACGACTACATCACGGTGGATGGATTGCCCGGGCTGATCGAGCTGGTGCAGTTCAATGCCATCGAGTTCCATCCGTGGGGCGCGCGGGCCGATGCGCCGGACCTGGCCGATTACCTGGTGTTCGATCTCGATCCGGGCGAACAGGTGGCTTGGGCGGAGGTCATCGCCGCGGCGCGACAGGTGCGCGATCTCCTGGCTGGCGCGGGGCTCGGTTCCTTCGTCCGCACCTCCGGTGGCAAGGGCCTGCATGTCGTGGTCCCGCTCTCGCCGCCGGAGCCATGGAGCCGGGCCAAGCCCTTTGCCCATGCGTTCGCGGAAAGCCTGGCGGAGCTGGAGCCGTTGCGCTACGTGGCGAGCGCCAGCAAGAAGTTCCGCAAGGGCCGGATCTTCGTCGATTGGCTGCGCAATGGACGCGGCGCGACCAGCATCGCCTCCTTCTCGCCGCGCGCCCGCGCCGGCGCACCGGTCGCGATGCCGCTGCGCTGGGAAGAACTCGGCCGGGTCAAGGCCGGCAACGCCTACGACATCCATTCCGCCCCACGACGGATGCGGCGGATGAAGGGGCATCCATGGGGGGATTTCATGGCGATGCGGCAGTCCTTGCCCGGGCTCGGCGACTGATCCGGCTCGCCGCGCCTTCACGGCCTTCGTGACAGGGTGCAATTCCCACCCGCGCGGAACCTGCCATGGCACGCCCGATCTGGACCGGCACCCTTTCTTTCGGACTGCTCAACGTGCCCGTCTCGTTGATGGCGGGCGAACGCAGCACCGACCTCAAGTTCCGCATGCTCGATTCCCGTGACCGCAAGCCGATCCGCTTCGAGCGGGTGAACGCGGAAACCGGCGAGGAAGTGCCGTGGAAGGAGATCGTCAAGGCCTTCGAGTACGACAAGGGCAGCTACGTGGTGGTGGAAGAGGAGGACATCAAGTCCGCGGCCCCCGAATCGCATGAATCCATCGATGTCGAGGCGTTCGTGGACGCTGCCGACATCGACGTGCGCTACTTCGAGAAGCCCTACATCCTCGTGCCGGGCAAGAAGGCGGAGAAAGGCTACGTGCTGCTGCGCGACACCCTGCGCGACACCGGCAAGACCGGCGTGGCGCGGGTGGTGATCCGCACCCGCGAGCATCTCAGCGCGATCATGCCGCTCGGCGATGCGCTGGTGCTGGTGCTGATGCGCTATCCGCAGGAGTTGGTGGAGCCGTCCGACTATACGCTTCCGGCGGCCAGGTCCTCCGGCTACCGGATCACCGATCGCGAGAAGCAGATGGCGCGCCAGCTGATCGAATCCATGTCGGCGGACTGGACCCCGGGGGAGTACCGCGACGAGTTCCGCGAGCGGCTGTCCGAGATCATCCGCAAGCGGATCAAGGCCAAGGGCGCGACGACGAAGATGGTCGATGCCCCGGAACCGCGCGAGGACGCGACCACCAACGTGGTCGATTTCATGGCGTTGCTGGAGAAGAGCCTGAAGGCCAAGGCCGGCAAACCCGCGTCCAAGGCGCCAGCCAAGCGTGCCTCCAAGACTGCCAAGGCGGCGAAAACACCCGCCCGGAAGACCGCGCGCAAGCGCTCGGCCTGAGGCCTGTCATCGAGGGGTATCGACGCCGGGAAAGCAGGTCCGGCTGCGCCGAATGGTGTCGGTCACGCTGGAAGTGTTGAGCGCCATCAGCTTCAGTGCGGCTTGGTGGCGTTCGGTTGAAATGGCCGCGGTGCCGTCCTCCGGCACCCAGATGCGGTATTCACGCATGTGGGCGTCGATCGCCGTGGCCAGGATGCAGGCATCGGTGGCCACGCCGCAGAGCGTGATCGAATCGACCCGGAGCTGCTCCAGCAGCACTGGCAGCGCGGAGCAGAGGAAGGCCGATTGACGGGGCTTCAGGACGTGGTAGTGGCCGGGTCCAGGCGCCAGCCGGGTGGCGATTTCCGAGGACGCCGCGGATCCCTTGCGGCAACGAGCGACCAGATCCGAGAATTCGCCGCGCCAGTGCATCCAATTGTCGTTGATGTAGATCACCGGCAGCCCGGCATCGTCGTGACGGCGTCGCAGCTCGAGGATGTCGTCCACCACGGCCAGCGCCCCGCGGGCGAGCGAATCGCCGCCCTCGAAGTCGAAGCGGTTCATCATGTCGATGATGAGGAGTGCGGGTCGCGGGTCGCGCTTGGAGGGCATCGGGTCAGCCATGAGCCAGGGATG
>JAEXAG010000106.1 GCA_023394655.1 Pseudomonadota bacterium
GGCTGCGCGACGAATGTCTCAACGAGCACTGGTTCACAAGCCTGCTGCAGGCGCGGACGGTCATCGAAACCTGGCGCAGGGAATACAACGAGGAAAGACCGAAGAAGGCACTTGGCGGGCTGACGCCGGCGGCCTACGCAAAGCATTTGGCAGAAGCTCAGGTACAGTAACCCCGGACTCCAAATGGTTCCGCTACTGAAAGCGGGGGGACGTCGCCAAGAAGGTCGAAGTACAGAACGTACCTGACCCGAAAATCGTTGTCGCGGACGACATACTTTTGCGAGTCACAGCGACTGCAATCTGTGGCTCAGATCTCCACATCTACCGCGGCAAGATTCCAGGGATGAAGGATGGTGACATCCTGGGGCACGAGTTCATGGGCATCGTCGAGGAGGTCGGCAGCGAGGTCAGGGCCGTCAAGCCAGGCGACCGTGTCGTGATACCGTTCGTGATCGCATGCGGGCAGTGCTTCCATTGCCTCCTCAGTGAATACTCCGCATGCGAAACCACCAACACCGGTCATGGCACCGCGATGAACGCGAAATCGCTCAAGCCACCGGCAGCGCTCTTCGGCTACAGCCACCTCTTTGGCGGCATTCCCGGCGGACAGGCCGAGTACGTGCGCGTGCCCAAGGCGAACGTAGGCCCTCTGTTGGTACCAGACGCCTTGGCCGACGAGCAGGTTTTGTTCCTCTCCGACATCCTGCCCACCGGCTATCAGGCCGCGATCAACGGCCAAATCAAGGAAGGCTCCACGGTCGCGATCTTCGGCGCTGGTCCAGTCGGATACATGGCAGCCGCCTGCGCACGGATGTTGGGTGCTGAAACGATCTTCATGATTGATCACAACCCCTATCGCCTCGCATTTGCCAAGTCAGCCTATGGTGTCATTCCGATCAACTTTGACGAAGACGAGGATCCGGCCGCAACGATCGTTGGCGCTACGGGTGGCCGCGGCGTAGACACCAGTATCGATGCAGTCGGATTCGAAGCCAAGGGAAGTACGACCGAGACAGCTTAGACTCAACTTCCAAGTGCAACGCCCCCATATCAGGGCGTTGCCATGTCCAGAACCTATCACCACCTGAGTCCCGAAGATCGCGCCGTGATCATGATCGAACGCCAGAACGGCAGCAGCCTGCGTTCGATTGCGCGCCGCCTGGGCCGTTCCCCCTCCACCGTGTCGCGTGAGCTGCAGCGGGCCGGGTCCGGAGCCTACGATGCGACGCGGGCCGGCCAGGGTTACCGCGAGCGCCGCGGCGCCAGTCGCCGTCCGCGCTTGCTGATCCCGGGCACTGCGTTGTATCAGCACGTGTACGACCGATTGGTCTTCTTGCGCTGGTCGCCGCAGCAAATTGCGGCCAGACTGCGCGAGATGCCCGACTCCGAACGCCCTGGCCTGGTCAGCCACGAGACGATCTACGCGACCATCTACGCCCAGCCGCGCGGTGCCTTGAAGCTGGGCATGGTCGCCGCGCTGCGCCAGGCGAAGCCGGAGCGTGGGCGCCGTCGCACCACGGCAGCGGCCCGGAGCTTCGTGCCCGAGGCTTTGCGGATCCAGAACCGTCCGGAGCACATCGAGCATCGTTTGCTGCCGGGACATTGGGAAGGCGACTTCATCAAAGGCGCCTACAACCGCTCAGCAGTGGGCGTGCTGGTGGAACGCAAGACGCGCTTTGTGGTGCTGTGCCGCATGGACGGCTGCACGGCGGCCGATGCGGTGGAGGGCTTCAGTCGCCAGATGAAAAAGCTGCCGGCGTTCCTGCGCGAGACCCTGACCTATGATCGGGGCAGCGAAATGGCCAACTTCCAGGAGCTGAGCCAGCGGCTGAAGATGGACATCTGGTTCTGCGATCCGCATGCGCCGTGGCAGCGCGGCAGCAACGAGAACACCAACGGCCTGCTGCGTCAGTTCCTGCCGAAAGGCAGTGACCTGTCGATCGCCAGCCAGACCTTGCTCAACGACATTGCCCGCCTGCTCAACGGCCGACCGAGGAAAACGCTCGGGTGGAAAACTCCGGAAGAGGCCTTGGCCGAAGAGATGGCGAAATTCTCATCCAGTGTTGCGCTTGCAAGTTGAGACCACGCAGTGCTCACCACACTCAAACTCGAAGGATCCAGCGGCAAGGCGTTGCGGCAATGCATTGCGGCCACACGCCGTGGCGGCATTGTGAGCGTGCCAGGCGTCTATGCCGGTTTCATCCACGGTTTCTTGTTCGGCGATGCATTTGATAAAGGATTGACCTTCAAGATGGGTCAAACACACGTCCAGAAGCACATGCCGGAACTGCTGGAAGCGATCGGTGAGGGCCGCCTGTCGCCGGAAATCATAATTTCTCACCGCATGTCTCTAGATGAAGCCGAGAAAGGCTACGAGATTTTCAATAACCGCGAGGACGAGTGCAGAAAGGTGGTGCTGACCCCATGAATGACAGGTGTGCACATGCGCCAGCGCGCCAACGATTCGAGCGATTGCCGCGACAGCGGGTGCCCACCCGCGTCCCCACCGTGCGCGATCCGTCGAAGCCCTGTGCTGATCCATGTCAGGCACAGGTGAGCGCCAGGTGAGATGACGGCGTATTGCGCGCGCTAAGGTCTGATAACCTCTGAAGCACGCGTATGGCGAATGGGCCCAGCATCCGCAATGAAACCCACCACGTCCGATTTCGCCGGTGCGTCGGAACATCCGCGGGAAACCGAGCATTGGCAGGCGCGCCTGTTCTGCCGCAACGGGCAATCACGTTCACTTGGACGCGAAGCCATTCAGGCCGCCGCGAGTGAAGATGAACTGCTGTGGGTCGATGTCACCGCCCCCACAACGGAAACCTTGGCCATGCTGTGCAGGCAGCTTGGCATTGCGCCCCTGTTGGAGCCATTGATGTCGGACTGGCGTACAGCGCCCCGGCTTGCCAACACGCACGATCAATTCGCGGTGCAGGCGTTCTTCGCGCGGCACGAAGGCGCGCTTCGTTTCGAAGGCGTGCCGGTCATGCTGCTGGCGGGGCGCGGCTACATCGTCAGCGTGCATCCCACCGCGATCGACGATATCGAGACACTGCTGCAACGCGAAGGCGACGATGGCGCACTCGGCTCACTGGATTCTGCGCAGTTCCTGTGCTCGTTGCTCGACTGGCAGCTTGCCAGTTTCCATGTGGGTGTTTCGCATTTCGAAGCGGAAGTGGAGCGCGTCGAGGAAGGCATCCTCAATGACCGCATGGATGAGCGCACCGAGGCGATCGCCAGGCTGCGCAATGCCGCGTCACGCCTTCGCCGGATGCTGGAAAGCCATCGAACGGTGTTCGCGGCGATGGCGCGTCCCGACTTCCGCCCGCAAGAAGGTGGTTCCGCAGGCCGGGCGTTCGATCATCTCTACCAGAACTTCCACCATGCGATGCAGGATGTCGAAGGAATGCGCGAGACCGTGGGTGGCACCCTTGCGCTGGTCACCAACCAGATGACCCTGCGGACGAGCCGGTCCATGCGGCTGCTCACGTTCGTGACGATGATCTTCGGCATGGTGGCGATCGTCACCGGTGCCCTGGGCATGAATTTCGAGCTGCCCATCTACAAGCGTGGCTGGAGCGCGTTTGGGATCGCCGTGGGCATGATCGCGATCACCTGCGCCGTGCTGCTGTGGTGGGGGCGTCGGCGGCATTGGTACTGAGACGCTCCGTCTGGGCGTGCGCCTCGACGCTACGGAGTGCGCGCCCTTCAGGCGCCATCGCCCGCTGCTGTCTGCGTATCGAAATGCCATGGCACGCCCAAGGCCACGCAAGCGTCCAGCTGGTCCTGGAGGCGCTGCCACGAAAGGGTGTCCACATGCAGGGGATCCAGCGTGGTCAGCGTGCAGTGCGAGGCATACAGCGGATCCGCACACGCCGAAAGCGCATGGCGTAGCCATGGCCGAAGCGGCGAATGGACGATAAAGCCTTCCCGCCGCAAGTCCTCGATATGGGCGCAGAGCGCATCGGAAGCGCCGCGTCTCCATTCGGTGAACCCGCCCGCCGCCGCACGGATGCTCATCGGCACCGGCGCGCGGTGATCGCGCAGCGGATGGCGCAGGCGCAGCTCGAGATCGCGCGCTTCGCGCGGGACCACGGATTTTGCAACGGTCTTCCGAAGCGCCTCTAACGGGCACGTCCAAGCGTGTGAGGACACGGGACCGTCAACCGGCAGAGAACGACAATGCCTTACAGCCGGACTTTGAGCCAAGGAGCCAAGTGATTGTCGGAAGGCTTGACACCATCTCCACAGGGCGCCCTGCATCGTCACTCATCGATGGTAGCCATGTCACGGGTCCCATTGACCCAGGTTAATTCCCCACCGCGCGGCGCATACACAATCTGGCCACGAAACTGTTCAAGCAACCCCCAACCAGCATGGAGAACCATAATGCCCGGAAAATACGACGAAGCACAGTTGAAGGAACTAATGTTGCAGATGGTCGAAACCGAACTGGGTGGCGAGCAGGTCTACCGCACCGCGATTACCTGCGCCGTCAACAACGACCTTCGTAAGGAGTGGCAGGAATACCTCGACGAGACCTTGCATCACCAAGAGGTCATCCGGGGCGCGTGCGAAGCCGTCGGCATCGATCCCGACGAGGAGTCACCGGGCCGTCTGGTCGTGCGGCATCAAGGCGAATCTCTGGTGAAGGCGATGGAGATGGCGAAAGCGAGCTCGCCGAAGGCCGCCGCGCAGCTCGTGGCATGCGAGTGCGTGGTGTTGGCCGAAACCAAGGACCACATCAACTGGGAGCTGCTGGGACGCGTCGCCGAGCGCGTGACCGGCGATGCCGGCACGGCGCTGCGGGTCGCCCATGAGGAAGTGGAACAGGACGAAGATCACCACTACTACCACACGAAGGGCTGGTGCCGCGAACTCTGGATCGAATCGCTGGGCATGCCCGCGGTGTTGCCGCCCCCGGAAGAAGAAAAGGACGTCCAGACGGCCATCGGCGCCGCGCGCGCTGAACAGCAGCGCGGTGACATGCTGTGAGTGCAGACCGGGCGTGCACTCCGGTTGCACGCCCGGACCGCCACACTGCGGCCCTTCCAAATCGTATCGTGACGCATGCCCGCATTTTCCCATACCGACTGGCCCTCTCGGCTCTGGATCGCGCGACATGGCCAGAGCGCCGGCAATGTGGCCCGCGACACCGCCGAAGCGGGCGGGCTCGAACTCATCGACATTACCACCCGCGACGCGGATACCCCTCTGTCTTCGCTAGGACTCGAGCAGGCGGAGGCCATGGGCCAGTGGTTTGCGGCGATGCCGTCGGAACAGCGGCCCGACGTGCTGCTCACCTCGCCGTTTTTGCGCGCGCAGCAGACCATCGGTTGTGTGGCAGACGCCCTTGGCATTCCGCGGTCAGACATCCACGTGGACGAACGCCTGCGCGAGAAGGAGTTCGGCATCCTCGACCGCTACACTAAGCAAGGGATCATCAACCGTTTTCCGGAACTCGCACAGCAACGCGCCCTGGTCGGCAAGTTCTACTTCCGTCCTCCCGGTGGGGAGAGCTGGTGCGACGTGATCCTGCGTCTGCGCAGCGTGCTGGAGGTGCTGCGCCGGGACCATGTGGCCGACCGGGTACTGATAGTGGGTCACCAGGTCATCGTGAACTGTTTTCGCTACCTGCTCGAACACTTGGACGAGCAGACGATCCTTGAGATCGATCGCCAAGCCGACGTCCCGAACTGCGGTCTCACCGAATACGCATTGCAGGACATTACGCAGACCTCGGCGTGCTTCCGTCTTATCGCGGCCAACGAGGTCGCGCCCATGCTGGACGAGGGCACTGCGGTCACCGCGGCGCCCGACAAGCCCGAAGGACCAAAATGAAGCGGCCGACCGCGTTGACGCAGACTTGGCTGCGCCGGCATCCGCTGCCCGACCCCTTCGCTACGGAAGACAAAGAGGATCGTGGCCGCGTCCTGGTGATCGGCGGCAGTGCCAAGGTGCCCGGTGCGGTGCTGCTTGGCGGCAAGGCGGCGCTGCACGCGGGAGCAGGCAAGCTCCACATCGCGACCGCGCGCTCGCTGGCGCCGTCGCTGGCGGTCACGCTGCCGGAGGCGATGGTGTCGCCGGTGCCGATCAACGCCAAGGGCGAGATCGCCTCACTGCCTGCCACCATCCTCGGCGCTGCCGCAGAAACGGATGCGCTCCTGCTAGGCCCGGGTATGACTCGCGGAAGCACGACAGACGCGCTGGTGGCCAAGCTGCTGCGAAAGACACAGGCTGGCTGCGTAATCGATGCCGGCGCCATCGGCAAGGGACTGCGCGCGTTGCAGGATGACACCGATTGCATCGTGACCCCGCACGCCGGCGAGATGGCCGCCGCGACGGGCATGGAGCGCCGAGCAATCGAGGCGAAGCCCGACCGCATTGCGATGGAGTTCGCGAGTGCCTATCGCTGCATCGTCGTGATGAAGGGCGTTCCCACTTTCATCGCCACGCCGGTCGGCAACCTTCTGCGTTTCGACATACGCGCCCCAGGCCTCGGAACTTCGGGATCCGGGGATGCGTTGGCCGGCATTATCACCGGCCTACTGGCCCGTGGAACGCCCGCACTCGCTGCCGCAGCGTGGGGTGTGTGGCTGCACGGGCAGGCGGGTATGCAGCTAGGCCGGGATGTTGGCCCGGTGGGTTACCTCGCGCGCGACATCAGCGCGTACGTTCCCGCGCTAATGGAGCGTGCTCGCGGCGGCGCTGCAGCACGTAACCGACGAGCGAGGTCAGCAGGATGAGACTGTTGGTGACGATAAAAACCCAGTTCTTCACCAGGATGCTGTAAGCCAGGAACCCGATCGATGCAAGCGTCTGGCCGATAAAAAGCCAGTGCGATACGCCTGCCCCGCCTGTCTCCGTTTGCTGCTTCACGATCTGGCGGACGAGTGTTGCGAGCAGGATCGCAGAAGATGCCCAGCCGATAGCCTGCGTTAGGATTTCACGATCCATTAGTTTGTTCCTCCGTAATTTTTGGTGCCCAGGCGTAGTAGCCGCTGCGGTGCACGCCCAGCACCCGGCGCATCGCGACCAGTCGGAACTCGCCGATGTGCGCACGCATGAACACGTACTTCGCCCTTACCCCTTGGCAAAGTACGCGGCGGCTTTTTTTAGAATGTCGCGCTCCTCGGTCACGCGCCGGAGCTCGGCCTTGAGGCGGCGTATCTCCCCCCGAGTCGGTCCCCCCCAACGCAGAGCCTGCGCCTGCCTTCCCGGCCTTCTTCGCCTTCCACCCAGTCGTACAGCGTGTGCTTGGGGATCCCGATCCGCGCAGCCACATCCACCACCGTGAAGCCCCGCTCGAGCACCTGCTTCACCGCCTCCGCCCTGAACTCATCCGTGTATCGCTTGCTGCTCATGAACACCTCTGCTGTAGCTATGAATTATGGCCTGCGGGTGTCTACAAAAGGCTGGGCGGTCCATCCAAGGGATGTCTTCCTTGCTCGACAAGTTGGCGCGCTTGATTGGCGAGCTCACGCGCTTCCTTCAACAAGACATCACTGACGCGCCCAAGAGCCAGCATTTGTCCGCGCCCCAAGATGCGGAACCGATAGCGCCAGACCTTTAGACCCGAAGGACGCACCTCAACGCACAGGCCGTCACGGTCCGCGACCCGGTAGACGGTCGAACGCGGCTTCACGCTGGCAATCCGGCTTGCGGTGAGCATCGTGCGGGGTCGGCAACGCGCGGAATCGTTACTCACAGCGTTACTCACACTTGCGTGCGAGTCAGCTTGACCCGGTGAGACGACCTGCAACCCGGCGAGACTCCGCAAACCCTTGTTTTGCAACGGAAAATGAACGCCGGGCAACAAAAAACCCCGCTTGCGCGAGGTTCTTGATTAAAGCCGTTGGTGCCCAGGAGAGGACTCGAACCTCCACGGTTTTACCCGCTAGTACCTGAAACTAGTGCGTCTACCAATTCCGCCACCTGGGCAGGTGGAGCGCGCATTCTGGGGGGCAATTGCGAGGCTGTCAAGCGTCAGCAACAACCGGCGTCGCCACGCCGTCGTCCTGCGCCGTGTTCGCCATGCTCGCGCCGATCCTCGATGCCAGCAGGCCGTGGCGTCGCAGCACGGTGGCAAGGGCCTTTCCGGTCGATTCGGGCGTGCTCCACAGCTCCACGGAGTGCCGGGCGCGGGAAAGGCCGGTGTACAGCGATTGCCGAACCAGCAGCGGCGATTCGGGATCCGGCGGGAGCAGGACCGCGACATGGCCGTATTCGGAGCCCTGGCTTTTGTGGATGGTGAGCGCGAAGGCGTCTTCGTGCGGTGGCAGCGTGTCGGGGTCGAAATGGCGAACGGCGCTGCCTTCGGCCGAGCCGGATTCGAAGACAACCTTCAGGGCCACCCTGCCGTCCATGCCCTGCCGCGCGATGCAGATGCCGATGTCGCCGTTGTACAGGCCCGCAGCCGCGTCGTTGCGGGTGATGATCACGATGCGGCCGGGATACCAGGTCTGCCCGGCCCACTGCGCGAACGCCGGATACTGGCGGATTCTTGCCGCGAGCGTTGCCGCGACGGCGACGGAACCGAAGGCTCCTTCCCGCTGGGCACAGAGCAATTGCCGCTGCCGGGTCAGGGCCAGCCGGGCCAGGGCCTGCTCGTCGGTGGAGACGGGACGGGTGATGCCGGCTTCCACCATCGCGCCCTGCAGTGCCTCGGCCCACGGCGCGAGCAGGCGGCGCAGCCGCGTGATGTCCGGCACGTGGCGCATCACCATGGCAGGCCGGCCATCCACGTTGACCCGCGCCGCCGCTTCCCGGGCCCGCTCGAACGCTTCCGCATCCCCTGCCCTCACGGCGCGATGGATCGGCACGAGCTTGTCGTCGGCACGGAAGCAGTGCTCGAGGCGGATCAGGTCGCCGCGTGGATCGGCCTCGAGCGCCTGCACCAGATCCATCATCACCGAGCCCGTGCCCACCGAAGTCAGCTGGTCGGCATCGCCCACCAGCACCAGTACCGCCTCCTCGGGCAAGGCCGCGAGCACCGCGCGCAACATGCGGAGATCAAGCATGGAGGCTTCGTCGATCACCATGATGTCCACCGGCAGGCGGCCACCCTCGCCGTGCCGGAAGCCGCCATGGCGGCCGCGGCTGCCGAGCATTCGATGGACGGTGCCCGATGGCGCGGCGAGCACTGCATCGAGATGCGCCTGCCAGTCGGCACCGATCGGCGTGTCGGAATGCAGCAGGTGTGTCGCGCCCTGATGCAGGGACTCGACCAGGCGTTGTGCGGCCTTGCCGGTCGGCGCCGCAACACGCACGCGCGGCAGGCGGCCCTGTCTATGCGCGTGTTCGCGCGAAAGCGCCAGCAACATGCGCAGCACCGTGGTGGTCTTGCCGGTTCCGGGGCCGCCGGTGAGCACCATCAGGCGGCGGCCGGGCGCGCCCTTCACGGCATCGCGCTGGCGGGCTTCCTCTTCGCACCAGCTGCCGTTGAACAGGGCTCGCAGATCGGCCTCGTCGACCGGCTGCACAGGTTTGCAAGCCGCCTTGCGCCGCGCGGCCAGCGCACATGCCACGGCGACTTCGGCGCGATGGTTCCGGGCGAGGAAGAGATGATCCTGTTCGAGCACCAGCGGACGCGCCGCTGTGGCTCCACCCGGCGCGATCACCGAGACCATGTCGCTCTCACGCAGCGCATCGGTTTGCGCCGATGACAGCAACGGATGGCCATCCGAATCGGCCTTCGCCAGCGGCAGCGCGCTGTGGCCCTGTCCATCGGCATGGCTTGTCCAGCCGGCCGCCAGCGCCACCGCCTCATCGCCGCCGTGGGCGCGCACCCACTGCCAGACGGCGCGGTCGAGATCGCGCCACTCCGCCGGCAGGTGGATGCCGGCGAAAGCCGGGCCGAAGCCGAAGGCCTCGCCGGCAATGCGGCGCGGGGACGTGTAACTCATGCGGCTTCCTCCATGCGCGATCCGAGCGCCGATTGCACGGCATCCAGCAGGGCATCGCCGAATCGATGCCGCCACACGCCGCATGCGGTGCCATCGGGCAGCCTGAGGCCGACGGCGCGGATGAACAGATACCAGCAATCCCCGAGGTGAACGTCGCGGCGATAGGTTGACCCGAGCCGCTCGCGCAAGTGGCGCTCCACGGCCACCGTGTACAGCAATGCCTGCAGGCGGTAGCCGGTGGCACGCATTTTCCCTTCGAGCGCCACCGGGGCGTAATCGCGCAGGTCCGGCCGTCCGGACGAGAGCTGGTTGCCTTTGTAATCGAGCACGTGGTAGCGGCCATCGTGGGCGAACACGAGATCGATCTTGCCGTTCATCAGGCCGGCCAGCTGCTGCTCGCGCGCCGGCACGATGTCATGCTCGCCGTGGGCTTCGCAGGCGCGGCGAAGCGCACCCAGCGACACGTCCTCCAAGGCGTAGTTGAACTCCAGCTCGGCGCGCATGTCGGATGCGGCGAGTGCGCCAAGCCGTGGCCCGGACTCGCCGTCCAGCGGGAAATCCAGCACGCCCTGCAATCGCCGATGCAGCGGCCCGGCCAGTTCGTCGATCCCGCCTTCGCGCGGACGCACGCCATGATGGGCCAGCTCGGCCCGCACCTGCGCTTCATCGAGCGGCACCCCGACGATGCGATGCTCGAACACCGCGTGCACGGCGTTGCCGAAATCCGTGCCGGCGACCATCGCAAGGGCATCCAGATCGGGATGCCACGCCGGCGAGTCGTCAACGGGCGCGGTCTCGGCCGGGGGCGCGATCATCGGCTCCGCCGCCTCAAATGCCGTCACGGCCACCTCTTCCGCGAATGCCTCGTCGTCGGCGGCGTTGTCCTCGCTCGCGGACGAACGACGCGCGCCCCCCGAAAGCGTGCTGAAGCTGTGGCGCATGGGCAGCGGGCCAACAGGCTCGGGCGGAAGCGCACGCACTTCACGACGTTTGCCATCCTGCCCGCTGGCACGCCACAGCACACCCGCGTGCCGCTCCCAGCCCATGCGGAGTTCGATGCGGGAAGCTTCGGCTGACGGGGCAGTCCGGATCTTTTCCAGATCCCGGTTGTTGATCGGCACTTCGCCAGGCTTGCGCGCATCTTCGATCACCCTGCAACCCTCCGCGGGAAGCACATAGACGTGGCAGGCATGGATCGCGCGCGTCAGCGCGACGTAGAGGAGGCGGAATCGTTCCTCGTGCTCCTGGCGCCTGACGCATGCCTTCGCCCCCCCGAGCACGACCACCCGCGATGACCCTCCATCCCCCAGCAGCCCGAAAGACTTGCCGGGTCCGGCACCGGATTTCCACATCAGCGGCAGATGGACCACGCCGAACTCGAGACCCTTGCTGGCGTGCAGGGTCATCAGCTTGACCCGGGCCGCATCCGATTCCAGACGCAAGGCGCGGGCATCGGCGGATTCTTCGTCATCGCTGCCACCCGCCATCTGTTGCCCGAACCACGCCGACAAGCGCTCGCCGCCACCGCACTCCTCCCACGCGGCCTGGAGCAACTCGGCCAGATGGCGCAGGTCGGTGAGCATGCGCTCGCCTGCCACGCTGTCCAGCAGCCGGGCGGCGTGTCGCTCCATCAGGGCCTGCACCACGGCCAGCGGCCCGCGCTGCTCCAGTCGAAGGTGCAGCTCATGGAAGATCGAGACTTCCGCATTCCAGGCAATCGAATCCTCGACAAGCGCCTGCAACCTGCCCAGGCTCCCGCCCCACAAGGGCGTGGCCAGTGCGGCGCGGATGGCCGGCGCCTCGCCCGGATGCAGGACGGCGTGCAGCACCACGCGCAGGTCGCGCGCGATGTCCGACTGGAACACGTTGCTGCGGGACACCGCCACGCATGGAATGCCGCGTGCCTTCAGCAGCCGCGCCATGGCCGCGATCTGCACATGATTGGGAAGCAGGACGGCGACGTCGCCCGGTTCCAGGGGCTTGTTCCCGATGCGATAGCCGTCCGCGGACAAGGCGTGGGCGATCTCCCCGGCGCAGGCGCGCAAGGCTTCCTGTTCAAGGTCGCCGCCGGAAAATTCCGGATCGATCTCGTGCAGCACCAGGGGCCGCGCGATGGCCGCATCTTCGCCGGCGCGTCGCAGCGGTTCGGCATCCCGGCGGGCGCTGGCTTCCCCGTCCTCGTATTCGATGCCCGTGTCCGAACCGGCCGGTTCCAGCTTGCGCCCGGTCAGGGCGTGGAACTGGTTGATGGCCTCGACGTAACCGCGACTGGATCGATGGTTGGTTACGAGCGTGAGCCGATCGCGCTCGGCCACCTGCGCCTTGGCGCGGGCATAGGCCTGCACGTCGCCGCCGCGGAACCGATAGATGGCCTGCTTGGGGTCGCCGATCATCACCAGCCGCCCGCGCGGCGCGCCATCGGCATCGCGATAGATCGCGTCGAGGATGGCGAACTGGGTCGGGTCGGTGTCCTGGAACTCGTCCACCAGAGCCACCGGCCACGCGGCATGGAGCGCATCGGCCAGCGCACGCGAACCATCGGCCGGGGAAAGGGCCGTCCTCGTGGCGTGCAGCAGCTGGTCGAAGGTCGATTGCCCGGCGGCATCGAGGCGTTCCTGCATCGCCCGGAGGCTCCAGCGCCGGGCGGCGGCGAGGAAGCGGCGCCGCTCGGAATCGCCGGCCATATCCAGTTCCGGGAGCGAGAAAACAGCGGCAAGCCGCTCGGATGCTTCGACCAGTCGGAGCACTGCCGGATGGGTCTTTCCCTTCTTGTTGACGCCTTTCATGCCGGTCGCGGCGGACAGCGCGTCCAAGCGTTTCCAGAGCCGTGCCAGCACGTCGGCATCGCGCGTTTCGAATGCATCGGCCAGTTCGAACCAGGCCTTCGGCAAATTCGTCGTGCGATTCACCAAGCCTTCGGCAGTCCGGATCTCCCTGGCATCCGCGATCCACGCATCGATCCCGCCGACGGCCTCATCGATGCGTTCGAAGGCATCGGGCGGAACAAATGGCCCGATGACGACGTCGGGGGCCAGGAGAATGTCCTTGAAACCCTCGAGTTTCCCGGCCTCGAACTTGGCTGCCGTGGCAAGCCGGACCAGCTCGTCATCCGCGTCCCCCTGCGAAAGGATGCGCTGCAAGTCGGTCACGATCTCCGTCGCGAGCGCCTTGTCGTCCACCAGCTCGCGGGCGCGGAACGGCGCGCCTGCGGCAAAGGGGTGATCGGCCAGGATCCGCGAGCACAGCGAATGCAGGGTCGAGATCGGCGCGCTGTCGAGTTCGGCCAGCGCCGCCTGCAGTCGCAGCACGTCGTCCCGCAGACACGAGGATGCGGGATCCCGACGCCAACGCTCGCGCAACCATGCACGATCCGAGGCCTCGTCATCCGCCGGCTCGAGGCCCTCGCCGCCAGCGTGCGCGGCCGCCTCGGCCAGCGCCCACATGATCCTGCCGCGCAGGCGCTCGCCCAGCTCGGCGGCGGCGGCATTGGTGAAGGTGCTGACGATGATCTGTCGCGGCGAGCGCCGCTCCTCCAGCAACAGCCGGAGGTAGAGCGCCGCGATGGTCCAGGTCTTGCCGGTGCCGGCACTGGCTTCGACCAGGCTGCGGCCATCGCCGGCCAGCGGCAACTGCCTCCAATCCACGGGCCCGGCGCTCATTCGGAATCTCCGTCTGCGTCCATCGAGCGCGCTCCTTCATCCGCCGGGACATCGAGGTGGATCAGGTCATGGATCCGCCGCGCCTGGTCCAGCAAGGATTGCAGGGCCGAGTCGCCGGGATCGGTCTCCGGGTGGCCGAACAGCAAGTCGCCTTCAAGCAGCCGCGCGTATCCGGGGGCCTGCATCCGTTCGCCTCCGCCCCCGAACGCAGCCACCCAGCGTTCACGCGCGGCCTTGGCAATGCGCTCCGCCCGCTCGCTGGTGCCAAGGCCTGCGGATTCCTGCTCCGCCTTGAGGGCCGCCCAACCGGTACGCGGATAAAGCAAGGATTGGCCGGCGCGGGAAAGGCGCCAGGCATCGATCAGCCCACGCAGCCGTTGCCGCAGATCCTCCTCCATGCTGGCGCGCGTCGGCTCGTCCGCACGGCAATACACCTCGTCCCAGGCATTGACCAAGGCAGCCATCGGCGGTTCGTCCTCGGCCAGCAAGGTCATCCTGAGCGGCACCGACGGACCATCGGCCCCGTGCTGCAGACGCAGCAGCAGCCAATGCAGGAAGGCCGGCACCAGATCACCGAAGTGCAGATCCCCGCCCTTCTTCAAGCCCTTCTTGCCCGCCCACGCGAACACCACCTGCATGCCCCGCTCCGAACCCTGCAGCGGGAAGACATTGCCGATCTCACCCTCCACGCGCAACGCCGGGCCATCATCCGCTTCGGCAGGGAGCTGCACGTCGATACGCATGGTCGCGCCCCCCGCAGCACTGCGTCGATCGAAGCACCCGCTTGCCTTGGCACGTTCGAGCATCTCCCGTACTGCCTCGGCTTCCGCTTCCCACGCGGCGGCGCCGGCGCGACCGGCCGGCAACAAGCCGCCATGCGCCAGCCAGGCCGGCGCCTCGCCCGACCAGGATGCCTCCGGATCCCCGGCCCAGCGCGGCAGCACTTCGCGGAAGAACACGCGTCGCGCCACCACGTGCAGCCTGTCGATGCCGTCCAGCGGCTCGACTTCGGGCAGCTCGGCATCGGCATCCAGCGCGTCCAGCGAAATCCTCATGTGATCCCGCAGCAGGTCCCTGGCCGGATCCTTGAAGAAACCCTGCAACGCCGAAAGCTGCAGCGTCTCCGGCAGCGGCTCGGGCACGAGCGGTTTGCCGGCACGCAATCGTGGCAGCGGCACCTCGCC
>JAEXAG010000107.1 GCA_023394655.1 Pseudomonadota bacterium
GGTGACTACCTCGATGCGGTCGGCGCCACCCGGCCGTTGCTCAGGGAGCCTTCGCCATGAAACAACGCCTGCTGCCCTCGATCCCCCAGAGCATCACCGTGTTCCTGTTCTGGCTGCTGCTGGTGGAGCACGTGGATCTGTCCCACGTGCTGTTCGCCCTGCTGCTGGCCTGGGTACTGCCCTTGATCGCCGCACGGTTGGAGCGCGAATTCGCCAGCATCGGCAAGGTCCGGCACCTGCCCCGCCTCGGCCTGCGGCTGCTGTGGGACATCCTGCTGGCCAACCTCGCCGTGGCGCGCCAGGTGCTGGGTCCTTCGCGCGCGCTGCGCTCGGACTTCGTCTGGGTGCCGCTGGACCTCACCAACATCCACGGCATTTCCGCGCTGGCGAGCATCATCACGCTCACGCCCGGCACCGTGTCCTCCGAGCTGTCGCCCGACCGCAAGTACCTGCTGGTGCATTGCCTGAACGTGGAGGACAAGGAGGCGATGATCGCCGAGATCAAGAAGCGATACGAAATGCCCATGAAGAAGGTATTCCCGTGATCGAAATCGCCATCCTCGTCGGCCTGCACGTGGTCGGGCTCGCCATGCTGCTCGCCACCTGGCGGTTGCTGCGCGGCCCCGGCGCGCCGGACCGCATCCTCGCGCTCGACACCCTGTACGTCAGCACCATCGCCCAGTTGATGCTGCTGGGCATGTACCTCCGCAGCGAGATCTACTTCGAGGCGGCGCTGATCATCGCGATGCTCGGTTTCTTCGGCACCGTGGTGCTCTCCAAGTACGTCATCCGCCGGGACATCGTGGAATGAAGCTGCTGCTCGACATCGTGCTGCTGACCCTGATCGCCGTCGGCGTCTCGTTCACCTTCCTCGGCGCGTTCGCCCTGATCAAGCTGCCGACCTTCTTCCAGCGCATCCACGGCCCGACCAAGGCCAGTACGCTCGGCGTGGGCTGCCTGCTGGCTTGCTCGGTGCTGTACCACGGGCAGTACGGAAGCGGCTTCCATCCGCGTGAACTGCTGATCACGGTATTCCTGTTCCTCACCGCGCCGGTGGCCGCGCACATGATGTCGAAGGCCGCGCTGGCGCTGATGGAGCAATCCGGCGATGCCCCGCCGCCCCCGGATGGCGACGGCGACATCGATACCCACCCGGAAGGCCGCACGCCAGGCGAGCACTGAACGGTGGCCTCAGGGCCCGCGCCGATGCGCATCGTGTCACCGTACGGTCATCGCCCTTTCATCGCCGCGCCCTACGCTGTGCGCGCCGCCATGAAAGACCCGATTGCACCATGCGATTCCACAAGACCGCCCGCGCCCGGGAAGCCCTGTCCAACCAGGGACAGGCGCTCAGCCAGGCAGAACGCCGCATCCTGATCCTCTGCGACGGACGTCGCGAGGCGAAGCAGATCGTCGCGATGCTCGGCGCCGGGACCGAAGCCTCCCTGCAACTGCTCGCCGAACAGGGCTTCCTCACCCGCATCGATGATGCGCCGGGCATGGCGCCAGTCGCCGCCCCGCCCCCCGCGTCGCCCGGCTTGACGGGTGGCCTGGGCAAGCTGCTCCAGCGCGGCCGCACGGTGGCCGCTGCGGCCATCGCACCGAAGACGGAATCGGAGCCGGAAGTTGCGCGGGCGAAGCCGATCGAGCGCGAAACGTCGCAACCCGCACCGCCGGCCAATGCCGCCGCGCCGGAACGTGCCGCCGCACCGGAGCGCAGGCGACAGGGCCGTCGCTCCATCGCCGCCTGCAAGATGTACATGCTCGACATGCTGCAGCTGCAGCGGGACATGGAGGCGAGTGCGCTCGCAGTGGACATCCAGACCAGCCAGGACGAGGCGGAGTTGCTCGAGCGACTGATCGACGCACTTGTCTGGCTGCGCGAGCGAACCAAGCCGAGCATGTTCGGGCGAATCGCCGATCGGCTCCTGGAGGTCATGCCGGAAACCGGGCTGCCGGCGCTGGAAAGCGCCCTCGCCATGCCCGAGGAAACCCGCGGCGAGCGCCCGGCGAACGTCATCGAACTGGCGACGCGCGCGGCCTCGGGCTGATCAGCTGCAGCCCTCGATGTAGTCCACCTGCGGCACGCGGCCCACGCGCCACTCCGTCACCCGCCCATCGGCATCGGTGGCGAATACCAGCACGTGGTCGCCTTCGGTGATGCGCAGGTAACGCCCGCCTTCGACGTAGGCATGCAGGCGCGATTCGACGCGGCCCGGATAGAGCCGCTCGATGTCGGCCGCCGTCATCCCGACCCGGCCACCGCCCGGCGCCAGCAGCGCATCGTCTTCGACGCTGTAGCGGACGAATCGCCCGTCCTCGAACATCAGGGCGAATTCGGCGGGCACGGCGGCGCCTTCGCGATAGAGGTGGTGGCAGCTGCTGCCTTCCATCGGCGGATCGCCCTTGAGCGGCGCGCCCCAGGCCGCGCGCACGGCGGCTTCGTCCATGCCGAAGCGCATCGCGTCGTAACCGTCCCAGCGCGCGAGGTCGCGGTCGCCATCGATCTTCGCTGACGGCGCCGGCAGGGGATTCGCGGGCTCGGCCGGCGCGGCGGGCTCGACGGGCGCAGCCGTCGGTGTCGCGTCGGGCACGGGTGCGGGCTGGCAGGCGGCCAGCAGGCAGGCGATGGCGAGTGGGGTGAATCGATGCGGAACGTGCATGGTGCGGCGCCTCCCGGGAAAGCCGCACCATGGCGCAGGCGGGATGAAGTCCGACTGCAACTCGCTGAACCGGGCCTCAGTCCGGCGTGCGGAAGTGCTTCTTCAGCCCGTCCCAGCACTCGGGATAATCAGGCTGGCGATGAGTGGCATCGAGCGATTGCGCGGTCGGCCGGATCACCGCGCGGCTTTCGAACATGAACGCCATCGTGTCCCGGATGTAGTCCGGCGCGGACAGATCCGCGGCGCTGGCCTTCTCGAAGGTGGCCGCATCCGGACCGTGGCCGGTCATGCAACTGTGGATGGACGCACCGCCGGGCAGGAAGCCCTCGGCCTTGGCGTCGTAGGCGCCGTGGATCAGGCCCATGAACTCGCTGGCGATGTTGCGGTGGAACCACGGCGGACGGAAGGTGTCCTGCATGGCCAGCACGCGCGGGCCGAAGATCACGAAGTCCAGATTGCCCACGCCGGGGGTGTCGGTGGGCGAGGTCAGCACCAGGAAGATCGACGGATCGGGATGATCGAAGCTGATCGAGCCGATGGTGTTGAACTTGCGCAGGTCGTACTTGTACGGCACGTGGTTGCCGTGCCAGCCGACCACGTCCAGCGGCGAGTGGCCGATGTCCGCGCGCCACAGATGGCCCTGGAACTTGGCGACGAGTTCGAAATCGCCCTCCACATCCTCGTAGCTGGCGCAGGGGGTGAGGAAATCGCGTGGATTGGCCAGGCCGTTGCTGCCGATCGGCCCGAGATCGGGGATGCGCATGAACGGGCCGAAGTTCTCGCACACGTAGCCGCGCGAGGCGCCATCCGGCAGTTCCACGCGGAAGCGCACGCCGCGCGGGATCACCGCGATCTCCTGCGGCTCAACTTCCATCACGCCCAGCTCGGTGGCGATCACCAGCCGGCCCTGCTGCGGCACGATCAGCATCTCGCCATCGGCGTTGTAGAAGAAGCGGCCTTCCATGGATTTGTTGGCCGCGTAGATGTGGATGCCGATGCCCATCACCGCCGCCGGGCCGCCGTTGCCGGCCATGGTGAACAGGCCGTCGATGAAATCCACCGGCGTCTCGGGGATCGGCATCGGGCTCCAGCGCAGCTTTTCGGGCGTGACCGGCCCGTGGCCGAAATCGTTGTGGAAGTGCGCGTGGTGCAGCGGCTCGAACTTGCCGTGCACCGCCGCCGGACGGATGCGGTACAGCCAGCTGCGACGGTTCTGATGGCGCGGCGCGGTGAACGCGGTGCCGGTCAGCTGCTCGGCATACAAACCGTGCGCGACCACCTGCGGCGAATTGCGACCGTCCGGCAGGGTGCCGGGGATCGCCTCGCTGGCGAACTCGTTGCCGAAGCCGCTCATGTAGCCCGTCTGGCGGGCGCGGGCGCCATCGTGCGCGGGCATCGGGAGGACGTTGTCGGTCTGCGTGTTCATCGGATCACCTGCCGTGGTCATCGGGGCCATCGCCGGCCCGCCTCGCGGGGGCCGACGCCTTGCGGAGCACGCGCCCCGCTTCGTGTTGCCGCGTCGGAACGAGGCGGCTTACAGCACGCCGCGCTTCATCTGGTCGCGCTCGATCGATTCGAACAGCGCCTGGAAGTTGCCTTCGCCGAAGCCTTCGTTGCCCTTGCGCTGGATGATCTCGAAGAAGATCGGGCCGAACGCGTTCTGGGTGAAGATCTGCAGCAGTTTGCGCTGCTTGGTTTCCGGGTCGGCGTCGATCAGGATCGAGTTCTTGCGCAGCCGCGGCACGTCTTCGCCGTGGTCCGGCACGCGCTGGTCGATCACGTCGAAATAGGTGTCCGGCGTGTCCAGGAACTTCACGCCCTTGGCGTGCATCGCCTCGACCGATTCGTAGATGTCGTTGGTGAACAGCGCGATGTGCTGGATGCCCTCGCCCTTGTAATCGCGCAGGTATTCGTTGATCTGGCTCTTTTCGTCGCTGGACTCGTTCAGCGGAATGCGCACGATGCCGTCCGGCGCGGTCATCGCCTTGGACAGCAGGCCGGTCTTGGCGCCCTTGATGTCGAAGTAGCGGATCTCGCGGAAGTTGAACAGCTTCTCGTAGTAGTCCGACCACTTCTGCATGTTGCCGAGGAACAGGTTGTGCGTCAGGTGGTCGATGAAGGTCAGCCCGAAGCCCTTGGGCTGCTGCTCCACGCCGTCCAGCGGCACGAAGTCGGCGTACAGATCGGCCTTGCCGGCATCCACCAGATACAGCATGCAATCGCCGATGCCCTTGATCACCGGCGCATCCACCGCCTTGCTGTCGGCCTTGAAATCGATCGCCTCGCCGCCGTTGGCCAGCACGTGCTCCAGCACCTTGGCGGACGGCTGGTCGAAGTTGATCGCGAAGCCGCAAGCGGACGGGCCGTGCTTTTCAGAGAAGTCGGACGCGAACGAATCGGAAGTCTCGTTCAGCAGGAAGTTGATGCCGCCCTGGCGGAACAGGGTGATGTCGCGATCCTTGTGCTTCGCAATGGCGGTGAAGCCCATGCCTTCGAGGTACTCGCGCATGCGCGCGCCCTCGCCGGCCGGCGCGGCGAACTCGACGAATTCAAAGCCGTTGATGCCCATGGGATTTTCAAAGGTGGTCGGGGTCATCCCGATGTCCTGATCGATGACGGCGCGCTGTACGGACATGACGGCTCCTGATTGCGGATGGTTGCAGAAGCGGTCTTTATAGTTTCAAATGAAACCATCTGCAAGCTGCGGTGCGGTATGGAATCGAAGGCCACCACGGACACGCACGGGCCGGTGCTGGAGCTGGAGCACTTCCTGCCCTACCGGCTCTCGGTGCTCTCCAACCGGATCAGCCAGACCATCGCCGATCTTTACGCCGAACGCTTCGGCATCGGCGTCACCGAATGGCGCGTGATCGCCGTGCTCGGTCGCTTCCCCGGCCTCTCCGCCGGCACGGTGGCGGAACGCACCGCGATGGACAAGGTGGCAGTCAGCCGCGCGCTGGCCCGGCTGGCCGAGCGCGGGCTGGTGGAGCGCGAAACCCACGATGACGACCGCCGCCGCTCGGTGCTGCGGCTTTCCGCTTCCGGTCGCCGCGTACATGCGGAAATCGCGCCGATCGCGCTGGAAATCGAACGCAAGCTGCTGGCCGGCTTCGACGAAAGCGAGCGTGCCCGCCTGGCCGCATTGATGGACAAGCTCGCCGCGGCCCTGCCCGGGCTCGCCCCCTGAGGCCGGCGCAAACGGAAACGGCGGCCGAAGCCGCCGTCCCGATCATGCATTGCGATGCATCACTTCACGCCGTGCATCAGCTTGTTGATCAGCGGTGCCGCCAGGAAGAACAGCACGGCGATCACGATGCCGAGGATGAACAGCTGGTTGAAGGTGCCGGCGTACTGCGCCAGCGACGAACCCGCGGCTTCGCCGCCGCCGGAGGCGATTGCCGCGATGCGGCCGGCCACGAAGTTGGCCATCGCGATGGAGAGGAACCAGCCGCCCATCGCCAGGCCGGTTTCTTCCGGGCGCGCCAGCTTGGTCACCATCGCCAGGCCGATCGGCGAGAGGCAGAGCTCGCCCATCGTGTGGATGAGGTAGGTCAGCGTCAGCCAGATCCAGGAGATCTTGCCGTCGGCGCCGGTCGCGTTCTGGATGGCGAACACCAGCACGTAGAAACCGATCGCTGCGCCCGCCAGGCCGTAGGCGAACTTGCGCGGGATGGAGGGATTCCAATCGGCCTTGTCCAGCTTGATCCACAGCGAGGCGAACAGCGGCGCCAGCAGGATGATGAACACCGGGTTCACCGACTGGAAGATCTCGAAGGTGGGCTGCCAGCCGAAGATGCGCACGTCCGGCATCCGCACGTAATCCTGCGCGAGGAAGTTCAGTGAGGAGCCGGCCTGCTCGAACAGCGACCAGAACAGGATGTTGGCCACGAACAGGATCAGCATCGCGATGTAGCGGTGCAGTTGCGGCCTGGAGTTGCTGCGCACGCCGCTGTAGATGAAGTACGCCGCCAGCGCGAGCATCATCACGATCAGCAGGCCGCCGAGCAGGTCGGACTTGCTGAGCAGGAAATACACCGGGATCGCCAGCAGCAGGGAGCCGAGCAGCACCTTGACCATCGGGCCGAAGCCGCGCTTGTCGGCCGGCGCCTGGCCGACGTGGCCGAGCCACGCCTTCAGCGCCTGGAACACCATCAGGCCGAGCAGCATGCCCATGCCGGCGGCGAAGAAACCCCAGCGGTAGCCGAACTTCTGGCCGATGATCGAGGCGCAGATGATCGGCGCGATCAGCGCACCGGCGTTGATGCCCATGTAGAAGATGGTGAAGCCGGAATCGCGCCGCGCATCACCGGGCGCATAGAGCTTGCCGACCATGGTGGAAATGTTCGGCTTGAACAGGCCGTTGCCCACCACGATCACCGCCAGACCCATGAGGAAGGTGGTGAGGTCGGGCGCCATCAGCATGAACATGCCCAGCGCCATCAGTACGCCGCCCAGCATGATCGAGCGCTGGTAGCCCAGCACGCGATCGGCGATGTAGCCACCGGCGATGCCGGTCATGTACACCATCGAGGTGTAGCCGCCGTAGGTCAGGCTGGCCTGTTCGCGCGCCGCATCGCCGCTGAGATGCGCGAAAAACGCGGAAGCGACGTGCACCGCCAGCATGGCGCGCATGCCGTAGTACATGAAGCGTTCCCAGAACTCGGTACCGAAGAGGTTCCAGAGCGCCTTGGGGTGGCCGAGGATTTCGCCGGGCGGCGGCGGTTGGAAGTCGTGGCGGGCCACGGGCTGGTTGGCGCTCATGCGGGTTCCCTGTTGTGCGTTGGTAGCGTGTCGCCACGCAGGCGACACGCGAGCATTACCGAGCAGGACCGCCGCGTCAATCGACGCCGATGCGGCATCGCAGCATCAATGCGCCGCGCGCGCTGCCTCAGCCGGCCGCGACGTACTCGTAGCCGGAGCCGATGCCGAGCGGGATGCCCAGTGCCCAGAACAGCAGCAGGAACGCGCTCCACACGACGAGCAGGCTGATCGAGATCGGCAGCATCATCGACAGCAGGGTACCGATGCCGGCCGATTTCACGTAGCGCTGGCAGAACACCACGATCAGCGGGAAATACGGCAGCAGGGGCGTGATGATGTTGGTCGAGGAATCACCGACGCGGTAGGCCGCCTGGGTGAGATCGGGCGAGATGCCCAGCTGCATCATCATCGGCACCATGATCGCGCCGATCAGCGCCCACTTGGCCGATGCGGAACCGATCAGCAGGTTGACGAAGCCCGATAGCAGGATGATGCCGACGATGGTCGCGCCCATCGGCAGGCCGCTGGCCTGCAGGAAATTCGCGCCCTTGATCGCCAGCAGCGCGCCCATGTTGCTCTGGCCGAAGGCGTAGATGAACTGCGCGGCGAAGAAGGCCATCACGATGTAGTAGCCCATGCCGCTCATCGCCTTGCTCATGCCCTGGATGATGTCGCGGTGGTTCTTCACCGTGCCGGCGACATAGCCGTAGACGATGCCCGGCACGAGGAAGAAGATGAAGATCAGCGGCACGATCGACTGCATCAGCGGCGCGGTCGAAACGAGGAGCTCGCCCGCGCCGCTGGCGGCATCGGCCGGCGCGCGCCAGGGCGAGGCGGCCGGCAGCGCGGTCGCGAGCAGCAGCACGGTCGTCGCCAGCATCGAAAGCAGCGCCAGCCACAGGCCCTTCTTCTCGCGCGCGTCCAGCTCGTCCATCGCCGGCATGTCGCTGGCATCGCCATCGACCGGCGCGCCCTGCAGGCGCGGCTCGATCACCCGGTCCACCAGGAACCAGCCGACCGCCATGATCAGGAAGCTGGACGCGGTGGTGAAGAAGAAGTTGTTGAGCGGGCTCACCACCACCGCCGGGTCGATCAGGTTGGCTGAGGCCTGGGTCAGGCCCGACAGCAGCGGATCGAGGCTGGACGGAATGAAGGTGGCGGAAAAGCCGCCTGAAACGCCGGCGAATGCCGCGGCGATGCCCGCCAGCGGATGGCGCCCGGCGGCGTAGAAGATCACCGCGCCCAGCGGGATCACCAGAACGTAGCCGGCATCCACCGCCACGTGGCTGAGGATGCCCACGCCGACCAGCACCGGGGTCAGCAGCATCTTCGGCGTCACCGCCAGCAGCTTGCGCAAGCCGGCGTTGATGAAACCGGTGTGCTCGGCCACGCCGAGCCCCAGCATCGCCACCAGCACCACGCCCAGCGGGTGGAAGGTGACGAAGGTGTTGACCATCTGCGACATGAAGCCGGTCAGGCTGTCGCCGGCGAGCAGGTTGGTGATGCGGATCGCCTCGCCGCTGCGAGGATCGATCTCGTCGAAGGTCGACATCGACAGCCACCAGGACGCGACCCACACCAGAAGCATCAGGGCCAGGAACAGCACCGCCGGATCGGGCAACTTGTTGCCGATGCGCTCGATGGCATCGAGCATGCGGGTGACGAGGGTACGATCGGGATGGCGGGCGTCGGTCTCGGGATTCATGCGGTATCCGGCGATCTGCGTGGGCAAGGAATCCGCATCCTAGCAGCCCGGTCCCGAAGGGCCGGCCGCGCGCGCCTGCACGAAGCGGTCAATCGCGATTGGCAAGGTACTTCGCGTCGTCGAACGTCGCGCACCACTGCGGCCGGTAGGCCACGATCAGCGCCATCGTGCCACCGGTGAAGAAGGCCTCGACGAAGGAAAGCGGTATCGCCGCGACGAAATAGGGCGTGGCATCGCCGCCCATGAGCCCGGTGATGGAGGCCTTGACGATGATCGAGGCCATCATCGAAATGGCGGCCGCGAAGAAACCGTTGCCGAGGATGTAGATCAGGATGTGCGCCGGCAGCGTCCGGTTGACGAGTGCGCCCATCGCCGCGACGACCGCGACGGGCAAGGCATCGTTGGCGAGGAAATCCCAGCCCCAGCCGAGCCAGACCCGGCCGAGCACCGCCCACGCCGCGCTGGCCGCGGCAAGCGCCACCAGGGCGAAGCGGGCGCCGAACATCAGCGTGCCGATGGCCGCGCCGAGGAAGTGCAGGTTGACGCCCATCACCGATTGTGTGGAGAAGCCGCGCATCAGGATCACCGCCGCGATGAACACGGCGAACACGCGCTGGGCCTCGCCATCGCCCTGCACCTTGTGCCAGGGCAGTCGCCGGATCGCCCAAGCCAGCACGGCGACCGCCGCCGCGGTCCCGAGCCATTGCCACTCCGGCGGCATCGCGGGGCTCACGGCCGCGATGCGTCCTCGCCGTAGCCGCGCTCCGCGCCGATCCGCGTGCGGACCTCGAACAGTTCCGGGAAGAAAGTAAGATCCAGCGCGCGCTTGAGGAAATCCACGCCGGAGGAACCCCCGGTGCCGCGCTTGAAACCGATGATGCGCATCACCGTGCGCATGTGCCGGAAGCGCCACAGCTGGAACTGGGTTTCCAGATCCACCAGGTCCTCGCACAGCGCGTATTCGCGCCAGTGGCTGTCGGTGTCCTCGTAGATGCGCTCGAACACCGGCAGCAGGGATTCGTCCAGCACGTGCGGCTTCGACCAGTCACGCTCGAGATGCGCCGCCGGCACCGCATGGCCCCAGCGGGCGAGATAACGCAGGAACTCGTCATAGAGGCTGGGGGCCGCAAGCACTTCGCCGAGGCGCGCGGCCGCCGCTTCATCGTGGCGGAATACCTGCACCATGCCGGCGTTCTTGTTGCCGAGCAGGAACTCCACCGTGCGGTACTGCAGCGACTGGAAACCGCTGGAGGGCCCGAGGATTTCGCGGAACTGCATGTATTCCGAAGGCGTCAGCGTCTCCAGCACCGACCACTGCGCGGTGAGCTGGTCGAGCACCCGCTTGCAGCGGGCGGAGACCTTGCCGAACTGCCAGACGCGATCGTTGCGCAGATGCTCCACCGCCGCCGACAGCTCGTGGATCAGCAGCTTCAGCCACAACTCGCTGGTCTGGTGCTGGATGATGAACAGCATCTCGTCGTGGTGCGGCGGCGAACTCAGCGGATGCTGCGCGGAAAGCAGGCGATCGAGCTGCAGGTAGCCGCCGTAGGTCATCCTTCCGGACAGGTCGGTATGGATGCCCTGCTCGAGCGCGCGTTCGTTGTTCCGGATGTTCATGCGGCCGATTCTCTCACGCGGCGGAGTCGGCTTTGCATGACCCGCGTCAACTGTCATGCGGCAGCGCGCAACGGAACCTTCCCGGCGGCTCGGTATCATCCGCTGTCCAACCGCAACATGGATGCCTGCATGACGCTCGCCGCCCAGTTCGAGATCGAATACCTGCAATGCCTCAAACCCGATGGCACGCTGGCCGGTCCCCTGCCCCCCGCCGTCCGTGATCCCGAGCAGCTGGTCGAGCTGTTCCGGACCATGCTGTTCGTGCGCACCTTCGACACCAAGGCCATCGCGCTGCAGCGCACCGGCAAGCTGGGCACCTATGCCGCCTGCCTCGGCCACGAAGCCACCCACGTCGGCATCGGCGCGGCGATGCGCGAGGAAGACGTGTTCGCGCCCAGCTATCGCGAATACGGCGCCCAGTTCATGCGCGGGGTGAAGCCGCGCGACGTGCTGATGTACTGGGGCGGCGACGAGCGCGGCAACGCGTTCGAAGGCCCGAGGAACGACTACCCGTGGTGCGTGCCGATCTCCACCCAGATGCTGATGGCGGCCGGCGCGGCGCTCAGCTTCAAGCTGCGCAAGCAGGACCGCGTGGCCGTTGCCGTCTGCGGCGACGGCGGTTCCTCCAAGACCGATTTCTACGCCGCGGTGAACTCCGGTGGCGCCTACCAGCTGCCGCTGGTGCTGTGCGTGGTCAACAACGGCTGGGCGATCAGCGTGCCGCGCAAGGCCCAGACCGGCGCCGAGACGCTGGCGCAGAAGGGCCTCGCCGGCGGCCTGCATTGCCTGCAGGTCGATGGCAACGATCTCGTCGCCGTGCTCGAGGCGATGCGCCGCGCCACCGAACGCGCGCGCAAGGGCGAAGGCGGCAGCGTGATCGAATTCATGACCTACCGCCTGCACGACCACACCACCGCCGACGACGCCCGTCGTTATCGCGGCGAAGAGGAAGTGAAGGATGCATGGACCCGCGAGCCGTTCATCCGCCTGCGCAAGTACCTGACCGACCAGAAGCTGTGGGACGAAGCCACCGAGAAGGCGTGGATCGAGGAATGCACCCGCAAGGTCGATGTCGAGATCAACGCCTACCTGGAGACGCCGGTGCAGCCGGTGGAAGCGATGTTCGATTACCTCTACGAAGAACTCCCCGAGGACCTGCGCGCGCAACGCGAAGCCGCGCTCGCACTGGAGGGCCGCGCATGAGCACGCAGCCGATCACCTTGATCGAAGCGATCACCCAGGCGCTGGCATGGGAAATGAAGCACGACGATTCGGTCGTCGTGCTGGGCGAGGACGTGGGCGTCAACGGCGGCGTGTTCCGCGCCACCGCCGGCCTGCAGCAGCAGTTCGGCGACATGCGCGTGCTGGACACGCCGCTGGACGAAACCACCATCGCCGGCCTGACCGTGGGCATGGCCTCGCAGGGCATGAAGCCCGTGGCCGAAGCCCAGTTCGACGGCTTCATGTACCCGATGGTCGATTTCCTCGTCTGCCATGCCGCGCGCATGCGCTACCGCACCCGCGGCCGCCTCACCTGCCCGATGGTGCTGCGCGTGCCGTGGGGTGGCGGCATCCGCGCACCGGAGCACCACAGCGAGGCCAACGAATCGATCTTCACCAACGTGCCCGGCATCCGCGTGGTCATGCCGTCCTCGCCGCAGCGCGCCTACGGCCTGCTGCTGGCCGCCATCCGCGACCCGGACCCGGTCGTGTACATGGAGCCCAAGCGCATCTATCGCCAGTACAAGGAGCTGGTGCCGGATGACGGCGAAGCCCTGCCGCTGGACGTCTGCTACGTCCTGCGCGACGGCAGCGACGTGACGATGGTGACCTGGGGCGCGCAGGTCAAGGAGACGCTGGAAGCCGCCGAAAAACTCGCCGCCGAGGGCATCAGCGCCGAGGTCATCGACGTCGCCACGCTGACCCCGCTGGATTTCGCCACCATCGCCGAATCGGTCGCCAAGACCGGCCGCTGCGTGATCGTCCACGAGGCCGCCAAGACCGCCGGCTTCGGTGCCGAGATCGCCGCGCGCGTGGCCGAGGAATGCCTGTTCGACCTGCTGGCCCCGGTCGAGCGCGTCACCGGCTACGACACCCACATCCCGCTGTTCCGCCTCGAAATGAAGTACATCGTGAGCGTGGACCGGATCGTCGCCGCGGCGCAGCGTGCCGTCGGCTTCAAGTAAGGAAACGACATGACCAAGAAGACTTTTTTCCTGCCTGACCTGGGCGAAGGCCTGCCGGACGCCACCATCGTCGAGTGGTACGTCAAGGAAGGCGACGTCATCAGGCTCGATGACAACCTCGTCTCGATGGAAACCGCCAAGGCGGTGGTGGACGTGCCTTCGCCGGTCAGCGGCAAGGTGCTGAAGCTCGCCGGCGGCGCGGGCGACATCATCGTCACCGGCAGCATGCTGGCCGAGTTCGAGATGGACATGTCGATGCCGCAGCGCGCCGAGGGCCAGGACACCGGCCACCACCACGGCGGTGGCAGCCACGGCGTCGGATCGCAGGATCCCGCCCCGGACGACCGCGTGGTCGCCTCCAGCGAGGGCGGCGCGATCAAGGCCGAAGGCAAGCCGCAGCCCGAGGATGCCGGCGCCAACGAGAAGGCCAAGCAGGATGCCGGCACCGTGGTCGGCGCGATGCAGGTGGGCGATGCCGTGCGCACGGAAGCCGCGATGAGCGTGGGCGGCGTCAAGGCGGTCCCGGCGGTGCGCGCGATGGCGCGCAAGCTGGGCGTCGATCTCTCGCGGGTGCGCGCCAGCGGCCCCGAGGGCACCGTGAGCATGGCCGACGTGAAGCAGGCCGCCGCCGATGGCAGCGCGAAGATCGGCAGCGCACCCGCGCGCCGTGCCGTGGATGCGCAGGTCAGCCCGGCAGTCGCCGCGCAGGCCGAGCAGCCGATTGCCCAGCGCAGCACGCTCTCGCAGGCCGGCAAGCCAATGCGCACTCAGCCGCCCGGTGTGGCCGCCAGCGGCCAGCCGGAGCAGCTCAAGGGCGTGCGTCGCAACATGGCCCGCGTCATGGCCGATGCCCACGCGCAGGTGGTACCGACCACGCTGGTGGACGATGCCGACCTGCACCAGTGGATCGGCAAGCAGGACATCACCGCGCGCCTGGTGCGCTCGATCGTGGCCGCGTGCAACGAAGTCCCCGCACTCAATGCCTGGTTCGACGGCAAGGCGCTGACCCGCACCCTGCACC
>JAEXAG010000044.1 GCA_023394655.1 Pseudomonadota bacterium
TTCGCGGGTCTTGACGCTGCTCATTGGATCTCTACCTCGATGCTTGTTGCCGTTTCGCCGGTCGGCGGTATGCGTTGTTGGATCGGATCAGGCCGCGGCCTGGCGGAATTCGGGGGTCCTGGCCAGCTTGCCCAGACTGAACACCCCCCACGATTGTTCGTTCTGGCGATACGCGCGCTCGATGAAGTGGCCGTAGCGGCCCTCCGCCAGATCGCCGCTTTCGGTGCGCTGCTCGTCGTCGAACACGCGCTGGCCGAAAAGCTCGTCGATCAGGATGCCTACGTCGCCCCCGGGCTGGCGCATCACCAGCATGCGCTGGCCGTCCTGGCTGACGCTGCGATGACCTTCGAGGAACAGCCTCAGGTCCAGCACCGGCAACAGGTTGCCACGGATGTTGGCCAAGCCCAGCAACCATGGCTGGGTGCCCGGCAGGGGCGTTACCGCAGGGACGCCGAGGATCTCGACCACGTCATCGAAGGTGGACACCAGATGCCGGTGGCCAAGCCGCCATGCCAGCCCGCGCCAGCCGCCGCCGCCCACCTGCAGGGGGCTGCCCGGCGCATGTTCGAGGCTGCGTCGCTCGTAATCGCGAAGTCGCGCGAATGCGGCACCTCCCCTGGTCTCCCCTTGCATCCCCTCAGCCCCCGAGCAGTGCGTCGATCCGCGAAAGCAGATCGGATTCCCTGGGCGGCTTCACCAGATAGCCCCGCGCGCCCTGGCGCATGCCCCAAGCCACGTCGGTCTCCATGCTCTTGGTGCTGACGATGAGGATCGGGATGTGCCTGGTCGCCGCGTCGCGCGTGAGCGCACGGGTGGCCTGGAAGCCGTTCATGCCCGGCAGGACCACATCCATCAGGACCAGGTCGGGCAGTTCCTTGCGACACAGCTCGATGCCTGCCTCGGCGCTATCGGAAGCCAGCACCTGATGGCCGTTCTTCTCCAGCAGCTGGGTCATGACGGCGGCCTCGGTCGGCGAGTCCTCGATGATCAGGATGCGTGCCATTGCCCTGCCCCCTCAGGCGTTGACATAGGTGCGGATTGCGTCGAGCAATTCCTCACGGGTAAAAGGTTTGGTCAGGTACTGGTCGGAGCCGACGATGCGGCCCTTCGCCTTGTCGAACAGGCCGTCCTTGGAGGAGAGCATGATCACCGGCGTGGTCTTGAAGACCTGGTTGTTCTTGATCAGGGCGCAGGTCTGGTAGCCATCCAGCCTCGGCATCATGATGTCCACGAAGATGATGTTCGGATGCTCGTCGGCGATCTTGGCCAGGGCCTCGAAGCCGTCGTTGGCCGTCACCACCTCGTAGCCTTCCCGCTTGAGAAGAGTCTCGGCCGTGCGACGGATGGTCTTCGAATCATCGATCACCATCACTTTGAGGCCGCTGCGGCCCTCGGCATTGCCTGTTTGCATCAACTCGTTTCCCCGGACACTGGCTTTGTTCAGCACTGCACCACGACGTGGGGAGCAATCTTTCATTCCTGCCGCGGCATGTCAAGCCGAACCCGGGATTCCGTGAGCGCCATCTGGTTCCGCCACGAGCGCCGCTGCTACCATCGCCGCATACGGAAAGACAAGGGCGGCGGGCGACCGATGCAATTCGACATCGTGGTGGTGATGGACCCGATCCAGAGGATCAACCCGGCCAAGGACACCACCTTCGCCATGCTGCTGGAAGGCAGCCGCCGCGGCCACAGGCTGCATTACGTCCGTCCGGGTGGTCTTTCCCTGCGCGATGGCCGGGCCTTGGCGATGGTCGCGCCGCTCCGGGTCCGCGACGCCGCCGACGACTGGTTCAGCCTCGGCGAGTTCTCGGAAATGACGCTCGGGCCGGGCCAGGCGGTGCTGATGCGCACCGATCCCCCGGTCGATGCCGACTATCTGCACGATAGCCAGCTGCTGGATTTCGCCCGCCGGCAGGGCGCGCTGGTGGTCAACGATCCGCGCGGATTGCGCGATTTCAACGAGAAGCTCGCCGCGCTGCTGTTCCCGGATTGCTGCCCGCCGACGCTGGTGAGCCGCGATGCCGGCGCGCTCAAGGCCTTCGTGCAGGCCCATGGCGAAGCCGTCCTGAAGCCGCTCGACGGCATGGGCGGTCGCTCGATCTTCCGCGCCCGCGCCGGCGAGGCCAATCTCAACGTGATCCTGGAGACGCTGACCCAGGGCGGACGCCACCTGGCGATGGCGCAGCGCTATCTGCCGGAGATCGTCGATGGCGACAAGCGCGTACTGCTCGTCGATGGCGAGCCGGTGGGGTTCGCGCTTGCCCGGATTCCGCAGGGCGACGAATTCCGCGGCAATCTCGCCGCTGGTGGCCGCGGGGAAGGACGGCCGCTTTCGGTGCGCGACCGCGAGATCGCCGCGCGGGTCGGTCCCGAAATGAAGCGCCGCGGCATGCTATTCGTCGGGCTGGACGTGATCGGCGACTGGATGACCGAGCTCAACGTGACCAGCCCGACCGGCGTGCGCGAACTCGATCGGCAGTTCGGGCTGAACATCGCAGGGCGGCTGTTCGACGCGATCGAAGCCCGGCTGGCCGCCGCACCCGCGGCATGACCAATACCATGTCGCCGCCGTTGCCGGCGCCGGCCCGGCTCGATGACCGCGACCGACTGGGCGCGACCCTCGTCCTGTCCGCCGCGCTGCACGCGCTGGTGATCCTCGGCGTCGGCTTCGCCGCGAGCGGGGCGGCGCCGGTCACCCCCATGCTCGACGTGATCCTGAGCGGCACGCGCACGCCGCTGACGCCGAAGGAGGCCGAGTTCCTCGCCCAAGCCAGCAACCAGGGCGGCGGCGAGCACGACAAGTCATCGCGCCCGACCGATCCGCAGAGCGGGCCGGTGCCCTTGCCCGAGGCCGGGCTGGCGCCCGCACCGCTGCGCGCGCAAAGTCCGGAAGCGAGCCCGCCGCCGGAAGCCCGCGTCATCACCACGACCGCCGAAGCCGCGCGACTGCCGCAGCCGCAGGATCGGCCGCAAACCCCTGCATCGCCGCTGCCGGAAGGCCGGCAGAAGATCGAGCACGACATCGAGATGGCCCGGCTGGCGGCGGAAATCCATCTCAACTCCGAGCGCTATGCCAAGCGACCGAAGCGCAAGTTCGTTTCCGCCAGCACCCAGGAATACGCCTACGCGGAATACCTGCGGCGCTGGGTGGATCGGGTGGAACGCATCGGCAACCTCAACTATCCGGAGGCCGCGCGCAGCCGCAATCTCTCCGGACAGGTCGTGGTGAGCATCGGCATTCGCCGCGACGGCCGGGTGGAGGTCGTGGAGGTCGTGCGATCCAGCGGCCAGCCGATCCTCGATCAGGCCGCGCTGCGCATCGCCCGGCTGGCCGAACCCTATCCGCCGCTGCCGCGCACTGGGGACAACGTGGACGTGCTCAACGTGGTCCGCACCTGGAACTTCCTGCCCGGCGGCGTGTTCGAGGACGAATGAGCCTCGCGTCCCGGGCGCTCAGGCGCGGGACGCGCGCAGGGCCGCCTGCTCCGCCAGCGTGAGCGCGACCTGGTTGCGCAGGTAGGCCGGCTCGACCTGCTCCGGCCGCACGGCTTCGCCCCGCGCGTGGGCACGCACCGCCAGCCTCGCGACATCGGCGGCATGCGGCAGGGCATCCGCCACGACCGTGGCGAGCCGGCCCGCCAGCACTTCACGGAGCGCACCGTGCGGCGCATCGAAGCCGGTACCGACCGCGTGCCAGCCCTCGCCATCGAGTTCGACCGCGGGCGGCGGATCGACCCGCTCGTCGCCGAGCGGCCTGGGCTCGCCATCCTCGATGCGATAAACGCACCAGTAGACCTCGCCCATGCGTGCGTCGATGGCCGCGATCACCCGCTCGCCTTCGCCCGCCCCGGCGCGCAGGGCCAGCACCGCCAGCGTCGAAACCGGAACGACGGGCAGATCCAGCGCCAGCGCCATGCCCTGGGCCAGCGAGATCCCCAGCCGGACGCCGGTGAAGGCGCCCGGCCCGCGTCCGACCGCGATGGCCTGCAGTGCATGGCGGTCGATGCCGGCTTCGGCCAGCACGGCTTCGGTCCACGGCAGCACCAGTTCGGCATGGCGGCGCGGTGCGATCTCGAAGCGTTCGACCACCATCTCGCCGTGGACGACGGCGACGGAGCAGGCCTCGGTCGAGGTTTCGATGGCAAGCAGGTTCATGGCGGCGAGTACGTGCGTTGACGGGCGGCCAGCTTAACGGAGCATCGTGCCGCCATCGCCTTCCCCCGGCGACGCGACCACCCGATCGGCAGCGGCGAAGAAGGCCTCCACATCGGCGATCTCGCGGGTTCGCGGCATCGGCGGCAGCGATTCCAGGAACACGCGGCCATAGCTCTTGCCGTGCAGGCGCGGATCGCAGAGCACCAGCACGCCCCGGTCGTCGATGGTGCGGATCAGCCGCCCGGCGCCCTGCTTGAGCGCGATCACCGCCTGCGGCAATTGCTCGTCGCGGAACGGGTTGCCGCCGGCGCGGCGCACGGCCTCCAGGCGCGCCTGGAAGACCGGATCATCCGGCGCGGCGAATGGCAGCTTGTCGATCACCACCACCGACAGCGCATCGCCGGCCACGTCCACGCCTTCGCGGAACGCGGCGGTGCCGAGCAGCACGCCGTTGCCGGACTCACGGAACCGGCGCAGCAGTTCGGCACGCGCGGCTTCGCCCTGCACGAACAGCGGCCACGGCACGTCGTCACGCTCGCGCAGGCGCTGGGCGGCTTCGCGCAGCGCACGGTGCGAGGCGAAGAGCAGGAAGGCGCGGCCACCCGAGGCGCGCAGCACCGGCAGCACCGCGTCCACCAGCGCCGAGCCGAAATCCATCGCCGAGGGCTCCGGCATGCGCCTGGGCAGGTAGCACAAGGCCTGCCGCGACCATTCGAAAGGGCCGGCTTCCAGCCGGGTTTCCGGCTCCCACAATCCCAGCCGCTTCGAGACATGCACGAAGCCGCCACTCACCGCGAGCGTGGCCGAGGTGAACACCCAGGCCGCGCGCGACTGCTCCCGATGCCGGCGCAGCGGCCCGGAGACGTCCAGCGGCGTGCGCTGCAGGCGGAAACCCTTGGGCGTCAGCTCGAACCAGTACACGTTGTCCGCGCCCGGGTCCGGGCTGCGCTCGTCAGGCGCTTGGGTGTCCTCGTCGGGAACGAGGTTCCAGGCCTCCATCCAGCGCGAAAGCCGCGCTTCCGCCTCCACCGCGCGTGCATGGCAGGCGTCCAGGCCGGGGCCGGTCTCGCGCCACGGCCCGAGCGCTTCGATCAGCCCCTGCAGCGCGGCGGACAGCGCGTCGAACGCGATTTCCACCGGCGCATGCGAGAGCGCCAGACTGCGGGTGCCGCGGATCGGCAGGTTGTCCATCGATGCGCGCAGCTGGCGGGTGGCATGCTCGAGCTGCTCGGCCGGGGCCTGCAAGGCGGCAAGCGCGGCGGGCGCATCTCGGGACTCCTTCGCCACGTCGCGCGCCAGCTCCACCAGCAACCGGGCGCCCAGGCCTTCGCCGAAGAATTGCGCGGCCAGTTCGGGCAGCTGGTGGGCCTCGTCCACCACGAAGGTCTGCGCGCCGGGCAGGATCTCGCCGAAGCCTTCCTGCTTGAGCGCGAGGTCCGCCAGCAGCAGGTGGTGGTTGACCACGACCACGTCGGCGGCCTGCGCACGCTGGCGCGCCTGCACCACGAAACAATCGCCCCAGAACGGGCACTCGCTGCCCAGGCAGTTCTCGTTGGTGGAGGTGACGACGGGGAACAGCGGAGAATCCTCCGACATGTCGTCCAGTTCGGCGAGATCGCCGAAGCGCGTGCGCCCGCTCCAGGCGACGATGCGCTGGAATTGCGCGGCCTGTTCGCGGCTGGCGAAGCGCGGCTCGCCCCGGGCCTGTTCCATGCGATAGCGGCACAGGTAGTTGGCGCGGCCCTTCAGGAGCGCGGATTTGTGCCCGATGCCCAGCGCCTCGCGCACCCGTGGCAGGTCGCGGTGGTAAAGCTGGTCCTGCAGCGCGCGGGTGCCAGTGCTGATGATGGTCTTGCGTCCGGAGAGCAGCGCCGGGACAAGGTAGGCATAGGTCTTGCCGGTGCCGGTGCCGGCCTCGGCCAGCAGGCAGCCACTGCCGAGGATGGTTCCGGCGATGGCATCGGCCAGTCGCTGCTGCGCCTCGCGCGGCACGAAACCTTCGATGCCGGCAGCGAGGCCGCCACCTTCGGCAAGGGCCTCGCGGGTCCGTTCGGGAAGACTCATCGGCAACCACCCCGAGGCCGGCGCCGGGACCTCCGGCTCATCGCACGGGCACCGGGGCCGGCGGTTGCTGGGGTTGAGGCGGCGGCGGGGTCGTCGCCGGATCCTGCGGCGGACGGCGGCCGAAGCCGAAGAACTCGCGCCAGCCACCGCCCTCGCTGGCCGGCTCGGTCGGGGCCGCGGGATCCATCGGGTTGCCGAATTCGTCGTACACCGGGGCCGGCTCGATCACGCAGGGCTGGTAGGCCGGCGCATAGCCGCTGACGAAGGCGAAGCGGCGCACGCCCGGGCAGCTGGCATCGGTGGCGTTGCCGCCGGCGACCCACTGCCAGTCCAGACCTTCGTTGCCGGCTTCCAGCGCGCGGCTGGGCAAGCGCTGGAAAATGCCGGACCAGACCCGCATCGCGCCGGTGGAGCCGTACAGGCCGGTCGGCTTGTTCTCGTCGTTGCCCATCCAGACCACGGCGAGATGATCGCCGGTCCAGCCGGCGAACCAGCTGTCGCGGCTGTCGTTCGAGGTGCCGGTCTTGCCGGCGGGCTTGAGCCGGCCGAGGCCATCGGCCATCAGTTGGCGGCCGGTGCCGGAGGACACCGCCTGCTGCAGCGCGATGGTGATCAGCCGCGAGGCCACCGCATCGCCCTTCTGGGCCGGCGCGGGCGGTTTGTCGTAGCGATTGAGCGCGCGGCCCTGCGGATCCAGCACGCCGCGCACCGCGTGCAGCGGCTGCACTTCGCCGCCGGAGGCGAGGAACTGGTAGAGCTGCGCCATCGCGTAGGGGCTCTGGTCGGTGGCGCCCAGCAGCAGTGAAGGGTTGGTCTGCACGTCGATGCCGGCGAGCGTGCGCACCAGCTGCGCCACGCGCTCCGGCCCGACTTCCATGCCCACGCGCACCGTCGCCAGGTTGTAGCTCTGCGCCAGCGCGTCGATCAGGCGCACCGTGCCATGGCCGCGGCCATCGGCGTTGTTCGGCGACCAGCGCTGGCCGTTGCCGAGGCGGATGGTCAGCGGCGAATCGTCCACCCAGCTCGCCAGCGACCACCTGCCCGGCTGCGCCAGCGCCAGCATGTAGACGAAGGGCTTGATGATGGAGCCGACCGGCCGCTTCGCTTCCAGCGCGCGATTGAAGCCGGGGTTGTCGAAGGCCTTGCTGCCGACCGCGGCCACCACCGCGCCGGTGTGCACGTCGGTCATCACCAGGCCGGCTTCCAGCGGCACCTTGCGCGCGCCCAGCGACTTCATCGTGCGCGTCACCGCGCCTTCGGCATAGCCCTGCGCGGAGGGCGACATCGCGGTCATCACCGCCAGCCCCGCGCCCTGCAGCGAGTCGGCCGGATAGTCGCGGATCAGCTGCCTGCGCACCAGGTCGACATAGGCCGGGAAACGGTTCGGCGCCGCGCCACCGGGCGTCTTGCTGACGCCCAGCGGCGCCTTGACCGCCGCATCGTGCTCGGCCTGGGTGATGACGCCGTTCTCGAGCATCTTGCCGAGGACGAAATCGCGGCGCTGCCGCGCGCGCTCGGGGTTGCGCCGAGGATCGTAGTAGGACGGGCCGTTGACGATGGCGATGAGCAGCGCGACGTGTTCGAGCGACAGGTCGTTGAGGCCGCGGTTGAACCAGAACTCCGAGGCCGAGGACACGCCGTGGATCGCCTGCGAGCCGCGCTGGCCCCAATAGACCTGGTTGAAATACGTTTCGAGGATGGTGCGCTTGTCGTAGCGCGCCTCGAGGATCAGCGCATAGAGGATTTCCTTGAACTTGCGCGAGGGCGTGACCTCCTTGCCGATGTCGAGCAGGCCGCTGCGCGCCACCTGCTGGGTCAGCGTGCTCCCGCCCTGCAGGCTCTTGCCGCCGGAACGCAGGCTGATCCACAGGGCACGCGCCATGCCGGTCGGATCGATGCCGTGGTGACGGGCGAAGTCGCGGTCCTCCACCGCCTGCAGGCCGGTCACCAGCTTTTCCGGCACCTCGTCCAGGCTCACCAGCCTGCGCTCTTCCTGGTTCTTGCCGTAGAGCGTGGCGATGCGCGCGGGATCCAGCCGCGCGGCACGGATCGCCGTGTCGGCATCGGCGCGGCGCAGGGCGAAAACTTCGCCGCCGGACAGCCGCACTTCCACCCGCAACGGCGCGATGCGGCCTTCGACATCGTGGTAGCCGCGGCTGGAAATCGTGAAGACTCCATCCTTCTGCGCGTAGGTTCCGGGCCGCTGCCCTTTGCCGTCGTCGCGATAGGCGGCCGCGTCCAGCTCGGTCTTGAGCGTGGCCGCGTTCATGGCGATGCCGGGTTCGAGCTGCAGGGGGCGCGCGTACACGCGGGTCGGCAACTGCCATTGCAACTGGCCGAAGCGCTGGGTGACCTGATGGTTCAGATACAGGGTATAGGGCACCAGAAAACCGAGCCCGATGCCCGCGAGGGCCAGGCCCAGCACCAGCAATCGGCGCAGCCAGCCGGACCCGGTGCTGGCTTCATCTTCGTCGTGGTCGGGGTCGTCGTAGTCGTACTTGGTCATGCAGGGGGCGGCCAGCGCACGCGCGGATGCGAGAATGGGCAATTGCGCGAGTCTAGCCCACGCCACGGCGACCACCGTGCCCGGGCGGCATCGCCCGTCAGCCTGCATTCCAGCTCATGCCCGATCGCCCCACATTGCGCCAGCGCTTCGACCACCTTGCCGGGCTCTGGCTGCGCACCCGCAACAGCCTGCGCAGCCGCGGGCTGGGCGCGACGCTGGCCCGCATCCGCCGGCAACTGGCGCCGCCGGTGCAGGGCCACGCACCTGCCCTGGTGTTCCCGCCGGCGGATTCGCCGATCGCTTTCACGGAAACCGCCACGCCGCACGCCAGCATCGTGATCCCTGTTCACGGGCAACTGGCCGCCACCCTGCAATGCCTGCGCGCACTGGCCGCGCATCCGCCACGGACGCCCTTCGAGGTGATCGTGGTGGACGACGCCTCGCCCGATGCCAGCGCCGACACGCTTGCCGGCATCCCCGGCCTGCGCCTCCTGCGTCGCGCACGCAACGGCGGCTTCATCGCCGCCTGCAACGAGGGCGCGGCGGCGGCGCGTGGCCATTTCATCGCCTTCCTCAACAACGACACGGTGCCGCAGCCGGGCTGGCTGGAAGCACTCCTCGGAACATTCGAATCGCAACCAGACACCGGGCTCGTCGGCGCGCAGCTGGTATATCCGGATGGCCGCCTGCAGGAATCCGGCGGCCGTGTGTTTTCCGATGGCAGTGCCGCCAACCTCGGCCGCTTCGGCTCGCGCAACGATCCGCGCCACGCCCGCCTGCGCGAGGTCGATTACTGCTCGGCAGCGGCCGTGGTCCTGCCGGCGGCGCTGTTCCGCTCCCTCGGTGGATTCGATGCGCGCTATGCGCCGGCCTACTACGAAGACACCGATCTGGCCTTCGCCGTGCGCGCCGCCGGCCATGCCGTGCGCGTGCAGCCCGCCGCCGTGGTGGTGCACGATGAAGGCACCACCGCCGGCACCGATCTCGGCCAGGGCCCGAAGGCCGGACAGGTCCGCAATCGCGCCGTGTTCGCCGGAAAATGGGCCGAGGTGCTGGCCGCCCACCCCGCGCCCGGCACGCCGGACGATGCCGCTCCGGGCAATCGCCCGCGGGTTCTTGTGGTGGATGCCGAAACCCCGCGGCCAGACCGCGATTCCGCCTCGATGCGTCTGGTGGCACTGATGCGTCTCCTCCAATCCGAAGGCGCCGATGTGGTCTTCGTGCCCGACGATCTCTCGCATGCCGGCGCGGCCACCGAAGCCCTGCAGCACGCGGGCATCGAGGCCTGGTACGCCCCCTTCATCGACGACCCTTCGCGCTGGCTGACGCGCGAAGGCGGGCGATTCACCACCGTCGTGCTCTGCCGCCACCACGTCGCCGCGCGCTGGCTGCCGCGGGTGCGCCGCCATGCGCCGGATGCGCGCGTGGTCTTCGACAGCGTCGATCTGCACTACCTGCGCGAACGCCGCGCGGCCGAACTGGCCGGCGACGGTGCCGGCCTGCGCGCCGCCGAGGCCACCCGTCGCCGCGAGCTGGCGATCGTCGCCGCCGCGGACGCCACGCTGGTGGTCAGCCCCACGGAGCGTGAGTTGCTGCAGGCCGATGCACCCGGCGCGCGCGTCGAGCTGCTCTCGAACCTGCACGAAGTGGCGGGCGGTGGCGAACCGTTCGAGCGTCGCCACGACGTGGTGTTCGTCGGCGGCTTCCGCCATCCGCCGAACACCGATGCGGTGCGCTGGTTCGCGGGCGAGATCTGGCCACGGGTGCGCGAGCGGTTGCCGGATGCACGATTCCACGTCATCGGCAGTGATCCGCCCGCCGACATCCTGGCGCTCGACGGCCGCGACGGCATCCGCGTGCACGGCCACGTCGCCGACATCCGGCCGTGGATGGACGGTGCGCGGATCGCGGTGGCGCCGCTGCGTTTCGGCGCCGGCGTCAAGGGCAAGGTGAACCTGAGCATGGCGCACGGCCAGCCGCTGGTGGCCAGCGCCTGCGCGGCGGAAGGCATGCATCTGCGCGATGGTGAGGACGTGCTGGTGGCCGACGATCCGGTCGCTTTCGCCGATGCGATCGTGCGGCTCCATTCCGACGCCGAGCTCTGGCGGCGCCTCGCCCGCAACGGGCAGGAGAACATCCGCCGGCACTTCTCCGCCGATGCCTTCCGCGAAACGGTGCGGCGCGTGTTGCTGGCGGATTCCGCGCGCTGATCAGCGGCGGCGGGCATCGAGCACGCCGGGCAGGCGGCCGAGCTTTTCCAGCAGCTGCGAGAGCTGGTCGAAGCCGCGTACATCGACATCGAGATTCAGGCTGATGTGGCCATCGCGGCCACGCGCGCCGCTGCGGATGGCGTTGAGCGGGATACTCTCTTGCGCCACCAGGTTGCCGACATCACGCAGCAGCCATTTGCGATCCAGCGCGGATACCACCACCTGCACCGACTGGCGCTCGCCGGCATCGCCCCAGTCCACCGGCATGAGCCGATCGGGATCCGCCTCCGCCATGCGCCGCAGCGATGCGCAGACCGCACGGTGCATCGACAGGCCGCGGCTGCGGGTGAGATAGCCCACCACCGGCTCGCCCGGCACCGGCTGGCAGCAGCGCGCGACATGCACCAGCAGGTTGTCGACGCCGGCCACCGACACGCCCGGCCTTGCGCCTTCGCGCACGCTCGCCGGCGGTGGCGAATCGGCCACGACGGGCCGCTCCGGCTCGGCTGGCCGTGCCGCGTCGTTGAGCGCGCGCACCACCTGGCTGGGCCCGATTTCGCCCAGTGCCACCTGGATCCACAGTTCCTCGACGGTGCCGACGTGGAAACGTTGCAGGATGCCGGACAGGCCCGCATCGGCCAGCCCCATCCGCTTCAGTTCGCGCTCGATAATCTCGCGCCCGGCCTGCTGGTTGCGTTCGCGATCCAGCCGGCGGAACCACGCCCGCACCTTTTCCCGCGAACGCGGGCTGGCGAGGAAGCGGTTGCCCGGCAGCAACCAGTCGCGGCGCGGTTCCCCGTTTTTGCCGGTGAGGATTTCCACACGCTCGCCGGTGCCGAGCTTGTAATCCAGCGGCACGATGCGGCCATCCACCTTGGCGCCGCGGCAGCGATGGCCGACATCGGTATGCACCCGATAGGCGAAATCCAGCGGCGTGGCACCGGCCGGCAGGTCGATGACTTCCCCTTTCGGCGAAAGGACGTAGAGGCGATCCTCCACCAGCTCCTGGTCGAGATCGGCGCGCAGCCCGGCCTCGCCCTCTTCCTGGGTGGCATCGAGCAGGCGGCGCATCCACGCCACCTTGCGCTCGAGCGCGGCATCGCCCGCACCGCCTTCCTTGTAGCGCCAGTGCGCGGCCACGCCCAGCTCGGCATGCGCGTGCATCTCGCGGGTGCGGATCTGCACCTCGACCACCTTGCCCTCGGGGCCGACCACGCAGGTATGCAGCGATCGGTAATCGTTGGCCTTGGGCCGGGCGATGTAGTCGTCGAACTCGCCCGGCACCGGCACCCAGTGCGCGTGCACCAGCCCGAGCACGGCGTAGCACTGCGCGGTTTCCTCGACCAGCACGCGCACCGCGCGCAGGTCATGCAGGCCTTCGAAGGGCAGGTCCTTCTTCTGCATCTTCCGCCAGATGCTGTAGATGTGCTTCGGGCGCCCGGCCACGTCGGCCTCGATGCCGGCGGCGGCCAACACTTCGCCCACTTCGCGGCGGAACGCCTCGATGTAGCTCTCGCGCCCGCGCCGGTTGTCGTCCAGGAGCCGCGCGATGCGGCGGTAGGCATCCGGCTCCAGCACGCGGAAGGCGAGATCCTCCAGCTCCCACTTGAGCTGCCAGATGCCGAGCCGGTTGGCCAGTGGCGCGTGGATGTCGCGGGTCAGCCGCGCCAGCTCGCCGGCCGCGTCGTCCATCGTCGCCAGCGCCTGGCGAAGCCGCGCCAGATGCCGTGCGAGCAGGATCGGGACCACGCGCAGGTCGTCGCTCATCGCCAGCAGCAGGCGACGCAATCCTTCCGGCTTCCCGGCCCCGCCCTGCTCGGCGTGAAGCGCAGCCACCTGGGCTTCCGCATCCAGCCCTTCCAGCAGTGCCGGCACGCGCCCCGAACGCGCGATGGGATGCTCGTGGAGCCAAGCACCGGCAGCGGAAATCACCGCCGCCTCGCGCATTTCCTCGTCGGCCCCGAGCGTGTCGAGCAGGGCCAGCGTGTCGCCGAGGCAGCGCCAGTCCGCGCCGGGCGGCGCATCGGTCGATGCCTCGGCAAGCGCCTGCCGCATGCGCTCCGGCAGCCCGGCAGGCGGTGCCGCCGCGTCCACCACGGGGCGTGGCGCGGGCGCGGGCGGGATTCCGGATCGGGGCTGGACAGCAGGATGATTCACGGGACTACACTACCGCCAAGCCCCGCGATTGGAAGCCCCATGAAACGCATTTCCGTTGCCCTGTTCATGCTCGCCTTCGCCCTGTGTGCGCCACTGCAGGCGCAAGGCGTTCCGCCGATCGAAAAGCGCATGAGCGCGGAAGAGTTGAGGGCGACGGGGCTGGACAAGCTCAGCGCCGCGGAGCTGGCGCAGCTCAACGCCTGGCTCGCGCGTAGTGCCGCGCCGAGTGCCGCCGCCATCGAACAGGCGCGCGAGGAAGGCCGGCAGGAAGTGGTGCGCAAGCATCGCGGCTTCTTCGATTTCGGCAACGCCGAGCCGATCGAGAGCCGGATCGCCGGCGAGTTCCGCGGCTTCGGCAGCGGCCGCACCTACGTGCTGGAAAACGGCGAGACCTGGCAACAGACCGATTCCACCAGCCTGCATGGCGTGCGCGGCCAGAACCTGGCAGTGACGATCCGCCCCGGCGCGCTCGGCGCGTGGTGGATGCGCGTGGAAGGCAGCTACGTGCAGGCCAAGGTGAAACGGGTCAAGTAAGGCGGGATTGGCGCCACGCCGCGATGCGTGCCGCCAGCTTTTTCGCCGATACCCCGCCCTTCGCGCCGATCTCCTGCGCGTAGGTGGCGACGCGCAGCTCCTCCAGCTCACGGCGCAGGATGCCGGCGGTTTCATCACCGACAGCGGCGTCCCCCAGCGCGTCGACGAAAGGCTTCAGCTCCAGCATCCGCGCCTGGTCCTTCTGCGGATCGCGTTGCGCGCGCTCGGCACGCAGGGCCAGCGCCTTGAGATAGCGCGGCAGCTCCGACAGCGTGTCGGCGGCCGTATCGCGCAGGAATCCCGGGTGTGCCAGCGAATCCAGATGCCGGCGCATGTCGTCGAGGTTGCCGCTGGCCCAGCCCATCAACTTCGACTCCAACCGCGCGCGGACGTCGGCCACCCCGGTCAGGATCGCTTCGGCCTGCTGCAGCCGGCGCATCGCCTCGCCGAACAAGGACTTGCCGAGGGCTTCGGCGCGGGCATCGAATGTCGCGGCATCGCGGATGTCCCAGAGCCCGTCGCTGGTCAGCGCGGCGAACGCACCTTCCACGATGTCCTCGCGCAGGACGTCGGCATCACGCGCGACCGGCTTGCGGAACGCATCGGCCTTGGTCACGGGCTGGTCGATCGCGGCATGCAGCAGCCCGGTCTTCGGCTGCACCGGCAACTGCCGGCGCGCCTGCTTCAACTTGTCTGCCAGCGCGATCCGCAGCAGCCGGCGCACGCCCGCCACATGCGCCCGCGCCGCGACATCCGCCTGCGCGTGGACCTGGACCGACACCGCATCGCCATCGTCGTGCAGCGCCGGATAGGCCGGAATGCCGCCATCGCCGGTCACCTGCCGCGGGACGCCGTGCTCGGGGAATCGGGTCAGCCCGGCCCGTGCCAGTTCGCGTGCGGCACGGCCGGCGAACGCGCGCTGGGCACGGTCGCCGAACTTCGCCCGCAGGGCCTCGAGGTCGCGCGAGGTAGCCAGCACATGCCGCCCCGCTTCATCCTGCAACTGCAGGTGGATGCGCAGATGCGGCTCGATGCCGGCTTCGTCGAAATCACTCGCAGCCACCTCCGCGCCGGTCAGGCGCTTGAGGAAGCGCGCGAGCGTCGCCGGCATCGCATCGGCTTCCGGCTCGCGGTGCGCCTCAGAGAAGGCGCGGGCGAAATCCGGCGCCGGCACAAAGTTGCGCCGGAGGCTCTTCGGCAGCGATTTGATCAGCGCCGCCGCCTTGTCCTGCACGAAGCCGGGCGCGAGCCACGAAAGCCGCGCGCCATCGAGCGCGTTCAAGAGGTGCAGCGGCACCACCACGGTCATGCCGTCGTCCTCCGCGCCGGGCTCGAACCGATAACGCACCGCCAACCGCGCGTCGCCGATCGCGATGTACGGCGGGAAACGCGCGGCATCGGTTTCGTCGGCCACCAGCAAGTCGTCGCGACGCCATTCCAGCGCCTTGCGCGCCTCCGGCGACAGCGACTTCACGTGCGCATCCAGCGCCTGCACGTTGTGAACATGCGAGGGCAGGCGGTCCAGATACCACTGCGCCTGCCAGTCCTCGTCCACCACCAGTCCGGCGCGGCGCAGCTTGGCCTCCTCTTCCTTCGCCGCCGCCAGTGCCTGCAGGTTGCGGGCGAGGAATGCACTGCGCGTGTTCACCTCACCCGGCACCAGCCCTTCGCGCACGAAGATCGCGCGCGATTCCTCCGGATACAGCGCGCCGTAGTGCACGGGCTTCTTCGGCGCCAGCACCAGCCCGAACAGGCTGATCTGCTCGCTGCCGATGACACGCCCCTGCGAGCGCGACCAGCGCGGATCATGATGGCGGCGCGCCAGCAAATGCGGCACTTCCGCGATCACCCATTCCGGCTCGATCGCGGCATTGGTGATCGCCCACACTTTCTCGGTATCGAGCAAGGTCGCCGACAGCAGCCACGGCGGCGGCTTCTTCGCCAGGGCCGAACCCGGGAACAGCCGGAAGCGACGGCCACGCGGGCCTTCGTATTCGCCCCGATCGCCAAGGTGGCCGACCTGCGTGGGCAAGCCGGCGATCAATGCGCGATGCAGTCTGGCGTAATCGACCCGGGCGATGCCGGTTTCGTCGACTGCCTCGTTGCCGGGCGATCCGGCACGCACTTCAGTTGTTCGGGCACTCGCCCAGCCCAGCTCCTCGCACTGCAGCTTCAGCTGCCGATGCAGCTCGCGCCATTCGCGCAGGCGCAGGAAGCCGAGGTAATGCTTCTCCGCCCAGCGCCGCAGCTGCGACTGGCTCATGTCCCGATGGGCGATGCGGAAGGTTTCCCACAACTTCCAGATGCCGATGAATTCGGATTTCGGATCGGCGAATTCGGCGTGCGCGGCATCCGCGGCGGCACGCGCATCGGCGGGCCGCTCACGCGGGTCCTGGATGCCGAGGAAGCTCGCGATCGCCAGCATTTCGTGCAGGACGCCCTGCTTCTCGGCGGCAATCAGCATGCGCGAGAGCTTGACGTCTACCGGCAGCTTCGCCATCTGCCTGCCGATCGCGGTGAGCTTGCGATCGCCATCGATCGCGCCGAGTTCGGCCAGCTGCTGCCAGCCATCGGCCACCGCGCGTGGATCCGGCGGCTCCAGGAAGGGGAAACGCTCGATGTCGCCGAGCCCGATGCTCAGCATCCTCAGGATCACGCCGGCCAGTGCCGAGCGCCGGATCTCGGGGTCGGTGAACTCGGCGCGCGCGAGGAAATCGGCTTCGGAATACAGGCGGATGCAGACGCCGTCGGCGACGCGTCCGCAGCGGCCTGCGCGCTGGTTGGCGCTGGCCTGCGAGATCGCCTCGATGTGCAGGCGGTCGAGCTTCTGCCTCGGGCTGTAGCGCTTCACCCGTGCGAGGCCGGGATCGACCACGTAGCGGATGCGCGGCACGGTGAGCGAAGTCTCGGCGACGTTGGTGGCCAGCACGATGCGGCGCTTCGTGCCCGGCGCGAACACCTTGTCCTGGTCCTTCGCGGAAAGCCGCGCGTACAGCGGCACCACCTCGGTGTGGCGATATTTCCGCCGCTCCAGCGCAAGGTGGGCATCGCGGATTTCGCGCTCGCCCGGCAGGAACACCAGCGTATCGCCGAGCGGATTCTCGCGGGTGATCTCGTCGCAGGCAGCGACGATGCCGTCCAGCAGCGAGTGCACGCCATCGCCGTCCTCGTCGCCGATGTCGTCCAGCGGGCGATGGCGCACCTCCACCGGGTAGGTGCGGCCTTCCACTTCCACCACCGGTGCGCCGCCGAAATGCTCGGCGAAGCGCGCGGTGTCGATGGTGGCCGAGGTCACCACCAGCTTCAGGTCGGGCCGGCGCGGCAAGAGCTGCTTGAGATAGCCGAGCAGGAAATCGATGTTGAGGCTGCGCTCGTGCGCCTCGTCGACGATGATCGTGTCGTAGCGCGACAGCCAGCGGTCGGCCTGGATCTCCGCCAGCAGGATGCCGTCGGTCATGAACTTGATCGCCGTGGCATCACCGACCTGGTCGTTGAAGCGCACCTGGAAGCCGACCGTGCCGCCGACCGGCACCTGCAGTTCCTCCGCCACGCGTCGCGCAACGGAACGCGCGGCGATCCGGCGCGGTTGGGTGCAGCCGATCATGCCGGCGGCGCCGCGACCGGCGAGCAGGCACAACTTGGGCAGCTGCGTGGTCTTGCCGGAGCCGGTTTCCCCGGCCACCACCACCACCTGATGCCGGCGGATCAGCTCGGCGATGTCTTCCGCACGCGCGGCGATCGGCAGCTCGGCATTGATCGTGGCGGCCGGCAGTTGCGCGGCGCGGCTTTCGCGCGCGGCCAGCGATTGCG
>JAEXAG010000066.1 GCA_023394655.1 Pseudomonadota bacterium
CTCGTTGAGGACGCGGAACTCGTCGAGGACGATGGCGTTGTCCATCGAGCCACCGAGGCCGAGGTTGCGCTCGCGCATGTACTCGAGATCGCGCATGAAACCGAAGGTCCGCGCCCGGCTGACTTCGCGGATGTAATTGGCGGTGCTGAACTCCACCCGGGCCGTGGATTGCGCGCTGGGGATCGCCGGATGGTTGAATTCCACGGTGAAGTCCAGCCGGAAGCCGTCATGCGGGCGGAAGCGGGCGATCTTGTCGCCTTCGCGCACCTCGACTTCGCGGAGGATGCGGATGAAACGCTTCGGCGCATCCTGCTCGACGATGCCGGCGGATTGCAGCAGGAACACGAAGGGACCCGCGGAGCCGTCCATGATCGGCACCTCGGCGGCGGAGAGCTCCACCCAGGCGTTGTCGATGCCCAGCCCCGCCAGCGCCGAAAGCAGGTGTTCGACGGTCTTGATCTTGGCTTCGCCGCAGCTCAAGCCGGTGCACAGCGTGGTCTCGGTGACCAGTTCGCCGCGCGCCGGCACTTCGACCACCGGCTCCAGATCGATGCGGCGGAACACGATGCCGGTATCCACCGGCGCCGGGCGGATGGTGAGGAACACTTTTTCGCCACTGTGCAGGCCGACGCCGGTCGCACGGATCAGGTTCTTCAGGGTGCGCTGTCGACTCATGGCGCCTCGGAAAAAGGGAAAAATGGCGATTGGGCAGGTTATCACGCAGGACGCTGAACACTGGCCCAGCGGGCGCCGGGGAAAGAAAGGCGCCGCGCGGGAAACCGTGCGGCGCAAAAGGACATGCGATGCGCGGAACGCACCGTTGCATGGAGGCCGGCCATGCCGGCAGGCGCAGCCCGCCCGCGCGACCCGGAAGCCGGGTCACGCGGTCACGGACAAGGCCGGTTTCAGTCGGCTTGGCGACGCAGGAACGCCGGGATGTCCAGGTAGTCCGCACCGCCGAAATCGGCCGCCTTCGGCGCGGCGGACTCGGCCGGGGCCGAAGGCGCCGGCGACGGGGCCGCACCGCGACGCAGGCCGGAAGCCAGGCCCTGGGCCGGGTTGAAGGTGTGCATCGGCACGTCGTCGATCGGCAGGCCGGTGGTGCCATCGCGCTTGGCCACCTGCGGCTGCGGGACGATTTCCATCTGCGGGCGCTGGCGCGGCTGGCGCACCGGCTCGTAGCCGAAATCGTTGCGGACCGGCTGGCGCGCGGCGTTGCGGTTGAGGCCGGTGGCGACCACGGTCACCTTGACCTCGTCCTGCATGTCGGCGTCGAGCGCGGTGCCGATGACCACGGTGGCGTCGTCGGAGGCGAACTCGCTGATGACGCGGCCGATCTCGTCGAACTCGGCCATGGTGAGGTCGGAGCCGGAGGTGATGTTCACCAGGATGCCTTTCGCGCCCTGCAGGTTGATGTCGTCGAGCAGCGGGTTCTGGATCGCCGCCTCGGCCGCGGCCTGGGCGCGGTCGTCGCCGCGGGCAACGCCGGTGCCCATCATCGCCAGGCCCATTTCGTTCATGACCGTGCGCACGTCGGCGAAGTCCACGTTGATCAAGCCGGGGCGGACGATCAGGTCGGCGATGCCCTGCACCGCGCCCTGCAGCACGTTGTTGGCTTCACGGAACGCCTGGATCATCGTCGCGTTGCGGCCCAGCACGGTGATCAGCTTCTCGTTGGGGATGGTGATCAGCGAGTCGACGTGCTGCTCGAGCTCCTCGATGCCCTTGAGCGCGACCTGCATGCGGCGCCGGCCTTCGAAGGGGAACGGCTTGGTCACCACCGCCACGGTCAGGATGCCCATTTCCTTCGCCAGCTGGGCCACCACCGGGGCGGCGCCGGTACCGGTGCCGCCGCCCATGCCGGCGGTGATGAACACCATGTCCGCGCCCTGCAGGGCATCCATGATGCGCTCGCGGTCCTCCAGCGCCGCCTGGCGGCCGACTTCCGGGTTGGCCCCGGCGCCCAGGCCCTTGGTGACGTTGGTGCCGAGTTGCAACTGCAGCTTGGCGCCGCAGTTCTTGATCGCCTGCGCGTCGGTGTTGGCGGTGATGAACTCCACCCCGTCCACGCCGCTGTTGACCATGTGCGCGACCGCGTTGCCGCCGCCGCCGCCCACGCCCACGACCTTGATGACCGCGTTGGGCGCCATCTTTTCCATCAGTTCGAAAGTTGCCATGTCCATGTCCTCTTGGTTGAGCCGCGACGGTCGCGGGGCGGGAGTTTCGGACTCCTCGCACCGACGCCGCGCCGGCGTTTTTCTTGTGTTCGTCGAATTGGATTCTTGCCGACTTTGCCTTTCCTGCCTACCGCTTCACGCTGTTTTTTTCCGCCTTCCCGCCACTTGTTGCCACCCGTTCCGTTTTCCTTCCCGCCTTGCCTTCACCGCACCCGCGCCAACACCCCGGCCGATCAGAACTGGCCGTTGTACCAATCCTTGAATTTCTTCAGGAACCCCATGCCGCGACCCGCCGGGAGCAGCGGCCGGGCCTTCGGCCCTTCCATCCGGCTGCCCATCAGGAGCAGGCCGACACCGGTGGCATGCACCGGGTTGCCCACCACCTCGGCCAGCCCCGCCACGTGCTGCGGAATGCCCACCCGCACCGGCATCTGCAGCATTTCCTCGGCCAGCTCGACCACGCCTTCCATCTTCGAGGCGCCGCCGGTCAACACCATGCCCGCGCGCACCAGTTCCTCGAAGCCGGAGCGGCGCAGTTCGGCCTGCACCATCTCGAAGATTTCCTCGTAGCGGCCCTGCACCGCCTGTGCCAGTGCATGGCGCGGCATCCGCTTCGGCGGCCGATCGCCGACCCCGACCACCTGGATGGATTCCTCGGCAGTCGCCATCTGCGCCAGCGCGCAGGCGTAGCGCACCTTGATCTGCTCGGCCTCAGGGGTCGGCGTGCGCAGCATGTGCGCGATGTCGTTGGTGACGTGGTCGCCCGCGATCGGCAACGACGCCGTGTGCGCGATCGCACCCTGCACGAACACCGCGATATCCGTCGTGCCGGCACCGATGTCCACCAGCACCACGCCCAGCTCGCGCTCGTCATCGGTCAGCACGGCCTCGCTGGAGGCGAGCGCGGAGAGGATCAGGTCATCCACGCTCAGCCCGCAACGCTCGACGCACTTGGTGATGTTGAGCGCGGCCGATTGCGCGCAGGTCACCAGGTGGGCGTGGACTTCGAGGCGGATGCCGCTCATCCCGACCGGGTTCCTGATGCCTTCCTGCGAGTTGTCGAGCACGTATTCGCGCGCGATGGCGTGCAGGATGCGCTGGTCGGAGGGGATCGCGACCGCCTTGGCTGCCTCCAGCGCCCGCTCCATGTCGGCATGGGTGACCTCGCCGTCGCGAAGCGGCTCCATGCCCTGCGAGTTGCGGCACTGGACGTGGTTGCCGCTGATCGAGGCATAGACCGAGCGGATCTCGCAGCCGGCCATCAGCTCGGCTTCCTCGATCGCGCGCTGGATCGACTGCACGGTGGAATCGATGTCCACCACCACGCCGCGACGCAGGCCGCGCGAGTCATGGCTGCCGATCCCGATCACTTCCACCGGCAGGCCGGGGGAATATTCGCCGACCAGCGCCGTCACCTTGGAGGTGCCGATGTCGAGTCCGACGATGAGGGATTTGTCGCCTTTGCGGTTCATGCGGTTTTCTGGGGCAGGACGGTGGGTGGGGCATCGCGCCACTTGAGGGCGAAGCCGTTGGCATAGCGCAGGTCGGCGCGCTCCAGCGTCCGGCCTTGCGGCGGGATGAGCTTGGGCAGCAGCTCGGCGAAGCGCTCCAGCCGCTCGCCGGCATCGCTGCGCCCGATCACCACGCGGCTGCCGTCGGACAGCGTCAGCGACCAGCTGCCGCGGGCATCCAGCCGCAGCTCGCGGACTTCAAGCCCGCTCGCGCCGAACAATGCGTTCGCGCGATTGTAGAGCTCCACCACTTCGGACACGCGGCGCGGATCGCCGCCCAGCTGCGGCAGGGATTTCGGCAGCGCATCGCCCATCGAATCGCGCGGATAGAGCCGGAGGTTCTCGGACAGCAGCAGCGTCTCGTCCCACAGCGCGAACGGCCGATGCTCGGTGACATGCACTTCGAGCACGTCCGGCCACTTCTTGCTGACCTCGGCCTGCTCGACCCAGGGCAGCCGCTCGACCGCCTTCTGCGCATCATCCAGCCGCACCGCGAAGAAGCCCCGGCGCGCATGCGGCGCCAGCACCTGCTGCAGTTCGGCCTGGTTGACGTGGCGGAATTCGCTGGTCACCCGCAAGGTGTTGAGCGGGAAGCGCTCGGCGCCGATCCACCCGTTGACCACCGCCACCAGCGGCAGGGCGATCAGGCCGAGGGCCAGCAACACGACGACGATGCGGGCGACGACGTTCACAGCGTCTGCTCCAGGATGCGCCAGCACAGCGATTCGAAATCGATGCCAAGGGTCTGCGCGGACTTCGGCACCAGCGAAGTCGCGGTCATGCCGGGCGCGGTGTTCACTTCGATCAGCTGGAAGCCGCGCTCGGCGTCGCGCATCACGTCGACCCGGCCCCAGCCGGTGCAGCCGGCGGCGATGAAGCCGGCCAGTGCCAGCCGGCGGATTTCCGCTTCGTCCTCGCCATCCAGCCCGGGACTGATGTACTGGGTGTCCCCGCTCATGTACTTGGCGGCGTAGTCGTACCACTCGCCCTTGGGCACGATGCGGATCGACGGCAGCGCGTGGCCGCCCATCACCGGCACCGAGAACTCGGGTCCGCGCACCATCTGCTCCATCAGCATTTCGCCGCCGTATTCGCGGGCCACCTCTTCGGCTCGGGCGAGCGCGGCCTCGTCGGTCACGCGCGCGACGCCGACGCTGGAGCCTTCGCTGGAGGGCTTGAGGAACACCGGCAGCCCCAGCGCGGCCGCGGCGGCACGGATGTCGCCGCCCGGCGGGATGCGCACGAAGCGCGGCGTCGGCAGGCCTTCGGCGATCCACACCTGCTTGGTGCGGATCTTGTCCAGGGTCAGCGCGCAGCCGAGCACGCCGGAGCCGGTGAACGGCACGCCGAGCGCGGCGAGCAAGCCCTGCAGCACGCCATTCTCGCCATCGCCGCCGTGCAGGATGTTGAACACGCGGTCCACGCGGCCATCGCGGATCTCGTCGATCAGCGCGGGGATGCCATCGACGGCGCGCGCATCCACGCCGCGCGATTGCAGCGCACCCAGCACCGCGCCGCCGGAACGCAGCGAGACTTCACGCTCGCTGCTGGTGCCGCCGAGCAGCACCGCGACGCGGCCGAAGCGCGCCGGGTCGCTCACGCGGCAGGGCGGGAACACGGACTCATTCATGGGCCGGCTCCTTTCGCGGCGGCAGGCCCTCGGCGGCGAGCTTCTGGGCGGCCGCGCCGATGTCGCCGGCCCCCATCAAGAGCAGCAGGTCGCCATCGCGCAGCACGTCGGGCAGCACGTCGTGCAACTCGGGCGCGGAGTTCACCACCACCGGATCGATGCGCCCGCGGGTGCGGATCGCGCGCGCCAGCGATTTCGAATCCGCGCCGGCGATCGGTGCTTCGCCTGCCGGATAGACCTCGGTCAGCACCAGCGCGTCCACGTCGGACAGCACGGCGGCGAAATCGTCGAACTGGTCGCGGGTGCGGCTGTAGCGGTGCGGCTGGAACGCCACCACGAGGCGGCGATCCGGCCAGCCGCCGCGCGCGGCATCGAACACCGCCGCCAGCTCGCGCGGATGGTGGCCGTAGTCGTCCACCAGCGCGACTTCCCCGCCCTCGGCCAAGGCGAGGTCGGCGAGGTGGTTGAAGCGGCGGCCGATGCCCTTGAACTTCTCCAGCGCGGCGGCGATCGTTTCCGGCGGGATGCCGAGCTGCCAGCCGATCGCGGCGGCGGCCA
>JAEXAG010000070.1 GCA_023394655.1 Pseudomonadota bacterium
GGCGCGGTTCTCCAAGTCATTCCAACGGTTCGGCAGGAATTCCATGAAACTCCATATCCTCGGCATCGCCGGCACCTTCATGGGCGGCGTCGCCGCGCTCGCGCGCGAACTCGGGCACGAGGTCGAAGGCAGCGATCAGGCGGTGTATCCGCCGATGTCCACCCAGCTCGAACGGCTCGGCATCGCGCTGGCGCAGGGCTACGATCCGGCGCACATCGGCGCGGATTGCGACACCGTGGTGATCGGCAACGCGCTCTCGCGCGGCAACCCGGCGGTGGAAGCGGTGCTCGACAGCGGTCGCGCCTACGTCAGTGGCGCCGAGTGGCTGCGCGACAACGTGCTGCCCGGCCGCGAGGTGATCGCGGTGGCCGGCACCCACGGCAAGACCACCACCACCAGCATCGCCACCTTCCTGCTGCAGGCCGCCGGCCGCGAGCCGGGCTTCCTGATCGGCGGCGTGGCCGAGGATTTCGGCGTGTCCGCGCGCATCGGCAAAGGCCGCGAGTTCGTGGTGGAGGCCGATGAATACGACACGGCGTTCTTCGACAAGCGCAGCAAGTTCGTGCACTATCGCCCGGCGGTCGCCATCCTCAACAACCTGGAGTACGACCACGCCGACATCTTCCCGGATCTCGCCGCGATCGAGCGCCAGTTCCATCACCTCGTGCGCACGGTGCCCGGACGCGGGCGGATCATCGTCAACGGCGAGGACGCCAATCTTGCGCGCGTACTCGAACAAGGCTGCTGGACGCCGGTGGAGACGTTCGGCATCGGTGCGGGTTTCGACTGGTCGGCGGATCTGGTCAACGAGGACGGCAGCGTCTTCGACGTGCTGCACGCCGGCGCGAGGATCGGCACGGTCGAATGGCCGCTGCTCGGCCGCCACAACGTGATGAACGCGCTGGCCGCGCTCGCCGCCTGCGATGCGGTGGGCGTGGATGCCGCTTCGGTCATGCCCTCGCTCGCCGGTTTCCGCAGCGTCAAGCGGCGCATGGAAGTGGTGGGTGAAGTGGGAGGCATCACCGTCTACGACGATTTCGCCCATCACCCGACCGCGATCGAGACCACGCTGGCCGGCCTGCGTGCGAAGGTGGGCGATGCGCGCATCCTCGTGGCGATGGAGCCGCGTTCGAACTCGATGCGTCTCGGTGCCCATGCCGATGCGCTGGCGCCTTCGCTGGAGATCGCCGACGAAGTGGTGTTCCTTGCCCGCCCGGAATTGCCGTGGGATGCAGGCAAGGTGATCGATGCACTGCGTGGCGAAGCCGTCGCCGTGGCCGATGCCGATGCGCTGCTGGCCGAACTCGGCCGGCGCGCGCGCGCCGGCGACCATGTGGTGTTCATGTCCAACGGTGGCTTCGACGGTGCGCCGCGGCGTTTCGTCGCCGCCTTGCGGGGCGATTGAGCCGACAATCGCCCGGGGGCGTCAGTGCTCGCGGGTGGTGCGCATCCGCAGCACCACCGTGCCGGCGGCGTTGACGCCCTCGCGTTGCCGCTCGATGCCGGCCAGGTCCTGGCGCAGCCGCGCATGGGCTTCGCCGTGGTCGTCCACCGGCAGCCACAGGTTGGCGACGCCGAGCACCGGGCGCCAGGCCATCGTCTGCACGGTGCCGATCCACAGCGGCGTCGCGTCGTCGAGCCGCATCGGCGCGGGCCACAGGCGCAACACCTGCCGGGTGCCGGCGCTGGCGTCGTCGCGCACCATCAACAGCGATTCCGGGCGGCCTTCCAGCGCGGCCGGCAGTACCGGTTGCTCGTAGCGCGGGATGTCGCTGTCGAGCAGGCCCAGGGTGTCGAGCCAGTCGGCCTGCGGTTTCACCCGCCATCCGGCCACTTCCAGCGCGGTTTGCACCGGCACCAGCGGGCCGGCGATCTGCACGTCCAGCGGCCAGCGGATCGCATCGCCGCGCGCGTTGCGGGTATCGGGCAGGCGTTGCCAATCGTCCTGCCACCATGACTCCACCTGCAGCGTGCCGGTCGGCGGGGGCGGCGAGAAGCGGGCCAGCAGCTCGCCGGTATCGCGCGGCGCGTGCCACAGCGCGGCGGCGGCGAAGGTGACGTAGAACACCGTCGCCAGTGGGCGCATCCAGAACGAGCGCGCCACCCGGCTGCGATAGGTGATGCCGGCCAGCACCACCCAGAGCAGGCCGAACAGCATCGCGCTGACCACGTCGCTCAACCAGTGCGCGCCGAGGTAGAGCCGCGCGAACGCGGCCACGCAGGCCAGCACCGCGCCGGCAAGGTAGGGCCAGATGCGGCGGCGGCCGGGCCACTCGCGGGCGATCAGCACGGCGAAGAAGCCGAAGGTGATGGTCAGCATCACCAGGCTCACCGAGGGGAAGCCGAAGCCGTCCGGCGCGGTGGGCGGGCGCGGCATGTGCACCAGGCTCTTGATCGCCAGGCTGGCCAGCCAGCCGGAGGCCAGGGCCAGGAACCAGTGCAGCGCCGCCAGCCAGCGGCGACGCCACAGCAGCCAGACGAGGCCGGCAGCCACGGCCGGGCCCAGCACCTCGGTATCGCCGAGGCGGGCGAGCGCGGCCATCAGGTTGTCGGCCAGCGGATTGCGAAGCGCGAACATCGCTTCGTGGACGCGATGGTCGATGGCCAGCGGCCCGCCGCTCATCGCCAGCGCGATGCCGCCGGCGATGCCGATCCACAGCAGCACCAGCAGGCCGGCGATGAGCAGAAGCAGCGAGGGCGACTCCGGGCGGTTCGGATCGACCAGATAGATCGCCACGCGCCCCAGCCGCGGATGCGCGCGCGACCAGCGCAGCGTCTGCCGGAGCAGTCCATCCGCATGGCCCGCGAACCAGCGCGAGGTGTAGATCACGACCGCCCAGGCCATCGCCACCACGGCGGCCATCGAAACCAGTACCAGTGCCAGCTTGTCGGCCACCGCGGCGACCGCGTCGTAGGATTTGCCGAACAACCAGCCCGGCGCGAGGAACAGCGCCCCCCAGCTGATGCAGGCGAGCAGGCTGGCCAGTGCGTAGCGATGGAAGGGCATCCGCAGCATGCCGGCGATGGCGGGCACGAACGGGCGCACCGCGCCGACATAGCGCGCGATCAGGATGCTTTTCGCGCCATGCCGATGGAACAGCCGCTCGCTGCGATCCAGCAGTTGCGGGTAGCGCCGGAACAGCCACAGCGTGCGCATCTGCGGGCCCCAGCGATGGCCGATCCAGTAGCTCACCGCGTCGCCGAGGAAAGCGCCGGCCGCGGCGCAGGCCACCATCAACGGGCCGTTGGCGTGGCCCAGCCCGATCAGCGTGCCGACCGCGAACAGCAGCGGGAACGCCGGCACCAGGATGCCGACCACCGCCAGCGCATCCCCGAACGCGATCAGGAACGCGATGGCGCCGGCCGTGGCGGGGTTTTGGCCTATCCAGTGGACAAGCGCATCTAACCATTCGGACATCGGCGGATTATAGAAGCGTGCACCACGCGCACCGTTGCAGCCGGGTGACCGGATTCATCGCCGGGCACGGAAACGGACGACTTATACTGGCCCGGTGTTTCCATTCGCGGGCGAATCGTGAATACCCTTTCCGGCAAGACGCTTTTCATCACCGGGGCCTCGCGCGGGATCGGCCGTTCGATCGCGCTGCGTGCCGCGCGCGATGGCGCGAACATCGCCATCGTCGCCAAGTCGGCGGTCGCCAACCCCAAGCTGCCCGGCACCATCCACAGCGTCGCCGATGAAGTACGGGCCGCTGGCGGGCAGGCGTTGCCGATCCAGTGCGACATCCGCGAGGAAGCCGAGGTCCGCGCCGCGGTCGCCGCCACCGTCGATGCCTTCGGCGGGCTCGACATCCTGGTCAACAACGCCAGCGCGATCTGGCTGGCCGGCGTGCTCGACACCCCGATGAAGCGCTACGACCTGATGAACCAGGTGAACGCGCGCGGCAGCTTCCTGTGCGCGCAGGCCTGCCTTCCCGAGCTGGTGAAATCGGCCAATCCGCACGTCCTCACCCTCGCGCCGCCGCCTTCGCTCGATCCGAAGTGGTGGGCGCCGCACACCGCCTACACGCTGGCCAAGATGGGCATGAGCTTCGTCACGCTCGGGCTGGCCGCCGAACATGCCGGTCGCGGCATCGCCATCAACGCGCTGTGGCCGAAAACCATCATCGCCACCGATGCGCTCAACATGATCCCGGGCATCGACATCGCCCGCTGCCGCACGCCGGAGATCGTGGCCGACGCGGCGCGCGAGATCCTGCTGCGCGATGCCAGCGCGACGAACGGCCGCTTCTTCATCGACGAGGACGTGCTGCGCGAGGCGGGCGTGGCGGATTTCAGCCGCTATGCGGTCGATCCCGCGCAAACGCCGCTGCCCGATCTTTTCCTCGACCCCTGATTCGAATCCCCGCCCACGCAGGTGACCCCATGAAATATCTCCACGCCATGCTCCGCGTCCACGATCTGGACGCGACCTCGCGGTTCTTCACCGAGGGCCTCGGCCTGATCGAGACCCGGCGCATCGACAACGAGGCCGGCAAGTTCACCCTGGTCTATTTCGCCGCACCGGCCAACCCGGAAGCGGAGATCGAGCTCACCCACAACTGGGGCAGCGACGAGGACTACGGCAGCGCCCGCAACTTCGGTCATCTGGCCTTCGAAGTGGACGACATCTACGCCACCTGCGCGCATCTGCAAGCGATGGGCGTCACCATCAACCGGCCGCCGCGCGATGGCTGGATGGCCTTCGTGCGCACGCCCGACCTGATCTCCATCGAGCTGCTGCAGAAGGGCGAGCGCCTCGCGCCGCAGGAGCCGTGGGCCTCGATGGCCAACAGCGGGAGCTGGTGATGGGCGAAGCGCCCTCGCGCACCGGCGAGCTGCTCGGGATCGCGGCGGCGCATTGCCTGCCGGTGTACCGGCAGCGGCCGATGGTGCTCTCGCACGGTCGTGGCTCGCGGCTCTGGGATCTCGATGGCCGCGATTACGTCGATTTTGCCGGCGGCATTGCGGTCTGCGCGCTCGGCCATGCGGATCCCGGGCTGGTGCAGGCACTGGCCGAACAGGGCGGCAAGCTCTGGCATGTCAGCAACGTCTTCCACAGCGAGCCGCCGCTGCGCCTGGCCGATGCGCTGGTGCGCGCCTCGCGTTTCGCCAGCCGGGCGTTCTTCTGCAATTCGGGCGCCGAAGCCAACGAGGCCGCGATCAAGCTCGCGCGCCGCCATGCCGCCAACCGCGGGCGGCCGGCGGAAAAGCGCGTCATCGTCACCGCGCATGGCAGTTTCCATGGACGCACGCTGGCCACGGTGACCGCCACCGCGCAGCCGAAGTATCAGGAAGGCTTCGAGCCGCTGCCCGGCGGCTTCCGCCACGTGGATTTCAACGATCTCCCGGCACTGGAAGCGGCGATGGCCGGCGACGACGTCTGCGCCGTGCTTCTGGAGCCGGTGCAGGGCGAGGGCGGGGTGATGCCGGCGGATGCCGGTTATCTGCGCGGCGTGCGCGCACTGTGCGATGCGCATGGCGCGCTGTTGATGCTCGACGAGATCCAGTGCGGCATGGGTCGCACCGGTCCGCTGTTCGCGCACTGGGCGGATGAAGTGGTGCCGGACGTGGTCACGCTGGCGAAGGCGCTGGGCGCAGGGTTCCCGATTGGCGCGATGCTGGTGGGCGGCGATGCCGCCGATGCCCTGCAGTTCGGCAGCCACGGCACCACCTTCGGCGGCAATCCGCTGGCCTCGGCGGTGGCGCTTGCGGCACTCGAGCGCATCGATGGCGAGGCCATCCGCGAAAACGTCCGGCGCCAGTCGCGTGTGCTGCACGAGGCCCTGGTCGATATCGGGCGCGCAACCGGCCTGTTCGGTGAAGTTCGTGGACGCGGCCTGATGCTCGGCGCGGTGCTGCCGCCGGAACATGCCGCGCGCGCCGGCGAGATCCTCGATGCGGCCGCGGCGCATGGCGTGCTGCTGTTGCAGGCGGGGCCGCAAGTGCTGCGCTTCGTTCCTGCGCTCAACATCGACGATGCCGAAGTCGCCGACGGACTGGAGCGCCTGCGGACCGCGCTGCGCTCGCTGGGCTGACCGCGCTGCGGGCGGCTGTGTCGCTGGCGTGCCGTGGCGCACGGTGCGTCCGGCGATTGCTGCTAGGGTAGGCCGCTTTCAATCCAGGATCGCGCCCGATGACCGACACCTCCGCCACGCGCCTGCCGACCGGCGCGCTGATCGCCATCGGCATGATGCTGTTCGCCCTGTTCTTCGGTGCGGGCAACCTCATCTTCCCGGCGGCGCTCGGCCAGCAGGCAGGTGAATCGACGGCATGGGCGGTGCTCGGCTTCCTCGTGACCGGCGTCGGCCTGCCGCTGGCCGGCGTGGTGGCGATGGGCATCTCCGGCGCGCGCGACCTGCAGGATCTCGCCGGGCGCGTCCATCCGTGGTTCGGCCTGTTGTTCACCGTGGCGCTGTACCTGACCATCGGCCCGCTTTTCGCCATCCCGCGCACCGGGTCGGTGGCCTTCGAGCTGGGCCCGGCGCACTGGCTTGCCGAGGACGCCAGGCGGCCGTGGGAACTCGCCTTCCTTGCCGCATTCTTCGCCATCGCGCTGTGGCTGTCGCTCTCGCCGGGCAAGCTGGTCGATCGCATCGGCCGGGTGCTGACACCGTTGCTGCTGGTGTCGATGGCGATCCTGATCGCGGCGACTTTCCTCGCGCCGATGGGCGATCCGTTGCCGGCCGAGGCGCACTACGCGGAGCGGCCGCTGCTGCAGGGCTTCCTCGCCGGCTACGAAACCATGGACGCGTTGGCGGCGCTCGTCTTCGGCATCCTCGTGCTGCAGGCGGTGCGCCGGGCCGGCGTGACCGGCTCCGCCGCGGTGGCCCGCGCCACCTTCACCGCAGGCATCGTCGCGGCCGGCCTTCTCGCGGTGGTGTACGTCTGCATCGCGCGGATGGGCGCACAGAGCACCGAAGTGCTCGGCCTGCGCGAGCATGGCGCCCAGGTGCTGTCGGGCGTGGCGGCGCACTATTACGGCGGCTGGGGCGCGGCACTGCTCGGCATCATGGTGCTGCTGGCCTGCATGACCACGGCGGTCGGGCTGATCGCCGCCTGCGCCAGCTACTTCGAGCGGCTGTTCCCGCGCATGGGCTACCGGCTCCTGGCCTGCCTCTTCGCCGGCATGTCCTTCGCGGTGTCCAGTCTCGGCCTTTCGACCATCCTGTCCGCGGCGGTACCGGTGCTGGTGTTCCTGTATCCGCTGACCATCGTGCTGGTTGCGCTGGCGTTCCTGCAGCACCTGTTCGGCTGGGGCGCGCCGCTTTGGCGCTGGGTGATGGGGGCAACGCTGCTGGCCAGCCTGCTGCATGCGCTGGCCGGTTTCGGCCTGCTGCCCGCCGGGCTGGCCGGGGTGCTGGAAAACCACCTGCCGGGCCACGGCGCCGGAATGGGCTGGATCCTGCCGGCGCTGCTCGCTGCGGTGATCGGCTGGCTGGCCCAGCGCGCGGATCGGCGCGATCGCGCCTAGGTGTCCTCGTCTTCCGGCAGCGCGCGCCCGCATTGGCGGCAGTGCCAGGCATCGGCCTCGTGCTCGGGCAGGCCGCACTCCTCGCAACGCACGCGCCGGCGCTTGGGCTGCATCGATTTCACCAGTTCCGCGGTGTAGATCCCGGTCGGGACGGCGATGATGCTGTAGCCGATGATGATGAGCGCCGATGCGATGAAGCGACCCAGCGGCGTGCCCGGCACGATGTCGCCGTAGCCGACGGTGCCCATCGTCACCACCGCCCAGTACATGCCGGCGGGGATGCTGGCGAAGCCGCGCTGCGGGCCTTCGATCACGTGCATGAGCGCGCCGAACACCACGGTGATCGTCAGCACCGCCGTGATGAAAACGAGGATCTTGCGGCGGCTGCGGAACAGCGCATCGATCAGCACGCCGGCTTCGCTGGAGTATTCGACCAGCTTCAGGATGCGGAAGATACGCAAGAGGCGCAGCACACGCACCACCGTGAGCGAGGCGCTGGCCGGGAACAGGAGCGAGAGGAAGGTCGGCAGGATGGCCAGCAGGTCGATCAGGCCGAAGAAGCTCGTCGCGTAGCGCAGGGGACGGCGCACCACCCACAGGCGCACGAAGTATTCGGCGGTGAACAGCAGGGTGAAGGCCCATTCCGCCAGGTACAGCTCGTGATGCCAGCGCGCCTTGATCGCCGGCACGCTGTCGAGCATCACCACCAGCACGCTGGCGAGGATCACCAGGATCAATGCCAGGTCGAAGTTGCGTTCCGCGCGATGCTCGTGGTGGAAGATCACGCGGAACAGCCGGTAGCGCAGGCCCTCCGCGGCGGCCGGCAGGTGCGCCCGCTCGAAGATCCCGCGGGGCGATTCGTCGTTCACGGCCCGTGGCTCGTGCATCGCGGGCTCAGAGGGTGGCGAAGGCTGCGCGTGCGGCATCGAGCGTGGCCTCGACCACTTCCGGCGTGTGCGCGCTGGAGACGAAGCCCGCCTCGAACGCCGAAGGCGCGAGGAACACGCCGCGATCCAGCATCGCGTGGAAGAAGCGGTTGAATGCCGCGCTGTCGCAGGCCACGGCCCCGGCGAAGGTATCGACCGGCTCGGCGCTGAAGAACATGCCGAACATGCCGCCGACGCGCTGCGTGGTGAAAGGCACCCCGGCATCGCGCGCGGCGGCTTCCAGGCCATCGCACAGCACGTGCGTGGTGGCTTCCAGCCGTTCGTGGAAGCCCGGCTCGGCCACCAGGTCGAGCATGGCCAGGCCCGCGGCCATCGCCACCGGATTGCCGGAAAGCGTGCCCGCCTGGTAGATCGGGCCGGCCGGGGCGATCTGCTGCATCAGCTCGCGACGGCCGCCGTAGGCGCCCACCGGCATGCCGCCGCCGATGATCTTGCCGAAGGTGGAGAGATCGGGCGTCACGCCGTAGCGCGCCTGCGCGCCGCCGAGCGCGACGCGGAAGCCGGTCATCACTTCGTCGAAGATCAGCAGCGCGCCATGCCGCGTGCACAGCGCGCGCAGGTGCTGCAGATAGCCTTCGCGCGGCGGCAGGCAGTTGGCGTTGCCGACCACCGGCTCGATGATCAGGCCGGCGATGTCGCCGCCACACTCGTCGAACAGCGCGGTGGCGGCATCGAAATCGTTGTACGGCAGGGTCAGCGTCAGGTCCGCCAGCGCCTTCGGCACACCCGGCGAAGTCGGCACGCCGAAGGTCAGGGCGCCGCTGCCGGCCTTCACCAGGAACGAATCGCCGTGGCCGTGGTAGCAGCCTTCGAACTTGACGATGCGCGCGCGCCCGGTGGCGCCGCGTGCCAGCCGGATCGCGGAAAGCGTCGCCTCGGTGCCGGAGTTGACCATGCGCACCATCTCGCAGCTCGGGATGAGCTGGGTGATGCGTTCGGCCATCGTCACCTCGAGCGGGTTCGGCGTGCCGAAGGAAAGGCCGCGCTTCGCGGCATCGATCACCGCTTCCAGCACCTTCGGATGGTTGTGGCCGACGATCATCGGCCCCCACGAGCCGACGTAATCGATGTAGCGATTGCCGTCGGCATCGAAGAGATGCGCGCCCTCCGCGCGTTCGACGAAGAACGGCTCGCCGCCCACCGATTTGAATGCGCGCACCGGCGAGTTGACGCCACCGGGCATGAGCGACTGGGCGCGGGCGAACAGGTCTTGCGATCGGGCGTGGTTCATCGTGCGTTCTCTTCTTGCGTGCGGAACGCCGCGGCGCAGGCGCGTGCCGCGGCGACGGGGTCGGGTGCATCGAAGACGCCGCCGATCACCGCAATCAGGTCGGCGCCGGCCTCGATGGCCCCCCGGGCATTGTCCGGGGTGATGCCTCCGATGGCCACCTTGGGCACGCCGAGCGATGCCGCGGCGGCGAACAGCGCGGGCGTCGCGCGCCGCGCGTGCGGCTTGGTAGCCGAGGGAAACAGCGCGCCGAACGCGATGTAATCGGCGCCGGCGGCCACCGCATCGCGGGCGCGACCGGCATCGTCGTAACAGCTCACGCCGATGGCCCGCGACGGGCCGAGCAATGCCCGCGCGGCGGCGATCCCGCCATCGTCTTCGCCGATGTGCACGCCGTCGGCCTCCACGTCGAAGGCCAGTTGCGGCGCGTCATTGACGATGAAGCACACGCCGGCGCGTCGGCAGGCATCGCCGAGCCGCATCGCTTCGATGCGAGCCTGCCCGGGCGATGCACGCTTGTTGCGGTATTGCAGGCAGGCCGCCCAGGGCAGCAGCGGCTCGACGCGCGCGAGCAGTGCCTCGCTGTCGCCGCCATCGGGCGTGATCAGGTACAGCCCGCGGCGGGGAAAGCGGATCGAAGTCATGCGCGGCGCGGCACCGGATGGGACAATGATCCATCTTCCCTCATCGTGATCCATGCGTCATGTCCGAACCCAGCTCCACGACCGCCCCGTTCCGCACCTGGATGTGCGTCGTCTGCGGCTTCATGTACGACGAGGCCGCCGGCCTGCCCGAAGACGGCATCGCACCCGGCACCCGCTGGGAAGACGTGCCCGATACCTGGACCTGCCCGGACTGCGGCGTCACCAAGGACGATTTCGACATGCAGGAAGCCTGAGCTTCGGCATCGAATCGCA
>JAEXAG010000016.1 GCA_023394655.1 Pseudomonadota bacterium
CCGACCGCCAGCGCGCGGAGCAAGCCGAGGCCGAGCGTCGCGCAGCCGAGGAAGCCGCGCGCCTTGCCGCCGAGGAAGCGCCGGCCGCCGACGTGGCAGTGCCGCGCAAGAGCGGCGGGGCCGCTGCCGCGCCCGCGCGCCGCACCGAGCCGGCCCGTGACGACCGCAGCAAGCAGGCCAAGCCGCGCGGCTCGCACGCGATGGTCTCCGGCGTCGAGGACGACGAGAACACCGCGCGTTTCGCCGGCCAGCTGCATCTTTCCGGTTCCGCCGCCGACCGCGCCCGCCGCGCGGCACCGGCCCGTGGCCGTGGCGGCCGCACCCGTCGCGTCGAACAGGCGCGCAGTGGCGGTGGCGAGCACGGCTTCCAGCGTCCCACCGAGAAGATCGTCCGCGAAGTGGCGATCGGCGAGGCGATCACCGTCGGCGATCTCGCGCAAAAGCTCGCGATGAAGGGCGGCGAAGTGGTCAAGGCGCTGTTCAAGATGGGCGTGATGGCCACCATCACCCAGTCCATCGACCACGATACCGCGGTGCTGGTCACCGAGGAGCTCGGCCACAAGGCGGTCCGCGCCGACGCGGACGATGCCGAGACGGAACTGCTGGCCCATGTCGAAGGCGCGCAGGGCGAAGCCCGTGCGCGTCCGCCGGTGGTCACCATCATGGGCCACGTCGACCACGGCAAGACCTCGCTGCTGGATTACATCCGCCGCACCAAGATCGCCACCGGCGAGGCCGGCGGCATCACCCAGCACATCGGTGCCTACCACGTCGAAACCGACAAGGGCGTCATCAGCTTCCTCGATACCCCGGGCCACGCCGCGTTCAGCCAGATGCGCGCGCGCGGCGCCAAGCTCACCGACATCGTGGTGCTGGTGGTGGCCGCGGACGACGGCGTCATGCCGCAGACCCGCGAGGCCGTCCAGCACGCGCGCTCGGCGAAGGTGCCGCTGATCGTCGCGATCAACAAGATCGACAAGTCCACGGCCGATCCCATGCGGATCAAGAACGAGCTGCTGGAAATGGAAGTGGTGGCCGAGGAGTTCGGCGGCGAGACCCAGATGGTCGAGCTGTCGGCCAAGACCGGGCAGGGCATCGACGATCTGCTCGACGCGATCCTGCTGCAATCCGAAGTCCTCGAGCTCAAGGCCGTGGAAGAAGGCCGCGCCGCCGGCGTGGTGATCGAATCCTCGCTCGACAAGGGCCGCGGCCCGGTGGCGACCGTGCTGGTGCAGCAGGGCCGCCTGGAGAAGGGCGACTATCTGGTCTGCGGCGTGCAGTATGGCCGCGTGCGCGCGCTGTTCGACGAGACCGGCCGCCAGGTGCAGGAAGCCGGCCCGTCGATCCCCGTGCAGGTGCTCGGCCTGTCCGGCGTGCCGGATGCCGGCGACGATTTCGTCGTGGTCGCCGACGAGCGGCTGGCCAAGGACGTGGCGCAGCAGCGCGAAGCCAAGCGCCGCGAGAGCCGCCTGATCAAGCAGGCCGGCAATCGCATGGAAGACGTCATGGCGCAGATGGGCCAGGGCGCCGCCCAGCAGCAGCTCAACCTGGTGGTGAAGGCCGACGTGCAGGGTTCGGTGGAAGCATTGCGCGATGCGCTGACCTCGCTCTCCAACGACCAGATCCGCATCCAGGTGATCGGTTCGGGCGTGGGCGGCATCACCGAGTCCGATGCCCAGCTGGCGGCCACCTCCAAGGCCACGGTCATCGGCTTCAACGTGCGTGCCGATGCCTCGGCGCGCAAGGTGATCGAAGGCAATGGCGTGGACCTGCGCTACTTCTCGATCATCTATGACGTCATCGACCAGGTGAAGCAGGTGGCTTCGGGCCTTCTGGGCGTGGAGATCCGCGAGGAGATCATCGGCATCGCGGAGGTCCGCGACGTCTTCCGCAGCTCCAAGTTCGGCGCCGTCGCCGGCTGCATGGTGGTCGAAGGCGTGGTCAAGAAGTCCAAGCCGATCCGCGTCCTGCGCGATTCGGTGGTGGTGTTCGAGGGCGAGCTCGAAAGCCTGCGTCGCTACAAGGACAACGTCGAAGAGGTCAAGGAAGGCACCGAATGCGGCATCGGCGTCAAGGCCTACAACGACGTCAAGGCCGGCGACCAGATCGAGTGCTACGAGCGCATCGAGGTCCAGCGCACGCTGTGATGCGAAGTGGCGGCCGGCAACCTCTCCGGGTGCCGGCCCCGCATCGACCCGGAGCAGGAACGATGACACGCAAGAGTTTCCACCGCACCGACCGCATCTCCGCGCAGATGCGCCGCGATCTCGGCACCATCGTGCACGAGGCCGTGCGCGAACTGGGCCTGCCTTCGGTCAGCGTCTCCGATGTCGAGGTCACCCGCGACCTGGCCCATGCCAAGGTGTTCGTGACCGCGCTGGAGAGCGAGAAATCCGCCGAAGCGGTGTCCGGGCTGCAGGAAAACGCCCGCGAGATCCGCTACCAGCTGGCGCAGGCGATGAAGCTGCGCCATGTGCCGGAATTGCATTTCCACTACGACGATTCGGTGGATCGCGGCGAGCGCATCGACGCACTGCTGCGCGATCTGGACATCGACTGAGCCGCCTCAGGCGGCCACCAGGACGCTGCCCTCCTCGCGGAGGCGACGCAGCATCCTCTCCGCTTCGGCAAGGAACTCCGGATCGGCGCACCGGCCGGCCTCGGCGGCGAGTTGCCGCAGGATGTCCGCGCCCGTCGCATCGTCGTTCGTTTCGATAAGTTGCAGCAGCCGGAACGCCAGCGGCGAGAGCGCGGCGAAGCGCACCTTGAGCGCGGCATCGCGGTACACCAGCAACAGCGTCGGTTCGGCGGGTGGTGTCTCCGGGCGGAAGTCCGGGCCGATCCGGTTCACCGGCCAGGCGTAGGCCAGGGGCCAGGCCTGCGGCGAGATCCGCGGGATGCCGCTGACGGGATCGCCCGCCGGATCATGCGCGGGCGGCGGCGCGTCATCGATGTCGGCGCGCAGTTCCATCCACTCGTAATGCGCCAGCTCCGGCAGCCACGGCGGGGAGATCGCCGCCTGGCCGGCCAGCCATTCGATGAACTCCTGCGCCAGCTCGGTGAACAGCGGGGTCGATGGCCGGTGCCCGCGATGGAAGCCGTCGACCAGCGCCTCCCAGCGCGATGCGCCGAGCGTGCGCCGGATGACCGGGAAATTGGCCGCGAGCAGGCTTTCCATCGTGTTCCGGAACAGCTCGCGATAGAGCGCCATGCGTCGCGGCTCGATGCCCGGCGGCGGTGGCAGGGCGGCATCGCGCAGATGCGCGGCGAAGGCGGCCTGCCGCTCGGCCCAGTCCTGCCGGCTCATCGGGCGGCCGCCTGCTGGAGCGTGCGGATGCGGGCCAGCTCGACCTGCAGTTCCGCGTAGGGCGGGTAGTTGAAATCGCGCTCGAGCAGCGTCGGGCGCACGCCGTGGCGCGCGTAGGCGGCGGCCAGCAGCGCCCAGACATCTTCCTTTACCGCCGCGCCGTGGGTATCGACCTTGAGGTCCTCGGCTTCGTCGTGGTGGCCGGCGACGTGGTAGCCGGCGATCCGCGCACCAGGCATGGCGTCGAGGAAGGTGCGGGCGTCGTAGCCGTGGTTGATCGCGTTGACGAACACGTTGTTGACGTCCAGCAGCAGCTCGCAGTCCGCGGCATCGAGCACGGCATTGATGAACTCGTCCTCGGGCATCGCCTGCCAAGGCGCGGCGTAATAGCTGATGTTCTCCACCGCGATGCGTCGGCCCAGCCGCTGCTGCACGGCATCGATCCGTTCCGCGGCGTGGCGGACGCTTTCGGTTTCGAAGGAAAGCGGCGCCAGGTCGTAGAGATGGCCGGCATCGGTGCTGTAGCTCAGGTGCTCGCTGTAGTGGCGGATGCCGTGGCGCTGCATGAAATCGCCGATGGCATCCACCAGCGAGACATCGAGTGGGCGGATGCCGCCGAGCGAGAGCGA
>JAEXAG010000069.1 GCA_023394655.1 Pseudomonadota bacterium
TTGAGGTATTTGGTGGCGGAATGCATGACGATGTCCGCGCCATGTTCCAGCGGGCGCTGCAGCATCGGGCTGGCGAAGGTGTTGTCGACCACCATCAGGATGCCGTGCTTCCTGGCGATCGCGGAGACGGCCTGCAGATCGACCAGCTTGAGCAGCGGATTGGTCGGGGTTTCCACCCAGACCATCTTCGTTTCCGGTCGGATGGCCGCTTCGAAGGCGGCGGGATCGGTCAGGTCGGCATAGCTGAAGGCGAGCCCGGCGCTGCGCACGCGGACGCGTTCGAACAGGCGATAGCTGCCGCCGTACAGGTCGTCCATCGCCACCACGTGGTCGCCGCTGTCGAGCAGTTCGAGGATGGTCGAGGTGGCGGCCAGCCCGGAAGCGAAGGCGAATCCGCGGCTGCCGCCCTCCAGTGCCGCCACGCCGCGCTCGAAGGCGTAGCGGGTGGGGTTGTGGCTGCGCGAATACTCGAAGCCCTGGTGCACGCCGGGGCTGGATTGCGCGTAGGTGCTGGTGGCGTAGATCGGCGGCATCACCGCGCCGGTGCTGGGGTCCACCTGCTGGCCGCCATGGATGGCGAGCGTGCCCAGCGCGCGTGCGTCCCGGCCGTTGGAAGGCAGTTCGGAAGACATGGTCTGCTCGATGAAAAATCCGTTCGAGTTTAGCATCGGCGCCTGTGCGGGCCTCCCGGAATGGAGGCCGCGGATCGGCCGTTTTCCGCCATTCAGTTTCGAAGGCGGCGCACGGTTCCGCGCTCGGCCCGGTGCTTACTGCACCCGGCGTCGCAGCCAGTTCAACAGGTCGATGCGGGTGATCAGGCCGAGGAACTGCTCGCCTTCCACGATCATCGCCACATGGCCGCGGTCGAACACTTCGAGCAACGCTTCCACCGGCGCGGTCACGTCCACGCGGTCGAGCTTGCTGACCATGGCGGTGGAAACGGGATCGCGGAAGCGCTGTTCATCACCGTAGACGTGCAGCAGCACGTCGGATTCATCGACGATGCCGACCAGCGCGTCGCCATCCATCACCGGCAGTTGCGAGACGTCGTACAGCTTCATCCGCTGGTAGGCGGTCACCAGCAGGTCGCCCGGCGCCACCACCACCGTGTCGCGCTGGCGGTAGGGGCGCAGTATGAGATCGCGCAGGTCGCCGTGCTGCTCGCGCTCGATGAAGCCGTTGTCCAGCATCCAGTAGTCGTTGTACATCTTCGACAGGTACTTGTTGCCGGTGTCGCAGACGAAGACCAGCACGTTCTTCGCCTCGGTCTGTGCCTTGCAGTACCTCAGCGCCGCCGCCAGCAGGGTGCCGGTGGAGGAACCGCCGAGGATGCCTTCCTTTTCCAGCAACTCGCGCGCGGTCAGGAAGCTCTCCTTGTCGCTGATGGCATAGGCTTTCTTCACCCGGCTGAAGTCGGAAATCGTCGGCAGGAAATCCTCGCCGATGCCCTCGACCATCCAGCTCCCGGATTTCTCGCTGAGCGTGCCTTCGTTGATGTATTCGGTGAGGATCGAGCCCACCGGGTCGGCCAGCACCAGTTCGGTGTGGGGGGACTTTTCCGCGAAGCAGCGCGACAGGCCAGTCATGGTGCCGGAGCTGCCGCAGCCGAAGACGATGGCGTCCAGACCGCCGACCTCGGCCATCTGTGCGAGGATTTCCGGCCCGGTGCCGTGCTCGTGCGCGGCCGGGTTGTCGTCGTTGCCGAACTGGTTGACGAAGTAGGCGCCCGGCGTTTCCCGGGCGATGCGTTCGGCCATGTCCTGGTAGTACTCGGGATGGCCCTTGGCCACGTCCGAGCGGGTCAGGCGCACTTCCGCGCCCATGGCCTTGAGATTGAAGATCTTCTCGCGGCTCATCTTGTCCGGCACCACCAGGATGAGCTTGTAGCCCTTCTGCCGCGCCACCAGCGCCAGCCCGATCCCGGTGTTGCCGGCGGTGCCTTCCACCAGCGTGGCGCCGGGCGCGATGTCGCCGCGTTTCTCGGCCGCCTCGATCATGCTCACGCCGATGCGATCCTTGATCGAGCCGCCGGGATTCTGGCTTTCCAGCTTCAGGAACAACCGGCAGGGGCCGGCATCCAGATGGCGGGCTTCGACGATGGGGGTGCGCCCGATGAGTTCGAGGACGCTCTGGTGGACGGTCATGACGGCAGGCTGATCAATGGGGCCGCCATTATCGGGGCTCGCCGGCCCGCTGTCAGGCCGGATTCGCGGCCGTGCGGATACCGCTGGCGATTCGACGCCCGAGCCGGCAACATGTAGCGTTCAGACGCAGATCCGCACAACGCGCCGGGGAGGCCGCTTGGATATCGCCCATTTCCTCAAGCTGATGACCGACAAGCGCGGCTCGGACATGTTCCTGTCCACCGGCGCGCCCATCCACATCAAGGTCGAGGGCAAGCTGTATCCGCTCGGCACCACCAACCTGCCGCCCGGCCTGGTCGAACGCATCGCGCAATCGCTGATGAGCCCGGAGCAGGCCGCCGAGTTCGCCCACGAGATGGAAATGAACATGGCGGTGGCGATCCCGGGCATCGGGCGCTTCCGCGTCAACGTGTTCCGCCAGCGCGGCGAGGTCGGCATGGTGATCCGTGCGATCCGTACCGAGATTCCGTCGATCGACGAGCTGCAGCTTCCACCGGTGTTGCGCGAGGTGATCAGCTCGCCGCGCGGGCTGGTGCTGGTGGTCGGCTCCACCGGCTCGGGCAAGTCGACCACGCTGGCATCGATGATCGACCACCGCAACAACACCATGAGCGGCCACATCCTCACCATCGAGGACCCGATCGAATTCCTGCATCGGCACAAGCGTTCGCTGGTGAACCAGCGCGAAGTCGGCATCGATACCCAGAGCTTCCACCATGCGCTGAAGAACGCGATGCGCGAGGCCCCGGACGTGATCCTGATCGGCGAAATCCTGGACGCCACGACGATGGAAGCGGCGATCTCCTTCGCCGAAACCGGCCACCTCTGCCTCGCCACCCTGCACTCCAACAACGCCGACCAGGCACTGGAGCGCATCCTCAACTTCTTCCCGGAAACCGCGCACCGCAACGTGCTGATGAACCTCTCGCTCAACCTGCACGCGGTGATCTCGCAGCGGCTGGTGAAGGGCAGCGATGGCCGCCGGCTGCCGGCGGTCGAGGTGCTGCTCAACACCCCGCTCATCCGCGACCTGATGCGTCGCGGCGAGGTGCACAAGATCAAGCCCGCGATGGAGGAATCCCTGACCGAGCAGATGCAGACCTTCGACCAGGCCCTGTTCGACATGCACAAGGCCGGCAAGATCAGCATGGACGAGGCCCTGCGCGCGGCCGATTCCCGTGACGGGCTGGCACTCAAGTTCCGCCTGTCCGAAGGCACCGCCGGCGAGCACGACGCCTACGCGGACGTGTTCACCCGCACCGGCAGCGGGATCAGCCAGGGCTTCGACGAAACCAATTTCAACGGCTGAGTCCGGCGCAGCTCAGGCCGCGTCGGGCTGGTTCTCCGGCCGCGCGGCATCGAAGGCGGGCAGCGCGAGGCAGTTCGCCTCGATGGCGACGATCCGCGGGTACGGCGAAAGGTCCACTTCGAAGCGACGCGCGTTGTAGAGCTGCGGCACCAGGCAGCAATCCGCCAGCGTCGGCGTGTCGCCGTGGCAGAACGCGCCGGTGTCGGGCGATGCCGCGAGCATTGCTTCCATCGCCTCGAAGCCGGCCTGCATCCAGTGCCGCATCCAGCCATCCACGCCCGGTTGCTCCATTCCGGCCTCGCGCTTCAGGTACTGCAGCACGCGCAGATTGTTCAGCGGATGGATGTCGCAGGCCACCAGCAGCGCCAGCGAGCGCACGCGAGCGCGCCCGGCGGCATCCGGCGGCAACAGCGGCGCGGTCGCGGGCCAGGCTTCGTCGAGGTATTCGAGGATGGCCAGCGACTGGCTGATGCGCTGGCCATCATGCTCCAGCAGCGGTACCAGCCGCTGCGGATTCAGCGCCCGATAGGCATCGCCATGCTGCTCGCCGCCGTCGCGCACCAAGTGTACCGGCCGCGTCTCGTAGGCCAGGCCCTTGAGGCCGAGGCCGATGCGCACGCGATAGGCCGCGCTGGAGCGCCAGTAGGAATGCAGCGTGATCGATCCATCGGGCATGGTTCAGGGCACCTGCTGTTCGATGACCTGCTCGATGGCACCGAAGATGTCCTTGCCCTCGCGGTCCTTCATCTCGATGCGGACGGTATCCCCGAACGACATGAACGGCGTCACCGGCTTGCCGGTTTCCAGCGTCTCGATGGTGCGGCGCTCGGCGAAGCAGGAGGCGCCGCGGCTCGTATCCTCGTTGGCGATGGTGCCGGAGCCGACGATCGTGCCGGCCGAAAGCGGGCGCGTTTTCGCGGCATGGGCCACCAGCTGGGCGAAGCTGAACTGCATGTCCTCGCCGGCCTCGGGCGCGCCGAACCACTGGCCGTTGATGTGGGTGAGCAGCGGCAGGTGCACCTTGCTGTCGATCCACGCATCGCCGAGTTCGTCCGGGGTGACGAACACCGGGCTCAGCGCGCTGCGCGGCTTGGATTGCAGGAAGCCGAAGCCCTTGGCCAGCTCCGGCGGAATCAGGTTGCGCAGGCTGACGTCGTTGACCAGGCCGATGAGCTGGATATGCCCGGCCGCCTGCTCCGGCGTCACCGCCATCGGCACGTCGTCGGTGACCACCACGATCTCGGCCTCGAGATCGATGCCGTAATCCTCGCTCACCACCTTCACCGGATCGCGCGGGCCGTAGAAGCCGGCGCTGACCGCCTGGTACATCAACGGATCGACGTAGAAGCTCTCCGGGACCTCGGCGCCACGCGCGCGGCGCACGCGCTCGACGTGCGGCAGGTAGGCGCTGCCATCGACGAATTCGTAAGCGCGCGGCAGCGGCGCGGCCAGTGCCTTCATGTCCAGATCGAAGGCGCCTTCGGCCTTGCCTTCCTCGAGCGACTGCGACAGCGCGTTCAACCGCGGCGCGAGGTTGCTCCAGTCCTCCAGCGCCTGCTGAAGGGTGGCGGCGATGCCATCCGCACGCACCGCACGGGAAAGATCACGGGAAACGACGATCAGGGTGCCGTCGCGCCCACCTTCCTTCAAAGAACCAAGTTTCATCCGATCCAGATCCGTGTGGAAAGAATCATTCTCCCATACGCGGCACGCGGATCGCGAATGGTCAGGCTTCGTCCTGGAAGCCGCCCGCGCGATAGGTGAGCACCAGCGTGTCGCGATGACCGACTTCGCCGTCGTTCATCGGCTGGATGGGCGTCGATTCGTGGATCACCCGGACATCGTCCATCAGCATCAGGCTCCACGGCGCTTCCAGCGTGAAACGCAGGCCGTCGGGACCGTCGGCCTCGAACACCCGCGTCTCGCCGCCCTTGATGCCTTCACGCGCCAGCAGGAACACTGCGACCATGTCCACGCCATCGCGATGCGCGCCTTCCGGCGTGGGCCGGCCGATGCCGTCACCGGTGTCGATGCGGAACTGGTGCGCTTCCACCGACCAGCGCTGCGTACCGCACACCGCATCGCAGGAACGGCCGATGCCCGCGATCACCTTGTTCCAGGCCGGCAACGCCCGCGTCGCCGCGGTAACCGGCTCGAACCAGCGCACGATGCCGCCGTGGAGGGCGTTGTAATCCTCGGATTGCCAGTGCGCCCGGTGCGGAACGTCTTCCAGCACGCCATCGAGGCAGCGATAACTGGCATGGCGCCGATAGCGGTAGCGGCCACCGTCGCGCAAGTACTCGTCGGGTGGCAGCTCGTTCCAGCCCGGCAGCAGCGCGTCCAGTTCGGCCTGGTCGCAGCCGAGCAGCGCGCGCACGTCCTTTGGCTCGAGCAGTGCGTAGCCCTGCCTGCGGACATCATCGACGAAGCGTTCGAGCGGCGAAAACGGGGGCAGGAACATCGTGCGGACTCCGGGCACGCGGATGCGAAAACAAAAAACCCGCCTGTTCGGCGGGCTTTCTGGGCCGGGATGCGCATGGCGCAATCGGCATTTGATTTGGCAGCCCCGGATGGATTCGAACCACCGAATGCCTGAGTCAGAGTCAGGTGCCTTACCGCTTGGCGACGGGGCTATGAAACTATTGTAACGCGATGCGCGGGCAGGCGGAACAGGTTTCGTGAAAAAACCGGGAACGCCCGGCTCGCGATCCTCGCTGCCACCAGGGCCGGAACCCCGGTGGCGCAAGCAGCCCGGACGTGCCGGGACCGCCGGATCAGCGCTTGGAGAACTGCGTGGCGCGACGGGCCTTGTGCAGGCCGACCTTCTTGCGCTCGACTTCGCGGGCGTCACGGGTCATGAGGCCGGCCTTGCGCAGTTCGGCCTTGAGCGATTCGTCGTACTCGACCAGCGCGCGGGCGATGCCGAGGCGGATGGCGCCGGCCTGGCCGGTGGTGCCGCCGCCGGTGGTGGTGGCGACCACGTCGAACTTGTCCAGCGACTGGGTCAGCTCCAGCGGCTGGCGCACGATCATGCGCGCGGTCTCGCGGCCGAAGAACTCGTCGAGCGGACGGTCGTTGACGGTGATGTTGCCGGAACCCTTGCGCAGGAACACGCGGGCGGTGGAGGACTTGCGACGGCCGGTGCCGTAATTCTGCTGAAGTGCCATTGTTGTGACCTTAGATATCCAGGACCTGCGGCTGCTGGGCAGCGTGCGGATGCTCGGGGCCGGCGTAGACCTTGAGCTTCTTGTACATGGCGCGGCCGAGCGGATTCTTCGGCAGCATGCCCTTCACCGCGGTTTCGATCACGCGCTCCGGGTGGCGCTCGAGCGCCTCGGCCAGCGATTCGGTCTTGAGGTTGCCGATGTAGCCGGTGAAGCGGTGGTACTTCTTGTCGGTCAGCTTCTTGCCGGTCACCGCGATCTTCTCGGCGTTGACGACGATCATGTAATCGCCGGCATCGACGTGCGGGGTGTAGACGGGCTTGTGCTTGCCGCGCAGGCGGTGGGCCAGTTCGGCGGCGAGACGACCGAGGGTCTTGCCTTCGGCATCGACCACGTACCAGTCGCGCTGGACGGTCTCGTTCTTGGCGGTAAAGGTCTTCATGATGGACTCTTTCGGGTGGATGGTCGGGCTGGTTGCGCGCCCGTTGCAGGCACGGAACTTCACCACGCGTTGTGGAATCGGTGAAACAAAGAGGCGGAATGATAGCCCGCCGGCCCGGCCCGCGCAAGCCACCCCGTCAGCGGCGGCCTTGCCGCACAATGGGGGAATGGAAAGCACCCGCCGCCTCACCCGTCTCGACCAGTGGCTCGCCAGCGGCCAGAACGCCCTGGAAACCGTCTTCGGGCAGCCCGCCGCCGAACGTCCGAACCCCGCGGGCGACCTGCCGCACGCCGCGCTGGACGATGACGCCCGCCGCCATGCCGCCGGCCTGATGCGCATCAACCACGTCGGCGAAGTCTGCGCACAGGCGCTCTACGTCGGCCAGGCCAGCGTCGCCCGCGACCCGGCCACCCGCGCCCACCTGCTGCACGCCGCGCAGGAAGAAACCGACCACCTCGCCTGGTGCGCCGACCGTCTGCACGAGCTCGACAGCCGCCCCAGCCTGCTCAACCCGCTCTGGTACGCCGGCAGCTTCGCCATCGGCAGCCTCGCCGGCCTGCGCGGCGATGGCTGGAACCTCGGCTTCGTGGTCGAGACCGAGCGTCAGGTGGAAGCCCACCTCGAGGAACACATGGAGTCCCTGCCGCCGGCCGACCAGCGCAGCCGCGCGATCCTGGCCGTGATGAAGGACGACGAGGTGCGCCACGCCGAAAACGCCCAGACCGCCGGCGCGCGCGAACTGCCGCCGCCGATCAAGGCCGGGATGCGGCTGGCATCGAAGCTGATGAAGACCGTGGCCTACCGGATCTGAACCACGAACGCGGCCCCGGACGGAAAAAGCCGGCTTGCGCCGGCTTTTCCATGGGCATGGAATGCGGCCTCAATCGACCAGGTTGCGGCCTTGGTACAGCTCCTCGATCTCGCGCTTGAGCCGCGCTTCGATCTTCATGCGCTCCTTGAACGAGAGGTTGCGCGACTTTTCCTCGAACAGGTAGTTGTCCAGGTCGAAGTCCTTCAGGTGCATCTTGGTGTGGAAGATGTTTTCCTGGTAGACGTTCACGTCCAGCATCTCGTAGCGCGACTTGATGTTCTTCGCCAGGTAATCCTGGATCGAATTGATCTTGTGGTCGATGTAGTGCTTCTTGCCCTTGACGTCGCGGGTGAAGCCGCGCACGCGGTAGTCCATCACCACGATGTCCGATTCCAGCGACTCGATCAGGTAGTTCAGCGCCTTCAGCGGCGAGATGACGCCGCAGGTGGAGACGTCGATGTCGGCGCGGAAGGTGGCGATGCCGTTGTCCGGGTGCGTTTCCGGATAGGTGTGCACGGTGATGTGCGACTTGTCGAGGTGGGCGACGACGGCATCGGAGATCACGCCCTTGGCATCGGCCTTGTCGATGACCGGCTGCTCGGAAATCAGGATCGTCACCGAGGCGCCCTGGGGATCGTAGTCCTGGCGCGCGATGTTGAGGATGTTCGCGCCGATGATCTCCGCCACGTCGGTGAGGATCTGGGTCAGGCGATCGGCGTTGTATTCCTCGTCGATGTACTCGATGTAACGCTTCCGCTCATCCTCGGAGGCGGCATAGCACACGTCGTAGATGTTGAACGACAGCGACTTGGTCAGGTTGTTGAAACCTTGCAGCTTGAGGCGCGGCAACGGCTTGACCACGGGCGGAACTCCATGCGGTGGACGGGCTGGATCGGCATTATGCGGCAAGCGGCGCTGCCTGTCGTGCAGACAGCCACCGCCGGCTTGTCCTGCACGGCTCAAGGGTTACACTGCGAAATCCCGGAATTGGCAAGGAAAGATGACCCTCTCCGCTTCGCTGAGCCGTGCCCTGCGCCGCCAGAACGGAACCCTCGCACCGGACATCGGCGTCATCGAGCGCTTCCTGCAGCATGCCGAGCGCCGCCAATATCCCTCGCGGACGGACATCTTCCGGCCCGGCGACAACGGCAACACCCTCTATTACATCCTCGACGGCTCGGTGGCGATCCTCAGCGAGGAGTCCGATGGCCGCGAACTGATCCTCGGCTACTTCGGCGCGGGCGAGTTCGTCGGCGAAATGGGCGTCTTCGTCCCCAGCGGCCAACGCGAAGTCACCCTGCGCACCCGCAGCGCCTGCGAATTCGCCGAGATCGACTGCGATCGTTTCATCCAGTTGCTCACCGGCCCCCTGGCCGCGGACGCGCCACGCCTGCTCTGGGGCATCGGCGCACAGCTGACCCGACGCCTGCGCGACACCAGCCGCAAGGCCAGCCGACTGGCCTTCCTCGACGTCAGCGACCGGGTCATCCGCACCCTGCACGACCTGGCGGAAGATCCGGAGGCCATGTCCCATCCGCAGGGCCGGCAATTGCGGATTTCCCGCCAGGAGCTGGCGCGCATGGTGGGCTGTTCGCGGGAAATGGCCGGACGCGTGCTGAAGAAGCTGCAGGCGGACGGCTTGCTGCACTCGCGCGGCATGACGCTGGTGCTGTACGACAAGCAGGGCTGACGGGAGACCCATGATGCAGGCCGAATGGGCCGACGCCGATCTGCGCAGCGCATCGCTCATGGATGCGGATGATGTCGCCACGCTGCTCTCGATGCTGGGCTACCCCTGCGACCGCGAGGACGCCAGCGAGCGCATCCACGCGATCATCGCCAACGACCGCCAGGCGCTGGTGCTCGCCCGCCACCAGGGCATGGTCTGCGGCTTGATCGCGCTGGATTTCATGTACTACCTGCCGCTCGGTACCACCACCTGCCGCATCACCGCGATGGTGGTCACGCCCGAGGCACAGGGCAAGGGGTTGGGCCGCCAGTTGCTGCGCGAGGCCGAGCGCCGCGCCCGTGCCTGCGGAGCCGCGCGACTGGAAATCACCAGCGGTTCCCAGCGCACCGATGCGCATGCGTTCTACCGCGCCTGCGGCTACAGCGACGGCACCGTCCGCTTCGTCAAGCACCTCGGCAGCTGAGCCGGACCGGCCATCAATCGTCGGCGCGGAAGGCGTCGCGCAACCACTCCATCCGCGGCGCATCCGGATCGCCGCTGGCGGCCACCACGTCGAAACGGCACGGCAAGTCGGCCAGGGCGGGATTCGCCGCGAGGAACAGGCTGGCGGCACGAACCAGCCGACGGCGCTTCGAGGCCGTCACCGAGGCCGCGGCACCGCCGAAGGCATCCCCGGCCCGGTAGCGCACTTCGACGAAAACCAGCGTGCCGCCATCGCGCATGACCAGATCGAGCTCGCCGAGACGATAGAGCACATTGCCCGCGAGCCTGATCAGCCCGTGCGAGAGCAGCAGCTCGAGCGCCGCCGCTTCGACCCGATCGCCGCGCGCCCTGCGCTCAGTGGGCACCGAACGGAACCGGCACGCCGCCGCGCAGCACCCACCAGACCGGCAAGCGCTCGACGTTGCCGTGGCCGTCCAGACGCAGCAGGCCGGTCGCGCCTTGCAGGCCGCCTTCGCCCCGAAGGCCCGCCATGTGCTCCAGATAGGCGGCGATCAGCCAGGCATCGTGACCGAAGGCGAACAGGCGCGCGGCACCGCCGCGGGCGGTCGGGCTGAGCGCTCCGGCATCCCGCGGGATGCCGCGGACATTCGCCGCTTCGCCCGGATAGACCACGCCATCGAGCACGCGATCCTGGGCGGGATCGCCCAGCCCGGTGCCGAGGTGGGAGGTGGCGATCTTCATCACCCCCTGCAGCCCGGCCGAGGCCAGGACGGGCATCGCGGCGCGCGCGTGCTCGCCGCGCATCGCCAGATAGATGGCATCCGGCCGCCCGCCCGCGAGCGCGCCTTCGACGGCCGCGGCAAGCCCGGCGGCATTCGCCGCGACCGGCAAGGTCGCCAGCACCTGCCCGCCGCGGTCCTGCAGGCGTACGCGGAACGCATCGGCACTGCGGCGCAGGGTGTCGTCGCCGCTGCCCAGCAGCACCAGCACACGGGCATGACGCCGGTCGGCCAGATGGTCGGCGGCCGCGATGCCTTCGTCTTCGGGTGCCAGCGAGAAGCTCAGGCTGCCGGCCGGCGGATCGTTGCGCGCGCGGTTGAGCGCCAGCACCGGCACCGGCAGCTCACCGCGGGCGAACAGCGTGCCCACCTGGTTGCGGTCCAGCGGGCCAATCACGTAATCGGCACCTTCGGCCACCGCACGCTGGTAGGCGGCAACCGCGCCGGCGCTGGAATCGTGGAAGCGGATGTCGGGGCGAGCACGGCCTTCCGCGTAGTAGGCGGCCAGCAAGCCGTCGCGCACTGGCTTGGCGGCGGTGGCGAGATTGCCCGACAAGGGCAGCAGCACGGCCAGCTTGCGCGGCGGCCGGTAGCCATCGGCGGCGGCCGGCGCGCGGTCGCTGAAATCCCAGGCATGGTCGGGGGCGAGCGCATACGGCGGGGTCATCCCGCGACGCAGCATGGCGCGCGCCAGGGCCGGATAGAGGACATCGCCCGGCGAGACGGCCTGCGTGGTCCGGCGCAGGGTGTCATCATCCAGCGATGCCAGCAGGCCTTCGATGCGACCGCGATTGCCGCGCGCATCCGCTTCGGCCAGTGCGCGCGCCTGCACGATCGCCTCGGGCTCGGCCTGGGCGACGGTCGCCACCTGCCGGGTCGGCATGGTCACGCAGCCGGCCAGCCACGACATCATGGCAACGAGGGCGAGGGTCCTGAACAGTGCGCGCATTGCTTCGATCCTTGCTGGGAGCCGGGCGATCCCGTCCGGGCGATTCTACCCGCCAGCCGGTGCCCGAAGGCTCACGCCGCCACCATCCCCGGCGTTTGCCACAATGCATGCCTTCCCGCCCCCGCCTGCCTGCCCGTGTCCGCTTCCCGTCTCCCTGCCCCCGGCGTCCTGCACGTCGTCGCCACCCCGATCGGCAACCTCGGTGATTTCCCGCCGCGCGCGGTTGCCACCTTGCGCGAGGTCGCGGCGATCTGCGCCGAGGACACCCGCCGCACGCGCCCGCTGCTGCAGCAATTCGGCATCGAGACGCCACTCCTGGCGCTCCACGACCACAACGAGGACGAAATCGCCGGGCGGCTGGTGGCGCGCCTCAAGGCCGGCGATTCGCTGGCGCTGGTCTCCGATGCCGGCACGCCGCTGGTCAGCGATCCCGGTTACCGGCTGGTGCGCGCGGCACGCGATGCCGGCATCCGGGTGAGCCCGGTCCCCGGCCCTTCGGCGGTCATCGCGGCCTTGTCGGTGGCCGGCCTGCCCAGCGACCG
>JAEXAG010000073.1 GCA_023394655.1 Pseudomonadota bacterium
CAACACGGCATCGATCGGCATCGAGCTGGTCAACCGCGGACGTCATCCGGATTGGCTGGACTCGCGCCGGCAGGCGATGGACGAGCCCTATCCCGACGCCCAGGTGGAAGCGCTGCTGGCCCTGCTCAACGACCTGCGTTCGCGCTTCCCGGCACTGGCCGAAATCGCCGGCCACGAAGATCTCGATCTCGAAGAAGTCGCCGCCAGCGACGATCCGGCGATGCGGGTGCGGCGAAAGCGCGATCCCGGCCCGCGCTTCCCCTGGCCACGCGTCATGGCCACCTGCGGGCTGCGTCGCATCGGGGCGCCGACAGGCTGAACCGCCGGCGGCACGGGGCATGCGGCGGCATCGCTATACTGCCGGCCCCTCCCGCGTTGCGCTTCCCATGTCTCCCCCCGTCTCCGAACTGATCGAGCTGCTGACGCTCGAGCGCCTCGAAAACAACCTGTTCCGCGGCCAGAGCCGTGACATCGGCACCAAGTACGTGTTCGGCGGGCAGGTGCTGGGGCAGGCGCTTTCCGCGGCCCAGGCCACGCTGGAGACCGGGACCGAGCGCGCCGCGCATTCGCTGCACGCCTACTTCCTGCGCGCCGGCGACATCGATGCGCCGATCGTCTACGAGGTCGACCGCACCCGCGATGGCGGCAGCTTCTCGGTGCGCCGGGTCACCGCCATCCAGCACGGCAAGGTGGTGTTCTTCTGCGCCGCGTCCTTCCAGGAACACGAGGAAGGCGCCACCCACCAACTGAAGATGCCGGAAGTCCCGCGTCCGGAAGACCTCGAACCGGCACCGCAGGTGCCCGCCGACGTGCTGGACACGCTGCCGATCAAGATCCAGCGCTGGCTGGACCGTTCCGGCCCGTTCGAGTTCCGCCACGTCTATCCGCGCGACGAACTGAACCCGCCCAAGCGCCCGCCGTTCCAGCAGGTCTGGTTCCGGCTGGCGGAAAAGGTCGGCGATGCACCTTCGCTGCATCGCTCGCTGCTGGCCTATGCCAGCGATTTCCACCTGCTCGGCACCGCCAACTTCCCGCACGGCATCAGCTACTACCAGCCCGGCGTGCAGATGGCCTCGCTGGACCACGCGCTGTGGTTCCACCGCCCGTTCCGCGCCGACGAATGGCTGCTCTATTCGATCGACAGCCCCAGCGCGCAGAACTCGCGCGGGCTGGCCCGCGGCCAGATCTTCGATGCGAACGGCCAGCTGGTCGCCAGCACCAGCCAGGAAGGCATGATCCGGGTGCTGGACGCGGCGGACAAGGGCTGAAATGCGCCAGGTTTTCTCGAGCCAGCGGCTGGAAACGGTGGAAGGCGTGGCCCGCCTGCTCAACGAGCACGACATCGCCACCCGCATCAGCAACGGGCGCTCCTACAAGGGCAGCTTCCGGCGCGGCTTCAGCTATCGCGATCCGCCCGGCGCCCTGCAACCGGCGGTCTGGGTGATCCATTCCGACGACCAGCCGCGCGCGCGGCAACTCTTGCGCGATGCCGGCCTGATCGACAGCACGCGCCCGGAATCGCGCGGCAGCTTCGTGACGCCGCAGTACGTGCAGCCGGCACCCGGTGCGGCCCCGGCGGGAAGGCTGTTCTCCCCGGCGCGCCTGCGCATGGCGCTCATGGTGGGGATCGGCATCATCATCGGCATGACCGCATGGTGGCAATCGCGGCAGCGCCCGGATGCCGCCCCGGTGCGGACCCTGCGCGGCCTGCCCGCGGAAGCGCCGGCCCGCCCCGACACGCCGGCTCCCGACCCGATCTACGGTGCGCCGGTGCCGACCGCGCTGGCGAAGCGGCTGTTCGAGGACGTGGCGCGCCATCGCGCCATCGAAGCGGCCTGCCTGAAGCGCGATGGCGAGGCCATGCCGACCGAGCTCAACGGCACGCCGAAGCCCGCCGCCTGCGCGGAAGGCGGCGATTACATCGATGCGGTGGATTACCGGACCGATGGCTCGGGCATCGGCACGGTGCGCGCGCAATGGCGCGTGGATGGCGAATCCGGCTCGGACGCCTACGAAACCCGCCGCGACGGCCATGCATGGACGTTGCGGCGAAACGCTCCCTGACGTGAATGGCCCGGCCGGGTACCTCCTGCACCGCGACCGGGCCGCCCCCACGAAACGATCGGATCAGCGCGGCTTGGGCGCCGCCTGACGTGCCTCCCGGCGCTGCTGGCGCTCGGCCATGCGGCTGGCATGATGGGCCTCGAACTCGGCGCGCGAGATCTGGCCATCGCCGTTGCGGTCGGCGGCCTTGAACCAGGCATCGCGCTGCGCGGCCATCCGCGCCTGGCGATCGGCGGCATCGATGTAGCCATCCTTGTTCACGTCGAGCTGGTCGAAGCGGGCGGCGAAAGGCGGACGCGCGCCGGCTTCGGCCGGACTGATGCGGCCATCGCCATCGGCATCGAGCGATGGCATGCCGCGGCCCTGCCCCATCATGCCGCCTTGCTTGCCATGGCGGCCGCCCATGCCCATGTGCCCGGCGCGCATTTCGGCGGCGCTGATGCGGCCGTCCTTGTCGGTGTCGAGCTGGTCCAAGCGCTGCAGGAGGCGCGGATGGCCGGCGGCCTCGGCGCGGTCGATGAAACCGTCGCGGTTGGCGTCAGCCTGGACCATCGGGCCCTGAGCGGCGGCGCGCGCCGGCTGGCCGGCCTCCTGCGGCGCGGACAGCGCCAGGCCGGAAACGCCGGCCAGCACGGCGGCGATGGAAAGCGTGATTCGGTCGAGCTTCATGGTGGAACTCCACGGTGGATGGGACATGGCGATCAACGCCTTGCCTGCGGCGATGGTTGACCGCATGCCCGATCCGTTCAGCCAGCGGTCGTTCGCAATCCCTGCGACGCCTTTGGCTATGCTCGATGCCATGCGCACCCCTGCCGACGATTCCAGCCTGCGCCTGTTCGAAACCGGCGAACACCTCTGCGGCTACTGGCACGACCGCCCGGCCCGCGACCTGGTGATCGAGCCGGGCGATCCGCGCCTGGCCGAGATCTATCCGCGCGCGCTGGAGCTCGGTTTCCGCCGTTCCGGCGACCTGATCTATCGGCCGGAGTGCCAGGGCTGCCGGCTCTGCCAGGCGGTGCGCATTCCGGTGGCCGCGTTCCGCCCCGACCGCAGCCAGCGCCGCAACCTGCGGGACAACCACGATCTCGCCGTCCGCGTGTTGCCGGCGGAGCGCCGGGACGAACAATTCGCGCTGTACCGCCGCTACGTCCGCTCCCGCCATCCCGATGGCGGCATGGACGACCACGGCCCGGCCGATTTCGATCGCTTCATCGCCGGCAGCTGGTCGGACACGCGATTCATGGAGATCCGCCTCGCTGGCACGCTCGTGGCGGTCGCCGTCACCGATCTCACCCCCGAGGCGCTGTCCGCCGTCTACACCTTCTACGATCCCGACCACGCCCGTCGCGGGCTCGGCACGTTCGCGGTGCTGCAGCAGATCGAATGGGCGCGACGCGAGCATCGCCGCCACCTCTACCTCGGCTACTGGATCGCCGGCCACCCGAAGATGGATTACAAGCGTCGCTTCATGCCACTCGACGGCTACGATGGCAGGCGCTGGAACCCCCTCGAACACATCGCGAAGACGCCATGAAACGCCTGCTCCGATCGACCCGGATCCTCGCCGCCATCGCCGCCGTTGTCGGACTGGCGGCCTGCCTGCGCATCAACGTGCAAGGCACGCCCGACCCGCGCGCGCTCGAGCGCCTGCCCGAAAGCATGGCCCGCGCCGTGCGTGGCGCGCTGCCACCGGTGCGCTTCGCCAGCTACAACACCTCGCTGTACAGCGACGAAGCCGGCGGCCTGCTGCGCCGCCTCGAACAGGGCGACGAAGCCGCCGGCAAGGTGGCCGCGGTGCTGCAGCGGGTGCGCCCGGACGTGGTCCTGCTGAACGAGTTCGATTACGACGCGTCCGGGCGCGCCGCGGACCTGTTCCAGCGCCGCTATCTGGAGACATCCCGACACGGCGGCACGCTGATCCACTACCCCTATCGCTATCTCGCCCCGGTGAACACCGGCGTGCCCAGCGGACTCGACCTCGATGGCGATGGCCGGGTCGGCGGCGAAGGCCGCGCGCGCGGCAACGATGCCTGGGGCTACGGCCTGCACCCCGGCCAGTACGGGATGCTGGTGCTGTCCATGTATCCACTGGATATGGCGCGGGTACGGACTTTCCAGCGGCTGCGCTGGGCGGCGATGCCCGGCGCGCGGATGCCGGTGGATCCCGCGAGCGGCCGCGCCTGGTATCCGGCGGCCACCTGGCAGCAGCTGCGGCTCTCCTCGAAATCGCATTGGGACGTGCCGGTGCTGACGCCGCAGGGCGAGATCCACCTGCTGGCCGCGCATCCCACGCCGCCGGTCTTCGACGGCCCGGAAGACCGCAACGGCGCGCGCAACCACGACGAGATCCGGCTGTGGGCGGAATACATTTCCGAGGGGCCGCGCCCCTGGCTGTGCGATGACAGCGGTCGCTGCGGCGGCCTGCGCGCGGATGCCGCCTTCGTCATCGCCGGCGATCTGAACGCGGACCCGGTGGATGGCGACAGCGTGCCGGGGGCGATCGGGCAACTACTCTCGCATCCGCGGGTGCTGGCGGATGCCGCGCCGCGCAGCGCCGGCGCCCGCGAGCGCGCGTCCGCGCACGGCCTGCCGCGCAAGGGCGACACCGCCACCCACACCGGGGATTTCGGCCCGCGATCCGGCACCATGCGGCTAGATTACGTGCTGCCCTCGACGGGGTTGCGGGTACGCGACAGCGGCGTGTTCTGGCCCGTCGCTGGCAGCCCGGAAGCCGCCTACGCCAACGGCAGCGATCACTATCTGGTCTGGGTCGATCTGGTTTCCGACCCGCGCTGATCCATTCCCGGCTGCCGAAACGCGAACGGGGCGCGATTTTCCGCGCCCCGTCCGTTTCCTGCTTCGGCCCGGTCAGCCGCGCGAGGCGAGCTGCGCCAGCCGCTGCACCGCGACCGAAAGCGTCGGGTAGTCCATCGTCTTCTGCGCGGCCAGCTCGTTGAGCATGCCGAGCGTGAAGCGCAGCGTGGCATCGTCGCGCTGCAGCCAGGCATTGACCTTGGCCTCCGCCTCCTTGCCCGGCATCGCCAGCACCTGGTGGGTGAGCTTGCGCATCTGCGCGGCCAGCTCGTCGCGCAGCACGCCACGCGCCACCGCGTGCCAGCGGCCATCCACCTTGAGCTCGCCGATCTGCTCGCGCAGCCAGGGCTCGAGCAGGGCGTCGCCAAGGCGGAAATAGACCTTGGCCACGTCGACCGCGCGCATCTTGCGCTCGCGCGCCAGCTCGATGATGTCCGGGCTCGGCTCCAGATAGGGCAGCGCGGCCAGCTGATCGGCCAGCTGCGCCGGCACGCCCTTCGCACGCCATGCCTTGCGGCTGGCCTCGTAGGCCGGACGCTGCGAGGCCGGCAGGATGCCTTCGCCGGCGCGGATGTCGTGGAAACCCTCGCGATAGCGATCAACCGCCTGCTGGATGCCCGGAATCGCCCCTGGACGCGCCAGGAGCCAGCGGGTGAAGCCGCGCTGCACTTCCCAGATCACTTCGAGCGCATCCACCTGCACGGCATCGGTGACCTTGCCGTCCAGCCCGTCGATCTGCGCCCACAGGTCGCGGGCATCGAGCGTTTCGCGGGTGATGGTGTAGGCCTTGGCGATCTCGCCGATCGAGCGCCCGCTGTCCTCCTCCATGCGCATGAGGAAGGTCGCGCCCATGCGGTTGATGGTGGAGTTGGTCACCGCGGTGGCGATGATCTCGCGCTTCAATCGGTGATCCTGCATCGACTTGGCGTACTTGTCCTGCAGCGGCTCGGGGAAGTACGAGACCAGCTCGCGGGAGAGATACGGATCCTCCGGCACGTCGCTGGCGAGGAGGCGCGGGTAGGCATCCAGCTTGGCGTAGGAAAGCAGCACCGCGAGCTCCGGACGGGTGAAGCCGCAGCCACGCGACTTGCGGTCCAGCATCTCGGCATCGCTCGGAAGATCCTCGATCTGGCGATCGAGCTGGCCGCGCGATTCCAGCGTGCGCATGAAGTGCAGCTTGGAACCCATCCGCGGCAGGTTCATGCGTTCCATCAGCGAAATCGCCTGGTTCTGGCGGTAGTTGTCCTTCAGCACCAGCCGCGCGACTTCATCGGTCATGTCGGCCAGCAGCTTGTTGCGCGCCGGCACCTTCAGCCTGCCCTTCTCGACCTCGCCGTTGAGCAGGATCTTGATGTTCACCTCGTGGTCGGAGGTGTCCACGCCGGCCGAGTTGTCGATGAAGTCGGTGTTGAGCAGCACGCCATGCTGGGCGGCCTCGATGCGGCCCTTCTGGGTGAAGCCAAGGTTGCCGCCTTCGCCGACGATCCGGCAGCGCAGGTCGCGGCCATCGACGCGCAGGGCGTTGTTGCCACGGTCGCCGACATCGGCATGGCTTTCCAGGCTGCTCTTGACGTAGGTCCCGATGCCGCCGTTCCACAGCAGGTCCACCGGCGCCTTCAGGATCGCCGAAATCAGCTCGACCGGGCTCAGCGACTGCACCGATTCGTCGATACCCAGCGCCGCCTTGATCTGCGGGGTGAGGCGGATCGCCTTCTCGGCGCGCGAGAACACGCCGCCGCCTTCGCTGATCAGCGCCGGATCGTAATCGGCCCAGGAGGAACGCGGCAGCTTGAACAGGCGCTGGCGCTCCTTCCAGGACGGCGCGGCTTCAGGGTTCGGATCGATGAACACGTGGCGGTGGTCGAACGCGGCCACCAGGCGGGTGTGCTTCGACAGCAGCATGCCGTTGCCGAACACGTCGCCCGACATGTCGCCGATGCCGACGGCCGTGAAGTCCTGCTTCTGGCAGTCATGGCCGAGCGCGCGGAAGTGCCGCTTGACCGACTCCCAGGCACCGCGCGCGGTGATGCCCATGCCCTTGTGGTCGTAGCCGACCGAGCCGCCTGAAGCGAACGCATCGCCCAGCCAGAAGCCGTGCGCCTCGGAGATCGCGTTGGCGATGTCGGAGAAGGTCGCGGTGCCCTTGTCGGCCGCCACGACGAGGTACGGATCATCGCCATCGTGGCGGACCACGCCGGCCGGCGCGATGATGCGGCCCGCGTTCGACAGGTTGTCGGTGATGTCGAGCATGCCGTTGATGAAACGCTTGTACGCGGCCTGGCCTTCGGCGAACCACGCATCGCGGTCCACCGCCGGATCCGGCAGCTGCTTGGCATAAAAGCCGCCCTTGGAGCCGACCGGCACGATCACCGTGTTCTTCACCATCTGGGCCTTCACCAGACCCAGCACCTCGGTGCGGAAATCCTCGCGGCGATCGGACCAGCGCAGGCCGCCGCGCGCGACCGGCCCGTAACGCAGGTGGACGCCCTCGACGCGCGGGCCGCAGACCCAGATCTCGCGGTACGGACGCGGCTTCGGCAGGTCCGGCACGGCATTGCAATCGATCTTGAACGACAGGTAGTCGGCGGGGCCGCCGTCCTTGCGCTTGTCGTCGGCGTATTCGACGAAGTAGTTGCAGCGCAGGGTGGCGTCGATGACCGCCATGAAGCTGCGCAGGATGCGGTCTTCATCGAGGCTCTTGACCCGGTCAAGCAGCGCGACGATGGCATCGTGCGCGGCCTTCATCTGCGCTTCGCGCGACCCCTTGCGGGCGTCGACCACCGGCTTGATGGCCGCCACCGCGGCGGCATCGCCGGCGGCCAGCGCGTCGATCTGCGCGGCGAACGCCTCGGCACCGGCCGCGATCTCGGCCTTGCTCTCCTTGCCGATGGCCGGATCGAAGCGGGCTTCGAAATACTCGACCATCAACCGCGCCAGCAGCGGGTAGCGGGTGAACGTCGCTTCCACGTAGCTCTGCGAGAACGGTACGCCGATCTGCATCAGGTACTTGCAGTACGCACGCAGCATCGCGACCTGCTTCCAGCGCAGGCCCGCGCCCAGCACCAGCCGGTTGAAGCCGTCGTTCTCGAGCTCGCCGCGCCAGGCGCGGCCGAAGGCCTCGGTGAAGTGGGCGATGCTCTCCGGCGTCAGCGCCGCGATGTTGCCCGGGCGCACCTCGAGGTCCTGGATCGAATGCGCCTCGCCATCGATCGGGATCTCGTAGGGGTATTCGGTGACGACCTGCAGCCCCATGTTGTCCAGCATCGGCAGCACTTCCGACAGCGGCAGGGTATTGCCGCGACGGAACAGCTTGACCTCGATGCAGTCGTCGCAATGGCTGGCGATCGGATCGGTGCGCAGGCTGATGCCAAGGCTTTCCCCGTCCACCAGCGCGGCCAGTTGCGCGACGTCGTCGGCGGCGGCTTCCGGCGTGGCCTGTTCGATGTAGGTCGTCGAAAGCGCCTTGCCGAAGCGCCTCGCCATCGCCAGGCCTTCCTGTTCGCCGTGGCGGGCGACGAGGAGGTCGGTGAGGTCGTCGCGCCAGTTGCGCACCAGCGCGGCCAGCCTCGATTCGAGCTCGGCGGTGTCCACGTCGGCGGCAGCCTCGGCACGCGGGCGCACGATCATGTGCAACTGCGCCAGCGGGGAATCGCCCATCACCACGTGGCTTTCCACGTGGTCGGCGCCCAGCGCATCCTTCAGCATTGCTTCGATGCGAAGGCGCATGTCGGTGTTGAAGCGTTCGCGCGGCACGTACACCAGCACCGACCAGAAACGGCCGTAGCGGTCGCGGCGGATGAACAGGCGGCTGTCCACGCGCTCCTGCAGGCCGAGGATGCCGACGCCCAGCGTCTGCAGCTCGCTGGCGCTGGCCTGGAACAGCTCGTCGCGCGGCAGGGTTTCCAGCACGTGGCGCAGGGTCTTGGCGCTGTGCCCGGACGCGATCAGGCCGGAATCGGCCATGACCTTCTGAAAGCGCGAACGCACCACCGGGATTTCCCACGGGCGGCGGTTGTAGGCGCTGGAAGTGAACAGGCCGATGAAGCGCTTTTCGCTGACCGGCTTGCCCTTGGCGTCGTACTCCACCACGCCGATGTAATCCATGTAGCCGCGGCGATGCACCGAAGCACGCGCGTTGGTCTTGGAAAGGATCAGCGGGTCGTACACGCCGGATTTCTGGATCTCGTGCGCATCCAGCGACTTCAGCGGACGCGCCTTGCTGGCCTCGCCATCGCGCAGAATGCCGAGCCCGGTGCCCTCCACCGCCACCAGCATGTCCTCGCGGCCCTGGCGCTCGACGCGATACTCGCGGTAGCCGAGGAAGGTGAAGTGATCATCGGCCGCCCAGCGCAGGAACTCCTGCGCCTCGGAAACGCTTTCCGCAGTGACCGGCGCACCCTGGCGCCCCAGCGCCACCGCGGCATCGTTCATGCGCGCCTGCATCCCCGCCCAGTCCTCGACGCTGGCGCGAACGTCTTCCAGCACCTCACCGATGACCTTCTCGAGCGCCCTGGCATCGGCGGGGCCGAGGCGATCCAGCTCGACGTGCATCACCGATTCGTTGCCGCCCTCGCCCACCGCCTGCAGCTTGCCGGCGCGATCGCGGCGCAGCGGCAGCACCGGATGGAACAGCGCATGCACCCCGACGCCACGCTCGGACAGCGCATTGGTCACGGAATCGACGAGGAAGGG
>JAEXAG010000089.1 GCA_023394655.1 Pseudomonadota bacterium
CCTTGTCCTCCTCCACGTCCAGCACGTCGCCGAGCGGATGGCGGATGCGCGTCAGCACGCCGATTTCCTCGCCGTGGGCGACGATCTGCTCCGGCGTGTGCGGGGTGACGGTGACGCGATCGGAATAGGGCACTTCCTCCAGCAGCGTCTTGGACAGCGCGATCTGCTGGCGCAGGTCGTTCTCGCCCATCGCGTGCTTGGGCGTGGACAGCAAGGCCAGCGCCAGCAGGTTGATCGGGTTCACGTCGGCCGCACGATTGACGTTGACCTGGATCTGCTGCGCCAGCGCGGAAACCGTGTTGTTGAGCCAGTCCGGCTTCTCGTCTTCCGACACCGGCTTGCCGTCCCAGCCGCTGGCATGGCGGCGCAGCACGTCGTCGAGCGCGATCGGCTCGCCGAAGTTCACCACCACCTGCCCGTAGTTGCTGCGCAGCACCCTGGGGATGCCGGTCAGCAATTGCCAGACCGATTCCTTTTCCTTGGGCTTGCCGCTCAGCTCGTCGAGGTAGCTGTTGCCTTCCATCAACTTCTCGTAGCCGAGGTAGATGGGCTGGAACAGCACCGGACGGCTGGGCTGGCGCAGGAAGGCGCGCAGCGTCATCGAGATCATCCCGCCCTTGGGCTGCAGCAGGCGGCCGGTGCGCGAGCGCCCGCCTTCGATGAAGTATTCGACCGAATAGCCGCCGGCGATCAACTGCGCGACGTACTCCGAAAGCACCGCCGAATACAGCACGTTGCCGCGGATGGAACGGCGGATGAAGAACGCCCCGCCCTTGCGCAGGATGGTGCCGATCACCGGCAGGTTGAGGTTGATGCCGGCGACGATGTGCGGCGGCACGATGCCGCGGGTGTAGAGCATGTACGACAGCAACAGGTAATCCATGTGGCTGCGATGGCTCGGCACGTAGATGATCTCGTGCCCGGGCGCGACTTCCTTCAGCTTGTCCAGGTGGTGCACCAGCACGCCGCGGTAGATGCGGTTCCAGACCGGGGTGAGGATGAAGCTGAGCGAACGCACCACCGGGTGCGAGTAATCGGCGGCCAGCTCCCAGGCGTAGGCATGGGCCTTCTTCCAGGCATCGGCCGGCTTGCCGCCATCGCGGCGGGCTTGGTCGGCGATGGCCTGCTTGACCGAATCGGCGGCCAGCACGCGATCGATGAGCATGCGCCGGGTGGAAAGGTCGGGGCCGATGACCGCGGTGCGGATGCGCCGGAAATGCGTGCGCAACACCCGCGAGAGCTTGCGCACGGTGCGTTCCGGCGGCAGGCCTTCGTCCACGATGCCGCGCAGCGAGACCGGCGGTGAAAACCGCACCAGCGTGCCGCGGCCGTTGAGCAGGATGGCCAGCAGGCGGCGGAAGCGGCCGACCAGCGCCCAGTTTTCCGAGAACAGCACGGAGAACCAGCCGCTCTGCTTGTCCGGCGCGCGACCGACGAAGATGGACACCGGCACCAGCTGCACGTCCAGCGCCGGGTTGTCACGGTGCGCCTGCAAGAGCCGCGCCAGCGAGCCGGAGTGGGTCTTGTTCTCCGCGCCGGGGGCAAGGCCGAGCGCGTTGGCATGGCGACGCGACAGCGCGACGTAGGCACGCTTGCGGCCGAGCGGATCGCCCGGCAGCGGGTTGAGCGGCGAAGGCAGCCCGGCTTCCTGGCAGGCGCGGTCGAGGATCAACGCGTTGGAGACGCCGTAATCCTCCAGCACGTAGCAGATCGGCCGGCCATCGGTATGCACGGCCGGCGCCTCCGGCTCCAGTTTCAGCCCGACCCAGGGTTCCAGCAGGCGCCCGAGCAACTTGGCCCACCACGGCCGCGAGACCAGCAGCGGCGTGCGCGGCGCACGCACGGGCTCCGCCGCGGATGCGGCGGCGACGGGCTCGCCGGCTTCGAGCGGGAGTTCGGGTGCGGCGGGTTCGGAGGATTCCGGCGTCGTGGATTCGATGGCCGCGGCGGCATCGTCCGGCGCGACCGCTTCCGCGGGCTCGGGCGACTCGACGGAACCGGCAGGTGCCGCCTCGATCTGCTCGACCGGCGCTTCGGCGCCCGGCGCAGCCGCTTCGATCTGCACCGGAGCGGCATCGGGCACGGCCTGCGATGCCGCGGGCGCATCGACGGGCGGGGTCTTTTCCGGCTCGGGATCGCCGGGTTTCCCGGATTCCGGGAAGGGGAGGAAAGTCTGGTTCGACATCGCCGGCATTATCCCCCAGCCAGGTCGTCGGCAGCGGGATCGCCGGCGGCGGGCGCGATCGTGGCCGGATCGGGCTCCGGCGGCGGCAGGGATTCGCGCGCGGCATCGAGATAGTCGGCCAGATACCAGCGGCCATCGACGCGGATGGCACGGATCACGGTCTGGATCTCGCGGCCATCCAGCAGGTAATGCACGCGCACCTCGGCCGCATCGCCTTCGCTGCTCACGGTTTCCGCCTGCAGGCTGGCCAGGGTGGCATCCACGCCCAGCCCGTACAGGCCCAGCATCTGCTTGAAGGCGATGTACAGCGGCACCAGTGCCTTCAGGCTGCCTTCCATGCCGAGGCGGCTGAAATCCGCGTCGCCCTTCACCCCGGCGCGTTCGGCGCCCTTGACCAGCAGCGCGATGCTCTGGCGGCCCCGCTCGGGATCGCCCAGCGGCGCCTGCGCGGCCCAGCTGGCGAAGCGGTCCACCAGCTGCGTGTAGTGCTGGCGCTCCTGCGCGTTGTAGCCGCCTTCGCGGCCGAGGTATTCCTTTCCGAACACGCCCAGCCCGCGGGCGGCATCCTGCAGGGCACGGGTCTGCCCGGAAAGCTGGCGGCGGAAGGCCAGCCGCAACTGTTCCTCGGCGGCCGGGCGGGTCAGCGCGGCGAGCATGGCGGGAATGCGGTCATCCAGCGGCAGCTCGGTCAGCGGCCAACGACTCTCGTCCTGCCGCCAGGCGGCTTCCACTTCCGCGTGCAGCGCCGGTGGCAGCGCGACGCGGGCGAGCTCCGCCAGTTCGTTCTGGCGCAGGTGGCCGATGAGATCGGTGACCGCCTCGGCCGGCGAGGCGGCGCCGGGCGAAAGCGCTTCCACGGACGTGGCGTCGTGCTTGCCCGACGGCGAGGGGGAACAGGCCAGGAGCAGGCCGCAAGTGGCCGCCAGCCCCCATGCGGCCAGCCAGCGGTGGCGTTGGCGCATCTGCATAGCCGGATGGATACCTTCAACCCGTGGAGCCCGCATCTTGGCGAATGCCATGCGCCTGCGGCAAGCCGGCGCATCGGGCAGGCAAAACGGGCAGGCAAAAAAAGGGAGGCCGTGGGCCTCCGCTTCAAGATCCGGCAAGGCCGGAGGACATGTTTGGCAGACGCAGGTTAGCGTCCGCCGAAACTTTATGCAACACCTGAAGTTCTATTATTCAAGTAATTGTTTTCAAACGTTATTTTTCCAGCGACTCGCGCTTGATCCGGCGCCGCTCCTCACGCGGCAGGCGCCACTGGTTGTCGAACAGGGCCGGTTCCCAGCTGCCGTAGGTGGGATTGGGCAGCATCCACCAGCGATCGCCCCACCAGGCATCGTGCTGCGCGGCCTGCGCGGCGCGGGCGGCCGGGGTGTTGCGCGCGACTTGGACGAAATCGCCGAGCTGGTCGCCGAACTGCATCACGATGCGGTACTGGCCGGCGGCCAGGCGGCGGCGGCAGAGTTTTTCGCTGCCCTTCTGCTCGCAGCCGGGCACGTCCATGCCGAGGCCGTAGAACACGTGTTCGTTGGCGACCGGCATGCCAACCGCGCGCAGGTTGGCCAGGGTGGCGTCCTTCAGATGGGCGCCCCGGTTGGAGATGTAGAGGATGGTGACGCCGCGGGCCTCGGCCGCACGCGCGAACTCCAGCACGCCGGGCACGGCGCGGGCGCGGCCTTCCGCCACCCAGCGATCCCAGCTGGCATCGGCGTATTCGCCGCCATCGGCCACCAGCCGTGCCTGGTAGGGCGAGTTGTCGAGCACGGTTTCATCGACATCCATCACCACCGCCGGCGGAAGCGGCACCGAAGGAGCGGGCTGGCGTTCGGCCGGATCGAGCGCGTCCTCGCCCGAGGCCAGCACCGCATCGAGCCGGGCGGCGGCGGCACGATAGATGCCGGTGGTGGCGGTGCGGTATTCGACCGACCGCTGCACCCAGACGACGGCGTTGAGGTTGTCGTCGGCGGCGACCGTCGGGGACGTGGCCACCGGCCCGGTCGGGGCGGCGGCCTGCGGCGGGACATGGCGACAGGCACCGAGCGGCAGCAGGGCGGCCAGGATCAGGGCGATGGGGAGCCGGCGCATGGGGGGATCTCGCGGGGGAAAGCCGCGAGTCTAGCCCGCCGGATCACTCGTCGAACAGGGCGCGGATGCTGGCGATGCCGGCGCGGGCGCGTTCCTGCTTGCGGGCGGCATCGGCCACCGGATCGGCCCCGTCGCGCTGCAGCTCGGCGGCCGGCAGCTCATCGAAGAAGCGCGAAGGCGGCAGCTTGACCACGCTGCCCCAGCGCGTCGCGCGCAGGGAATGCGAGAGCCACAGCTGTTCCTTGGCGCGGGTGATGCCGACGTAGAGCAGGCGCCGCTCTTCTTCCAGCCGGCCTTCGTCCAGGCTGGCCTCGTGCGGCAGGCTGCCATCCTCCATGCCGACGATGAAGACGTAGCGGAACTCCAGGCCCTTGGAGGCGTGCAGGCTCATCAGCCGCACTTGGTTGCCGGCATCGTCCTTGTCGCTGCGCGAAACCAGCGCCAGCTGCGCGGCCAGATCCCCGACGCCGCTGCCCTTCGCGCCCTCGAACCACTGCGCCAGCTCCTCCAGGTTGCCGGCGCGGATGCGATAGAGCTGTTCGGTCTTGCACTGCGCCTTGAGCATGGCATCCAGCCCGGAACGCTGCGCCAGGCTGCGCACCAGATCGGCGGCGGTCTTTTCCTTCGCCTCGCGGCGCAGGGCGTGGAGGATGTCGGTGAAGCCGTGCAGGGCGTTGCCCGCGCGCGGCGGCAGCTGCTTGAGCAGGCCGACCGATTCGGCGGCGCGCGAAAGCGGCATGCCGGCCTCGCGCGCCAGCTCGGCCAGCCGCGCCAGCGTGGTCTGCCCCACTTCGCGCCGCGGCGACTGCACCGCACGCAGGAACGCCGCATCGTCTTCCGGATTCACCAGCAGGCGCAGCCACGACAACGCATCCTTGACCTCCGCGCGCTCCAGGAACGCCGTGCCGCCGGAGAGGTGATAGGGGATGCGGAGCAATTGCAGGGCCTTTTCCAGCACCCGCGATTGATGGTTGCCGCGGAACAGGACGCAGAAATCGCTCCAGGGCGCGCCGCGCGAGCGGGCGACGAAATCGATCTCGGAAGCGACCTTCTCCGCCTCGTGCTCGCTGTCGCGGCATTCCCAGATGCGGATGCGTTCGCCATCGGCGGAATCGCTCCACAAGGTCTTCAGGTGCTCGTGCGGGTTGTGGGCGATGAGATGGTTGGCGGCCCGCAGCACGCGGTTGGAGCAGCGGTAGTTCTGCTCCAGCTTGATGATGGTGAGCGCCGGGTAATCGCTGCCCATCCGCAACAGGTTCTCGGGATTGGCGCCGCGCCAGGCGTAAATGGACTGGTCGTCGTCGCCCACGCAGGTGAACTGGCCGGCATCGCCCGCCAGCGCGCGGAGCATCCGGTACTGCGCGTCGTTGCTGTCCTGGCACTCGTCCACCAGCAGGTAGCCGATCCGCTCGCGCCAGGCATCGCGGGCCTCGGCATCGTTTTCCAGCAG
>JAEXAG010000122.1 GCA_023394655.1 Pseudomonadota bacterium
GTGTAGTACATCTGGTATTCGAGCGGATGGGTGGCCGCGCGGAACGCGGTCACTTCCTTCATCTTCAACGCGATGTAGCCGTCGATGAAGTCGTCGGTGAACACGCCGCCGGCCTTGAGGAACTCGCGGTCGCCATCCAGCGCTTCCAGCGCCTGGTCCAGCGAGTGGCAGACGGTGGGGATGTTCTTTTCCTCTTCCGGCGGCAGATCGTAGAGATCCTTGTCGGACGGACCGCCCGGGTCGATCTGGTTCCGGATGCCGTCCAGGCCCGCCATCATCAGCGCGGCGAAGGTCAGGTAGCCGGTGCACATCGGGTCGGGGAAGCGCATCTCCACGCGCCGCGCCTTCGGATTGGAGACGTAGGGGATGCGACAGGAGGCGGAGCGGTTGGATGCGGAGTAGGCCAGCATCACCGGTGCCTCGAAGCCCGGCACCAGGCGCTTGTAGCTGTTGGTGGTGGCATTGGCGAAGGCGTTGATGGCGCGGGCGTGCTTGAAGATGCCGCCGATGTACCACAGCGCCATCTGGCTGAGGCCGCCATAGCCGTCGCCGGAGAACAGGTTCTGCCCGCCCTTGGCGAGGCTCATGTGCACGTGCATGCCGCTGCCGTTGTCGCCGACGATCGGCTTGGGCATGAAGGTCGCGGTCTTGCCGTAGCGGTGGGCCACGTTCTTGACGATGTACTTCAGCGTCAGCAGGTCGTCGGCCTTCTTGGTCAGGGTGTCGAAGCGCACGCCGATCTCGCACTGGCCGGCATTGGCCACTTCGTGGTGATGCACTTCCACTTCCAGCCCGACCTTGGCCAGTTCCTTGCACATCTCGGCGCGGATGTCGTGCAGCGAATCCAGCGGCTGCACCGGGAAGTAGCCACCCTTCACCATCGGCCGGTAGCCGCTGTTGCCGCCCGGGTAATCGGTGGCCGAGTTCCACGCCGCTTCCTCGGAATCGATGCGGAAGAAGGTGTGGCCCATGTCGTTGGCGAAGCGCACCGAATCGAAGATGAAGAACTCCGGCTCCGGCCCGAAGAAGGCGGTGTCGGCAATCCCGCTGGCCTTCAGGTAGGCCTCTGCGCGCTTGGCGATGCCACGCGGATCACGCTCGTAGGCCTGCATGGTGGTCGGATCGAGGATGTCGCAGACCAGCACCAGCGTGGGATCGGCGGTGAACGGATCGAGGAAGGCGGTGTCCGCGTCGGGCAGCAGCACCATGTCGGAGTTCTGGATGCCGCGCCAGCCGCTGATCGAGCTGCCGTCGAACATGCGCCCGTCCTCGAACAGGGACTCGTCGACGATGGAAGCCGGGAAGGTGACGTGATGCTGCACGCCGCGCATGTCGGCGAAGCGGAGATCGACGAACTCGACCTTGTGATCCTTGATGAGTTTTTCGACGGTTTCGATGGACATGCGGGTTTCCTTCTGCGGATGGCGGGATGCCTCGCATCAATAAAAGCAAGGCCCGTGCCAGCTCGCAAGCCATTGATTTGAAAGACGAAAGGTCATCACGAAACAGAGTTGTGCACCATCAAGAGACACGAATCCGGCGAATTTCCCCATCATGGTGCGTTCGACAAGCGCCGCGTGAATGCGGATCATGCGGTTCGGGCGCTTTCCGCCCTGCCCTTTCCCGGATCACCCGCCCATGTCCGACCTGCTCGAAGCCCTGCTGCTGGGCATCATCGAAGGCGTCACCGAATTCCTGCCGATTTCCAGCACCGGCCACCTGCTGATCGCACAGCATTTCCTCGGCGAACAACGCTCGGATTTCTTCAACATCGTGATCCAGGCCGGCGCGATCCTCGCGATCACGCTCGTGTTCCGGCAGCGCCTGTGGACCCTGGCTTCCGGCCTGCGCCTGCCGGAAAACCGCGATTACGCGATGAAGCTGGCGACGGCCTTCCTGGTCACCGCGGGGGTCGGCCTGCCGGTGCGGCTGATGGGCTGGGAGTTGCCGGAAACCGTCACCCCGATCGCCTGGGCGCTGGTGATCGGCGGGGTGTGGATGATCGTCGCCGAACGGCTGGCCGAACGCCGCGGCGACATCGCCCAGGTGACCTGGCCGGTGGCGGTCCTGGTCGGCCTGGCGCAGGTGGTGGCCGGCGTGTTCCCGGGCACCTCGCGCTCCGCGGCCGCCATCTTCATCGCCATGCTGGCCGGCCTGTCGCGGCGCTCGGCGGCCACCGAATTCGTGTTCCTGGTCGGCATCCCGACGATGTTCGCGGCCAGCGCCTATGCCTTCCTGGAGCTGTGGAAGGACGGCGCACTCGGCGGCGAAGCCTGGAGTGAAGTCGCGCTGGCATTCGTCGCCGCCACCCTCACCGGCTTCGTGGTGGTCCGCTGGCTGCTGGGCTACGTCAAGTCGCACCGCTACACCGGCTTCGCGGTGTACCGGATCCTGCTCGGGCTGGCGCTGCTGCTCTGGCTGCCGGCAACGGCCTGAAGGCCGCCCATCGCCGGCGGCGCGGCCTCAGCCGCCGGTGCCGTGCAGGCTGTAGCTGCCGTGGATGGCGGCCTCGGCCAGCACGTGGCCATGCATCGCAGCCAGCGCATCCGCGGCCGTGAATCGCTCCGGCAGAGGCAGCGTCGCCACGTCCAGCGCGAACAGGCGGAAAAAGTAGCGATGCACGCGCAGATCGTTGGGCGGCGGATAGGGGCCGTCGTAACCGTGCCAGTCGCCGCGCATGCCCGAGGTATCGCCGGCGAACCAGCCGGTGTAGTCGTTCAGGCCTTCGCGCGCGAAGGGCAGGCCGGTGCCGGCGGCCTTGCCACCGTGGACCACGCCCGAGGACGCGGCACCCTCGGCGATCTCCCGCACGCCGGCCGGGATGTCCACCGCGATCCAGTGCACGAAGCTGCCGCGCGGATGCTCGACCGGGATCTCCACGCCCGGCTTGCCGGCCAGCGAGGCGTCGCTCGGGGCATCGGGATCGATGCACAGGAGCGCGAAGGAGGCGGTGCCTTCGGGCACCTCCGACCACGCCAGGTGCGGGTTGCGGTTGCCGCCGAATCCATCGGCGGCGCCGAGGGCGAAACTCGCCGGGATCGGCTGGCCGGTGGCAAAGCTGTCGGTGCGGAGCTTCATCGCGTTCCTCCTTGGTGGGGCTGCCAGCTTAACGGGCTTCGCCGGGCATCGCCCCGAAGCGGCGCTCGACCTGCCGCTCCATCCACTGTTCGGCGTAGCCGCGCATCCGCCAATCGCTGACGAAGCCGCAATGGCCGCCGTGAAGGGCCAGTTCCACCCGAACCCGCGGATGGGTGGCGATGTCGTGGAAATCCGCCACCGGCACCACCGGGTCGTCCGCGGCCATCAGGATGTCGGCATCCACCGGCAGCGTGGCCAGCCGCTCACCGGCGATGCAATAGGCATCGAAATAGGCATCGAGGGAGCCGTATTCGGTTTCGCGGCTGACGAAATACGCGGTGAGCGCGCGCATCCGCAGGCGCAGTACCTCGTCGCTGTAATCGTGGACCTCGGGAAACAGGTCGCGCTTGCGGGCCAGCGAGCGCCGCCACTTGTGCTCGAAGTAGCGCTGGTAGACGGGCAGGCCCGATTCCATCGCGTCCATGGTGCGGGCCGGGTCGATCGCCGGGCACACCGCCGCCACGCCGGCCAGCGGCAGGCCGGCCGCGCCCGAGCGCAGCGCCAGCCGCAGGGCGAAATTGCCGCCCAGCGACCAGCCGCCGACCATCAGCCGCGAGACGCCGAGCTGATCCACCAGCGAACGGGTGGCCGCGACCACTTCGTCGATGCGGCCGGAGTGGAAGATCTCGCGGTTGAGGTGATGGGTACCGCCGTGATCGCGGAAGTTGAGCCGGAATACCCGCCAGCCGCGTGCCAGCAGCCGCGCCGCGGCCACCCGCAGGTAACTGGATTCGCTGCTGCCTTCCCAGCCGTGCAGCAGCAGCACCAGATCATGGTCGGACGCGCCCGGCACGCTGCTCAGCACGCCCTGCAGGCGCGCGCCGTCACCGCCGTCCAGCATCAGGGTCCGGTGTTCGGCGCCGGCGGCCGCGAGCATCCGCGCCGCATGCCGGGCACGCGCCGGGCCGGAAGACAGCATCGATTGGACATGCGCATTGCGCAGCCCGCGCGGGGGACGGAACGGGCTCTCCGCCAGGCTCATGCGCCGGGCAGCTCCGCCGCGATCCTGGCGCGCGCGGTTTCCGCGATGGCGCGCCGCCCCGCCCATTCGGCGTCGCCGGGGCGCACCGGCGGCAGGAACACCACTTCGGCCGGGATCGCCGGATCGCCGAGCAGGCGCAGGAAGTTCTGCAGGAAGTTCTCGCGCGGCGCGAACGCCACCCGCGTCTGCGCCATGCCGCCGGCGCCGTAGCGCAGCGCCACCGGCTGCACCGGCACGCCGGTCTCCACCGCCGCGGTGAGGATGCGGGCGTGGAACGGCCCGAGCCCGTGGCCGCCCCGGGTGCCGCCTTCCGGGAAGGCGCCGACCGAATGCCCGGTGCGCAGGCGCTCGGCCATCAGCTCGATCACCCCGCCGAGCGATTCCTGGCTGCCGCGCCGATGGAAGATCGTCTCCGCGCGCGAGGCCATCCAGCCGACCAGCGGCCAGCTTTCGATTTCCTTCTTGGCCACGAAGCCCATCATGCGCTGGCTGTGCAGCACCACGATGTCCACCCAGCTGACATGGTTGGCCACGAACATCACCGCGCCGGGAAGCGGATCGCCGATGCCGCGCACGTCGATGCCGAAGACCCGCATCAGCCAGCGCGACCACCAGCGGATCAGCCGGTACTCCAGGCGCATCCCGCGGATCGGAATGCGGCGGGTCGGCAGCACCAGCAGCAACAGCACCACCGGCAGCGCGACCAGCACGTGCAAGAACAGGAGCGGCACCCGCCACAGGTAGCGGAGCAGTCGGAAAAAGGAGGAATCGGCACGGGCGGACATGACCCGCCACGATACCCGTCGGCCGATGGCGACGCCACAGCCGCGAGGCACTCGCCCGTCCCGGCCGGGGGCCGGGTTCAGCGTCGGCGGATGACCGCGAGCGTCAGGCGCGAAACGCAGGCCAGGTTGCCGGCATCGTCCTCGATGCGGATCTCCCAGACCTGGGTGCTGCGACCGACGTGCAACGCCCGCGCGGTACCGGTGACCTTGCCCTCGCGCACGCCACGCAGGTGGTTGGCATTGATCTCGATGCCGACCACGCCCTCGCCTTCTTCCACGCACATGCCGGCGGCGGTACTGCCCAGCGTTTCCGCCAATGCCGCCGAGGCACCGCCGTGCAGCAGGCCGTAGGGCTGGTGGGTGCGGGCATCCACCGGCATGGTGCCGCGCAGGTAATCCGGCCCGATCTCGGTGAACTCGATCCCCAAGGGGCGCATCAGGGTGTTTTCGGACCAGGCATTGAGTTGTTCGAGGGTGATGTCGGCGCGGAACATGCAGGCGGCCATGAGGGAAGCCCGGCCAGCATAGCAGCACGCTCAATGCACCCGGAAGCGCGAGGGCATGGCACCCGGGGCGAAGCTGCGGACCGGATCGGCATATCCGCTGCTGCGACCATAGCCGGTGCCGGGAACGCGGCGGGCAGGCGCGCGCGACACCGGGATGCTGGCAGCCGGGGCAGCGCAATGGCGAGCGGCGGGACGGGCGTTGGCGTTCATGGTGACTCCTCTTGTTGTGCTGGTGTGTTGGTAATGTAATACACCAAAACAACAAGCAAACGTGCCGGAAGTCACCCAGCGGAAGTCATGGCCTGGAAACCCGACAACCGGGTCAAAGGATCGGCGCAAGGCCCGCGCCGAATGCGGTGAGGATGCGCGTGCCCAGCCATTTCGCGCCGACGTTCACTTCGGGGAAATCGCCCACGGCCTTGTGGCAGCGGTAGAAATCCGCGTCGTAGGGGCGCAGCGGATGCGGGCATTCCGGGCCGGGCACGAATTCCCAGCTGGTGGCGTAGCGCAGGGGCATCAGGTCGAAGATCGGCAGGTGCTCGGAGACCTTGAGCAGCGAGTAGTTCAGGCCCGGCAGGATCGGCAGGCGCTCGCGCGGCGCGATCACCCAGCTGTTGGCCGGCGCGATGTCCTGGCGGATGCTGGCAGCCAATTCCCGCGCGAAGCCGATGTCGCGGATCACCACCGCGCTTTCGGTGTTGTAATTGTCGCCGCGCGGGTCGAAGTTGTGGGTGCCGACCACGCCGATGGCTTCGTCCACCACCATCGACTTGGAATGCAGGCCGATGCGCACGCCGGCCCGCTTCAGCGGCGCCGGCGTCCCGCGCGAGCCGAACAGGAAGCGGCGGCGCACCACGTATTCGCTGGACACCGCCGGTTCGCGGCCGGGCACGGCCCGCCAGGCCGGCGCCGCGAAGGGCCGCGCTTCGTGGCCATCTCCCTCCGCCACTGCGCGGGTGGCCGGCAGGTCGATCGGCGCGGCTTCCGGAAACGGCTTGTATTCGTATATTTCGAAGCCGAAACGGCGCAGGTAACGGCGCTTGTACTTGTGCGAGAGCGCATAGACCATGAAGGCATCGGTCGCTGCAAGGCTGTTGGTGGAAACCACCACGCGCGGGCGATGCTCGCGATCGCGCATCCGTGCGAACAGCGCCTGCGCCGGGCGCGAGAGCACCAGGTAGGGCGTCTGCAGCAGCACTTCTTCCTGGGTGGAATCGAGCAACTGGAACAGCACGTCGGAAGACGGCGCGAACAGCTCGCGGTGGCGGGCGGCATCGCGGCGATGCTTCTGCGGCAGGTCGGCGACGAACTCCACCTCCGCCACCGGCCGGCTGGGCGCCACCAGCCGCGCCTGCAGCAGCGCGGGGTCGTTGGCCGCGGCCTGCATCAGGCGCGCGCGCTCGGGATGGCGATAGGCGTGTTTCGGCAGCTCCGGGATGCCTTCGTCGCGCAGGATCCGCGCCACGTCACGCAGTTCCGACAGGCGCACGCTGCGCGGCGATGCCCAGAACGCCTCGAAGTTGGCCGCCATCTCCGCGGTGACCGGGCCGCTCACCAGCAGGTCGCGGTCGCGGAAGTTGTATTCCTCGTCCCAGTCGAAATAGTCATCCTGGTAGTTGCGGCCGCCGGTAAGGCCCAACCTGCCATCCACCAGCAGCAATTTGCTGTGCATGCGCTGGTTGAGCCGGCGGAAACAGCACAGCGTGGCCAACGCGTAATCCTGGATGCCGACGCTGCCGCGGCCGAGCACCGGGTTGTACACGCGCGCCTCGAAGTTCGCATGCACGCCCGCCAGCGCCGCCAGCGTCCGTGCGCTCTTCATCGCCGACAACTGGTCCATCAGCAGGCGCACGCGCACGCCGCGCCGGGCCGCGCCGACCAGCTCGCGCAGGATCAGGCGGCCGGAATCGTCCTCGTCGAAGATGAAAGTCTGCAGATCGATGCTGCGGCGCGCGGCGCGGATCATGTGGATGCGCGCCAGCAGTGCGTCCTGCCCCTGGTCGATGATCAGCGCGCGGTGCTGGCCGGGGCCATCCGCCGCCACCGCATCGACCAGCGGCGAGGGTTGCGCGCAGCGATCCTCGCGCGTGCATTCCACCGTGTCGGGCTGGCCATCCGCCACCACCCGCGCGGCATCGGCCTTGAGCGCCGGCGATACCGTGGCGCAGCCGCCGGCCAGCAACGCGGCGACCAGCAGCAGGGGGCGCAGGCGCCGCATCATGGCGTGCGCTCGCCGTTCAGCACGAAGCGATAGCGCACTTCTTCGCCGGCCACCAGGCGCAGGCTGCGCATGCCGTAGCGCCCGCGCAGCAGCGCACCATGGGCGCGCAGCGGGCAATCGCGCAAGGGCTGAGCGCAGGCCGCCGGCAAGACTTCGAGGCACTCGCGCCGGGTCACGCCGCGCACGGTGAGCGCGCCCTCGAAGACCCCGCCTTGGCGCAGCTTTTCCTCGGGGAAGGGGTCGGAGACGAACAGCACCCGCGGATGCCGGGCGGTGTCGAAAAACTGCGGGCCACGCAGCATCCGCGTGTAGCGCGGCTGCCCCGGCACCTCGGCGGCGTTGCTGTCCACGTCCATCTCGATGCGCAGGCGGCCATCGTCCATGCGCACCAGCGCGCCCCCCACCTGCGGCAGACGGCCGCGCACGCGGTCGCCGCCGATGCGCAGATCGATGTCGAAATCGGCGCTCGAACGCGCCGGGTCGATGCGCTGGCTGGCCATCGCCGCAAGCGGCAGCGCCGCCACGCAGGCCAGCAGGAAGAGGGGCAACTGCGACGGCATCGCTCAGGCCGGGTGGAAGGCGGCCAGCCGCGCCGATGCCGGCAGGCCGAAGGGTGAGCCCGCCATCGGCGCCAGCACCACGGCGCTGCCGGTGCGCAGGCCAAGCGGGCCGGCGCGCACGCCATCGTCGAGATGCGCCATCAGCAATTCCAGCCCGGGGTTGTGTCCGATCATCCAGATCCTCCGCACGTCGGGCCGGGCCGCCATAGCATCATCGGCAAGCGCCAGCAGGGTGCCGGGCGTGGCTTCGTAGATGCGCGGTTCGAATTCCACCGCCGGCAGCCGGCATCCCGCCTCCACCAGTTCGGCCAGGGTCTCGCGGGTGCGTCGCGCCGGCGAACAGAGCACCAGATCGGGGGCCGGGATCGAAGCGAGCAGCCAGTGTCCGAGCGCCCGGCCCTCGGCGCGGCCGAGCGGCGAAAGCCCGCGATCGGCATCCGCCTGCCCCGGGCCTGCCGGTTCGGCATGCGCGTGTCGCACCAGCACGAGCTGTTCCAGCGATGGGTTCATCGTCGTGTCCAATCTTCCGTTGCCACGCTAGCCTGCCGGACGGCAGCGCCGCGTCAACGCGGCCTGTACAGCCAGCGCAGCAGCGGCTGCCAGTCTTCCTGATGCTGGCGGACGGCGCTGGACTGGTAGTCGAACAGGCTGCGCCCGAGCCCGGTCAGCAGCACGTAGGACTGGCTGTCGCGCAGCTGGGCGACCAGCGGCAGCCCCCATTCCGACAACAGCTCCATCGCCTGCTGCGAAGTCCGCGTCCACGGCTTGAGCCGATTGCCGACCAGCGCCACCGGAAGCTCGCCCTTGCGCAGGCGCGGATGCCGGGCCAATCCGTTGATGAAGGGCACCGTGGCCTCGATGTCCAGCGCCGAGGGCGTCACCGGGATCACCACCGCGTCGGCCATGTCCAGGAACGCGTCTAGGTCCGCGGGCATCGCCCCGGCCGGGGCATCGACGATGACCCGCTGGCTGTCGTCGGGGATGCGCTTGCGCCAGGCCTTGCGGGTGCCGTCGATCGGCAGCACGGCGCTGTCGAGATCACTGCGGCGCTCGGCCCAGCGGGTGGCGGAGCCTTGCGGATCGGCATCCACCAGCACCGTGTTGAGGCCTTCGAGGGCCGCATGCGCGGCCAGATGGGTGGCGATCGTGCTCTTGCCCACGCCGCCCTTCGAACTTGCCACCAGGATCGTCTTCATCGCCGTCCTCCGGAGCCAAAGCCGAAGCCTAGCAAAGCCGGGTGACGGGCGGCGCGGACGTGCGCCGGCACGCGCCCGCCGACGCGATCAGGGCCAGACGGGCGGGTTCGCGGCCCAGGCCCGCTGCACTTCCAGCAGGAGGGCGCGATCGGCCTCGGACCAGTCCGGCAGCAGCGCCGCCGGATCGGCAGGCGAACTCCAGCGACCGGGATCGGTGCGGACCGCGGCGGCATACCAGCGCTTCGCCTCTTCCTTGCGATCGAGCTTCCACAGCGCCATCGCCAGCGTGGTCGGGATCCACTGCCCGCGCACCGGGCTGGACTGCAGCAACTCGCTCCACTGCATCAGTGCGCCAGCGGTATCGCCATTGCGATGCAGGTCCCAGCCGTAGTGCCAGCGCGCCGCGCGCGACCAGCGCTGTTTGGCCCCCATGCCGGCGATCGCGCGGTCGTACATGGCGCGGCCCAGTTCCTGGCGGCCGCCCTTCATGGCGATGCCGGCCAACTGCAGCATGTGCGTCCAGGCGCGCGGGTCGCGCTCGACTTGCTTGGCCAGCCGATCGATCAGGGCCGGATCATCCGCGCGCACGGCCACCACGGGCTGGGTGGTGGCGCGATCCTCGTCGAAATAGAACTCCGCGGGTGCCGGCAGCGATTGGGCGGCAAGGGGCAGCGCGGACAGCGCAAGGGCACCGGCAAGGCAGAGGTGCAGGAAGCGGGAATGGAAGGACATGACGCTCGCGAACACTGTGAAGCCGCGAACAAGACTACCGCAAAAGCCCGGCCCGGCCCGCGCCTGCCACTCGCGCCACCTATAATTCGCGGTTTGCCCGCGCCATCGGCATGTCCGCTGGCGCTCCACCTGCCCGAGTCCGCGCCATGACCAGCACCGCAGAACTTTCCTCGCCCGCCTCCGCCCGGGGCGGCCTGACCCGCGGCCTCCACGACGCCGATTACACCCTCGACGACAAGTACGCGCGCACCGAGGGCCGCATCTACATCTCCGGCGTGCAGGCGCTGGTCCGGCTGCCGATGATGCAGCGCCTGCGCGACGCCGCCGCCGGGCTGGATACCGCGGGCTTCGTGTCCGGCTACCGCGGCTCGCCGCTCGGCGGCTTCGACCTGGAACTCTGGCGCGCCCGCAAGCACCTCGAGGCCAGCCGCATCCGCTTCACCCCCGGCCTCAACGAGGACCTGGGCGCCACCATGGTCTGGGGCACCCAGCAGACCGGCCTGTTCCCCGGTGCGAAGCACGACGGCGTGTTCGGCATGTGGTACGGCAAGGGTCCCGGCGTGGATCGCTGCGGCGACGTGTTCAAGCACGCCAACGCCGCCGGCACCTCGAGGCACGGCGGCGTGCTGGCGCTGGCCGCCGACGACCACGCCTGCCGCTCCTCCACCCTGCCGCACGGCAGCGAGCACGAATTCGTCAGCGCGATGATGCCGGTGCTGAACCCGGCCGGCGTGCAGGACATCCTCGAGATGGGCCTGCTCGGATTCGCGATGAGCCGCTACACCGGGCGCTGGGTGGGCTTCAAGACCATCGCCGAGACGGTCGAATCCTCGGCCTCGGTGGAGGTGAACCCGCTGGCGCAGGAGATCATCCTGCCCGGCGACGACGAATTCGAGATGCCCGAAGGCGGCCTCAACATCCGCTGGCCGGATCCGCCGCTGGAGCAGGAAATGCGCCTGCACCGCTATGCGGTCAAGGCCGCGCAGGCCTTCGCCCGCGCCAACCGCATCGACCGCATGGTGATCGATTCGCCGAACGCGCGGCTCGGCATCGTCACCACCGGCAAGAGCTATCTGGACGTGCTGCAGGCGCTGGAATACCTGGGCCTGGACGCGCGCGCCTGCGCCGATCTCGGCATCCGCATCTACAAGGTCGGCATGACCTGGCCGCTGGAGCCGCGGGGCATCCGCGCCTTCGCCCGCGGGCTCGAGGACATCGTGGTGGTCGAGGAGAAGCACAGCTTCATCGAGAGCCAGATGAAGGAGCTGTTCTACAACTTCGAAGGCGACCGCCCGACCATCGTCGGCAAGCACGACGAGGCCGGCGAGTGGATCCTGCCCTCCACTGGCGAACTGACGCCGGCGACCATCGCCGGGGTGATCGGCCGGCGCATCCGGCGCTTCCACCGCAGCGAGCACATGGACCAGGTGCTGGAATGGATGGCCGCGAAGGAAAGCGAACTGGCGCTGCCGCGTGCCAACTTCCCGCGCGTGCCGCACTACTGTTCCGGCTGCCCGCACAACACCTCCACCAAGGTGCCCGAAGGCAGCCGCGCGATGGCCGGCATCGGCTGCCACTACATGGTGACGTGGATGAACCGCGACACCGACACCTTCACCCACATGGGCGGCGAAGGCGTGACCTGGGCCGGGCAGGCGGCGTTCACCGAAACCCCGCACGTGTTCCAGAACCTGGGCGACGGCACCTATTTCCACTCCGGCTCGCTGGCGATCCGGCAATCGGTCGCGGCCGGGGTCAACATCACCTACAAGATCCTCTACAACGATGCGGTGGCGATGACCGGCGGCCAGCCTGTCGACGGCCCGCTGAGCGTTCCGCAGATCGCCCACCAGGTGTTGAGCGAAGGCGTGCACACCATCGTGCTGCTCTCAGACGACATCCGGAAATGGACGCTGAAGCGCTACCTGTTCCCGAAGGAAGTGGAGTTCCACGATCGCCGTGACCTCGAGGAGGTGCAGAAGCGCCTGCGCGAAGTGAAGGGCGTCAGCGTGCTGATCTACGACCAGACCTGCGCCACCGAAAAGCGCCGCCGCCGCAAGCGCGGGAAGATGGAAGACCCGCAGAAGCGCGTCATGATCAACTCGCTGGTCTGCGAAGGCTGCGGCGACTGCGGCAAGAAATCGTTCTGCGTCAGCGTGCTGCCGAAGGACACCGAATTCGGCCGCAAGCGCAGCATCGACCAGTCCAACTGCAACAAGGACTACAGCTGCGTGGAAGGCTTTTGCCCGAGCTTCGTCACCGTGCACGGGGGCCGTCCGCGCAAGGGCGCACCGGCGCGCGGCGGTTCCGGCGCGGCGGCCCGGCTGGGCAGCCTGCCCGATCCGGTCATCGCCACCGGGCTCGAGCAGCCGTGGAACATCCTGATCACCGGCGTCGGCGGCACCGGCGTGGTCACCATCGGCGCGCTGCTGGGCATGGCCGGTCATCTGGAAGGCCGCGGTGCCACCGTGCTCGACCAGACCGGGCTGGCCCAGAAGGGCGGCGCGGTCACCACTCACATCCGCATCGCCGGATCGCCTTCGGACATCCACGCCGCGCGCATCGCCGCCGGCGAGGCCGATCTGGTGCTCGGCTGCGACATGGTGGTGGTGAACGATTACTGGGCGCTGTCGAAAGTGCGCGCCGGCCGCACCCGCGTGCTGCTGAACACTTGGGAAGCCATGCCGGGCACCTTCACCACGCGTCCGGACATGCAGTTCCCGGCCGCCGACATCATCGCCGCGGTGCGTACCGCGCTCGATGGCGGCGAGCCGCTGCAGGTCGATGCCACCCGGCTCGCCACCGCGCTGATGGGCGATGCGATCGCCGCCAACCTGTTCATGCTCGGCTACGCCTGGCAGCAGGGCCTGGTGCCGCTGTCGCTGGAATCGCTGATGCGCGCGGTCGAGCTCAATGGCGCCGCCATCGAGATGAACAAGACCGCGTTCGCCTGGGGCCGCCTGGCCGCCATCGACCTGCCGGCGGTGATCGAGGCCGCCGGCGTCGTCCGCAACGCGCCGACCGAAGCGGAGAAGACCCCGCACGCGCTGCCGCTCCTGGCACCGACCGCGAACGAAGGCCACGAATCCGGGCTGTCGCCACAGGGCGCGACCTTCGCGGAAGACGAACTGCGCCACGTGCCCGAGCACGGCAGCGGCGTGGCCTTCCTGCCGCTGGACGATGCCCGGCTCTCGCGCTCGCTCGACGAGATCGTCGAACGCCGCGTCGCCTTCCTCACCGATTACCAGGACGCCGCCTACGCGCGCCGCTACTCGGACTTCGTCGCCCGCGTGCGCGAGGCCGAAACCCGCCGCGCGCCCGGCTCCACCGATCTCTCCGAGGCCGTGGCCCGCTATTTCTTCAAGCTCATGGCCTACAAGGACGAGTACGAAGTGGCGCGCCTCTACAGCGCACCGGAGTTCCGCCGCAACCTGGAGCAGCAGTTCGAGGGCGATTACACGCTGCGCTTCCACCTGGCACCGCCGCTGTTCGCCAAGCGCAACGCCCGCGGCGAACTGGTGAAAAAGGAATACGGCCCGTGGATGCTCAAGGCCTTCGGCCTGCTGGCGAAGATGAAGGGCCTGCGCGGCGGCGCCTTCGACATCTTCGGCCGCACCGCCGAGCGCCGGATGGAACGCCAGCTCATCGCCGATTACGAAAGCACCATCGGCGGCCTGCTGGACGCACTGGATGGCGGGAATGTCGGGCTGGCGGCGGAAATCGCCTCGGTGCCCGAGCACATCCGCGGCTTCGGCCACGTCAAGGAAGCGCACTTCCATGCAGCCAAGGCCCGCGAGGCCGAACTGCTGGCGGAATGGCGCAACCCGCTGCGGGTGGTGGTGCAGGCGGCCTGATCCGCCCGCCGCGAACGAAAACGCCCCGCAATCGCGGGGCGTTCTTCATTCAGGC
>JAEXAG010000019.1 GCA_023394655.1 Pseudomonadota bacterium
TCCAGTCGTCCGGGCAGCCCTTGCCGTACTGGTCGATGCTGGCCCGGTCCGCGCGGGCTTCGCGGTAGAGTTCAACGCCGCGCCAGAACACCGTGCCGATGCCCTTGAACATCGGGCTGTGCGGGTCATCCTCGGTTTCGCACTTGGCGTGGTGCTTGCGATGGATCGCCGCCCACTCGCGGCCGATCATCGACGTGGTGAACCACGTCCAGAAGCGGAAGAAATGCGCCACCGCCGGATGGAAGTCCACGCCGCGATGCGCCAGGCTGCGGTGCAGGTAGAGCGTCACCGAGAAGATGGTCAGCTGGGTGGCGACAAGCAGGTACAGGCCGAAGCCGAGCCAGCCGATGCCGGCGACGCCGCCGGCGAGGAAGTCGATCAGGAAGTCGGGCATGGGGAGCGGGGAAGCGGGAAACCTGCTGCCATGATGGGGGCCGGCTTGCCGGAACGCCAGCCTGCCCCGCCGATGCGTTCAGCGGATCGGCCTTGCCCGGCGCGGGCGTGCCCCCACCTTGCTCAAATCGAGCCACGAAGCCGCGCCATGCCCGAACTGCCCGAAGTCGAAACCACCCGCCGCGGCCTGGAGCCCCATCTGGCCGGGCGCCGGGTGGTCGATGCCGTCCTGCGCCGCCGCGACCTGCGCTGGCCGATCGCCCCGGAGATCGGCACGCGGCTGGTCGGGCAGGAGATCACCGGCATCCGCCGGCGCGCCAAGTACCTGCTGCTGGACAGCGCCGCCGGCAGCGCGCTCTGGCACCTCGGCATGTCCGGTTCGCTGCGGGTGCTCGATGCCGGCGTGCCGGTGCGCGCGCACGACCATGTCGATGTCGCCCTCGACGATGGCCGCGTGTTGCGCTTCAACGACCCGCGCCGTTTCGGCTGCCTGCTCTGGCAGCTGCCGGGCGAAACCCACGCGCTGCTGCGCGGCCTCGGCCCGGAGCCCTTGTCGGAGGATTTCGATGGCGACCATCTGTTCGCGCTGTCGCGTGGCCGCCGGGCGCCGGTCAAGGCGTTCCTGATGGATCAGGCCGTCGTCGTCGGCGTCGGCAACATCTACGCCGCCGAAGCCCTGTTCGAAGCCGGCATCCACCCGCTGCGCGAGGCCGGCAAGGTCTCGCGCGAACGCTACCTGCGGCTGGCCGCGGCGGTGAAGCGCATCCTCGCCCACGCCATCACCCGCGGCGGCACCACGCTTCGCGATTTCATCAGCCCCGACGGACTGCCCGGCTACTTCGAGCAGGAACTGTTCGTCTATGGCCGCGGCGGCGAGTCCTGCAAACGTTGCGGCGGGCGCCTCAAGGAAGCCCGCATCGGCCAGCGCGCCAGCGTGTGGTGCCCGCGCTGCCAGCGCTGAAGGCCACACGCAGGCGCGGCGGCCCCGGCGCTACACTCGCCCCATGCACACGCCGGCGGAAGGCATCACCCAGTGGCTCGACCAGGCACGCGGCGGCGACCGCGTGGCGCTCGATCGCGTGCTGCAGGCGCTCTACCACGAGCTGCACGCCATCGCGAAACGCCAGCTGGGCGGTGGCAGCGAGGACACGCTCGATGCCACCGCGCTGGTCCACGAGGCCTACCTGAAGTTGGTCGGGCAGGCGCAGGCCGAATTCACCGACCGCACCGCCTTCTTCGCCTATGCCGCTTCCGCCATGCGCAGCGTGGTGGTGGATCACGCCCGCGCGCGGGTGGCGCTCAAGCGCGGCGGCGGCGACACCGTGCAGCGCGTGGCCGACCTGCCCGAGCACGTCGATGGCGGCCTGCGACTGGACGAGGACCTGCTCTCGCTCGATGCCGCGCTGGCGCGCCTGGCCGAGGTGGATCCGCATCTGGCGCGGGTGGTGGAGCTGCGCTATTTCGCGGGCCTGTCCGAGCCGCAGATCGCCGAGTTGCTGGATCGCGGCGAGCGCAGCGTGCGGCGCGACTGGCAGAAGGCGCGGATGTTCCTGCTGCATCTCCTGCAGGGCGAGTGATGGACCGCACCCGCTGGCAGCGGCTATCCGAGGCGCTGGACGCCCTGCTCGACATCGAGCAGCCGCGATCGCGCGAGGCCCGGTTGGCGGAGATCGAGGCCGAAGACGCGGATTTCGCCCGCGATCTGCGCGGCCTGCTGGCGCAGGAAACCACCGAAGGCAGCCTGCTCGATACCCCGCTGGTCACCGCGCCCCCCGGCCCGCGCGAAGGCGAGCAGGTCGGCCCGTACCGGCTCGAGCGCTTGCTGGGGCAGGGCGGCATGGGCCAGGTCTGGCTGGCCGAACGCTCCGATGGCCTGTACGAGCGGCGGGTGGCACTGAAGCTGCTGCGCCCCGGCCTTGCCGACCCCAACCTGCGCCTGCGCTTCACCCGCGAGCGGCAGATCCTCGCGCGGCTGGCGCATCCGCACATCGCGCGATTGCTGGATGCCGGCATCAGCGCCTCCGGCCAGCCCTACCTGGCGCTGGAGAAAGTGCAGGGCGAAGGCATCCTCGATTACTGCCGCAAACGTGGCCTCGGCGTGCGCCAGCGCCTGCAGCTGTTCCAGCAGGTCTGCGCGGCGGTCAGCCATGCCCACGCCAACCTGGTGGTGCATCGCGATCTCAAGCCTTCCAACATCCTGGTCACCGCCGAGGGCGAGGCGAGGCTGCTGGATTTCGGCATCGCCAAGCTGCTCGACGGCAACGAAGCCGACATGCCGGAAGCCACCCACACCGGCGTGCGCAGTTTCACCCTGCACTACGCCGCGCCCGAGCAGATCCGCGGCGGCGCGATCACCACCCAGACCGACGTGTACTCGCTGGGCGTGGTCCTGTTCGAACTCCTGACCGGCGAAAAACCCTACCGGCTCAAGCGCGAGAGCAGCGCGCAGTGGGAAGAGGCGATCCTCGCCGGCGAGCCGCTGCGGCCTTCGCTGGCGGTGTTGCGCGGCGGCGACGACGAGGCCGTGCCCGGCATCGATCGCAGGCGCTGGGCGCGGATGCTCGCCGGCGATCTGGACAACATCGTCCTGAAGGCGCTTTCCAAGCAGCCGGGGGAACGCTATCCCTCCGCCGAAGCGCTGTCGCTCGACTTGCAGCGGCATCTCGATGGCCTGCCGGTGCTGGCCCGGCCGCAGAGCGTCGGCTACCGGCTGCGCAAGTTCCTGCTGCGCCATCGCTGGGCGATCCTCGTCACCAGCGCGGTGCTGGTGGCCTTGCTCGGCCTGTTGGCCCTGACCTGGGCCCAGCGCCAGCAGGCGGTGCGCGAAACGGCCCGCGCGCAGGCGCTGCAGGATTTCGTCATCGGCCTGTTCGAGAATGCCGGCGTGGCCGCGACCGGCAAGGCGGTGGACGTGCAGACGCTGGTGGATGCCGGCGAACTGCGCGGCGAGCGCGAACTGGCGCGGCAGCCGCGCGCCCATGCCGAGTTGCTGGGCGTGATCGCGCGGATCCGCATCGCGCTCGGCCAGTACCGCGAGGCCGGCGAACTGCTGGCGCAACAGGAAAAGCTGCTGCGCGGCCTGCCCGATGCCAGCCCCGCGTTGCGCCTGGATGCCGCCACCCAGCGCGGCCGGCTGGAGCGGCTGGAAGGCGATGCCGCGGCCTGCATCGCCACCCTGCAGCCGATGTTCGGCCAGGCGCGCGCGGCGCAGGCGCAGCTGCCGGCACTGGCCGCCGATTACTACTCCCAGCTGGCGCGTTGTCAGCGCAGCGTGGGCGATCGAGACAACGCCCGGCGCCTGTTCGAGCAATCGCTTTCCCTGCGTCGCAACGCACTGGGCGATGACATCGGCGTGGTCGAGAACCTCACCGACCTGGCCGCGCTTTCGGTGGATGCGGGCGATCCGGCGCAGGCCCTGCGCGGCTTCCAGAATGCGCTGGCGCTGTTGCGTGGCGTGGCCGGGCAGCGGCATCCGCTGGCGATCGACATCCTGCGCTCCATCGGTGCCGCCGAGCAGCAGATCGGCCGCAGCGCGGCAGCGACACGGGCCTATGGCGAGGCACTGGTGCTTTCCGACGACCTGCAGGGGCCTTCGCACCCGGACACGCTCGGACTGCGCCGGCTGCACGCCTTGTTGTTGCTGGAGGAAGGCCGCATCGCCGAGGCACGGGCGGAGCTGCAGGCCAACCAGCCGCTGCTGCTGCAGCGCCACGGCGCCGATGGCCCGGAAGCGGCCGGTTCCTGGGATGCACTGGGGCAGGCCGCGCATGCCGCCGGCGACTTGGCCGCCGCGCACGAGCACTACCTGCGCGCCGCGCGCCTGCTGCGCGATCTGCAGCAACCCGCCGCGCTCGCCGACACGCTGGAGCGCGATGCCGCGGTGCTGGTGGAATCCGGCCGCGCCGAGCCGGCCCTGCGCGTGCTCGACGACATCAACCGCCTGCGCGAGCGCGAAAATGCCGGCGTGCTGCTGCTGCAGGCCGAGGCGCTGGCCTTGCTGGGCGACGTGCCGGGCGCCCTGGCGCGGCTGGATGCGGCGCAATCCCTGCAGCCGGGCTCCCTGCAGGCGCGGATCGCGCGGGCGCGGCTGCAACTGGGCGACGCGGCCAGCGACGACCGTACCCGCGCTGCCGCCGAAGCGAGCCTTGAAGCCATCGCCGCGCAGCCGGTGACCGACGGCATCACCCTCGGCGCGCACCTGATGGCCCGCGCGGTGCTGGCCGATGCCTTGTGCCGGCGGGATCCTCCCGCGGGGCTGGCCGCTTACGACACCTTGCTGGCGAAGCTGGCGGAATTGCGGCCCGAGGGCGGACCGCTGGCACGCCCGGTGGAGGCCGGGCATCGCGCCTGCCTCGCGCGGCAGGTGCCGGAAACGCCCTGATCCCGGGGTGCCGCTTCAGAGCAGCGGTGGCTGCAGCGGCAGGATGTCGGCCTCGCCGCGCATCACCTTCTTGAACTCGCGGCGGCTCACCGAGACGTAGCGCTCGTTGCCGCCGAT